>CAIQBN010000571.1 GCA_903870065.1 uncultured beta proteobacterium | reverse complement strand
GACTGCAACAATCAGCAAAATATTCATACATTTCAAGCACATAGCGTCGTTACCGAAAGTAGTGAATCTGGGTGTGCAAAACCCATTCGAACAAATTGTTTGGGAAAGACTTCAAACCCTATTTTTTGATCTATGATTGTTGTAGACGACCGAGACAAGAGTCCGCGTGTTGATATTGATCATTGCAAACTTACCGATGGAGTGATATATGACAACTGGAAAGCGCATCCTGGCTGTGATGTCAGAGTGGGGTTATTGGGGAATCGAGTTGGTTGGCCCCCTTAATAAGCTGGTGGCTGCAGGATATTCTTTTGACTTCGTTACCCCAAAGGGAAAACGCTCGCCGGTCTTGCCACCCAGCACCGATCCCACTTATTTCGATCCACCGCTGGGGGTTTGCGTCACTACTCCTAGCGATGCGGAACTCGTGACAGCATTTGAGAAAACTGGGCAGCTTGATGGGACTAAGAGCTTGGCGGAAATGTTTCCGGAGCGGCCGTACTACAGCACGCCAGACTTCTTGCGTCAGCTGGAGGGTTATTACGAGAAGCGACGGTTAGCGCAGGAAAAAGCGCTTGCTACTTACGACGCAGTGTTAATCGTGGGCGGTAGCGGTCCGATTGTGGATATCGTGAATAACCAGCGCGTTCATGACCTGATTCTCGGATTTCATGCTGCCAAGAAGCCGATTGGCGCGATCTGCTATGGCGTCGCTGCATTGGTTTTTGCCCGCGATTTTAATGAGCGTAACGCCATCATCGCTGGTAAGCATGTCACGGGTCATTGCATTGAGTACGACTACCACGATGGCACTGGTTTTGTAGGTACCGATTTCAATATGGGGCCACCTCCCTATGTGCTGGAGTACATTTTGACGGATGCCGTTGGCCCAAGCGGTCAATACCACGGAAACTTTGGCAAACAGACTTCTGTCATCGTTGACTATCCCTTTATTACTGCGCGGTCACTGCAGTGTTCCCATGAGTTTGGTGATCGTTTTGTCGACGTTTTAACAAAAGACCTCAAGCGCTCCGGTTGGTAATTCAATTGTTTCGGCTCCGGCATTGATTTCGATGGAAAAGGGGTAAGGGATGGAACGCACTGGGCACTATGCGGTAGTGGAGCAACTTCAAATTGATGGGGTGGAGCGCATCTTTGGCAATCCCGGGACAGTAGAGCAGGGATTTCTGGACGCGCTCGGAGATTTTCCTTCGATTAAGTACATCCTAACCTTGCAAGAGTCAGTCGCCATCATGGCGGCGGATGCATACGCAAGGGCTACGCGCAAGCCTGCAATCGCCCAAATACACAGTTCGCCAGGACTTGGCAATGCCATTGGCGCCATGTACCAGGCTATGCGTGGTCATAGTCCGCTGGTTGTTCTGGGTGGCGATTCAGGTATTCGTTATCAGGCAATGGATGCACAAATGGCGGCCGATTTGGTTGCCATGGCTCGCCCGGTCACCAAGTGGTCGACGATTGTGCAGCACCCGTCGTCGTTGTTGCGCATATTGCGGCGTGCGATGAAGGTCGCGGCAACGCCTCCAATGGGTCCGGTGTATGTATGTTTGCCCCAGGACATACTGGATGCTGTGGCAACTGAGGAGGTTTTCCCGTCCTTCATTCCGTCGGCTAGAAGCTATCCGGATCCAACTTTTGTTGCGCAGGCGGCGGCATTGTTGGTGTCAGCGCGAACACCAATGATTTTTGTTGGTGATGGCGTTGCTTATTCTGGTGCGCAGCCCGAGTTAGCCCGCGTTGCGGAATTGCTCGGTGCTGAAGTATGGGGGGTGGACAGCGGTGAATTGAACTTGTCGTACGCTCATCCGCTATGGCAAGGCCAAACCGGTCACATGTTTGCAGCCCAAAGTCGGCCAATTACCCAACGTGGTGATGTGAATCTGGTCGTGGGAACCTATATGGTCCCGGAGGTGTTTCCCGAGCTTGGCGGCATTTATGCTCCTGGCGCACGCACCATTCATATCGATTTGAATCCAGACTCGATCGCAAAAAATCATGCTGTAGAACTTGGTATGCAAGCCGATCCCAAGGTGGCGCTAGCCGCATTGGCCGATGCAATTGAAGGGCAGATTGACGATGCGTTTCGCCAGCGTGCTCGCGAAAGCTATGCAAAATTGTCAGCTGCGAAGTCTGAGCGGCGTGCCAAGGAACTTGACCTGGACAAATCACGCAGTGATAGTCAGCCGTTGAACTTTGCCACATTTATGGCAGAGTTTGCACAGCGTTTGCCCGAAGACACAGTCGTCTTTGACGAAGCATTGACTAACTCTCCTGCTTTGACCCGGCACAGGCCGCCGCAACATGCGGGGACGTTCTTTCAGACGCGTGGTGGTTCACTGGGTAGTGCATTAGCCGGCGGGCTCGGACTCAAGGCGGCCTTTGGAGATAAGACGGTCGTTGCCTTGTCTGGTGACGGTGGCGCAATGTATGTTATCCAGTCGCTCTGGACCGCTGTCCGGCATGACCTTGATGTCAAGTTCATCATCTGCAACAACGGCTCCTACCGCCTGTTGCAACTCAATATTCAGCAATTCTGGAGTGAGCAAAAAATCGCTGGAAGGCCGTTTCCACTGAGTTTTGACCTTTCTTATCCACAATTGCACTTTGATGTCATGGCCAAGTCAATGGGAATGCAGGCTTTGAGAATTGAGTCAAGGGAACAAATTGGTCCTGCAATTGCAGCAGCGCTGGCGCACCCAGGCCCGTTCCTGCTTGATGTCGTGATTGAAGGCGACGTGCATCCGGAATTGATTGGGGTTCGTTGCGGGCATTGATTTTTTATAACTGAAGGGTGATGTCATGTCGAATAAAACGGTGGTGGTGCTGATCGAAAGTGATTACTACGAACACGAGATCTGGTATTACCATTCGCGGTTTGCAGAGAGTGGTGTGAATGTGCGCTTTGCCTCCCGACTATGGGGTCAAGACCACATCACGTTTACAGGGCATGAGTACAAAGTGCCGCTTGAGTGTCGCGACAGCTTTGAGACCATCACCGACGCAGAGCTTGATACGTTGGCAGCGGTCATAGTGCCATCGGGGATCGTGTCGGATCGTTTGCGGTATACCGCTGACCTTAAGGAAATCCCACCTGCTAGCTCATTTCTTCAACGTGCCTTCGCCAGGCCACAGGTGATCAAGGGAATCATTTGCCACGGTTTGTGGCTAACCGCACCTGTCCCTGGGTTGGTCAAGGGTCGCAAGCTGACCTGCCACAACAATCTTCATGGTGATGCTCTTGCTTACGGCGCTGAATTTGTCGACCAGGATTTGGTTGAAGATGGCGATTTGATTACTGCACGAACCGGCAATCATGCCCATTTGCTCGCTAGAGCAATCCTCAAACGCCTTGACGCCGTTTAAATTGACATTAGGAGAGAAGACCATGACCGTTTCCACGCAGGAACGATTTGCTGTGAAGGTTGGGCGCCAATATCCGCTGGGTTCAACACCAGACGTGCACGGCACCAATTTTTCGCTTTTCTCGCCGCACGCAGATGCAGTCGATTTACTACTGTTTGACGCGCATGACGATACTGAACCGGTTCACGTGGTGAAATTGGATGCACGTGTTCATAAGACATTTCAGTTCTGGCATGTATACGTTGAGGGTGTCAAAGCAGGAACCCACTATGCCTATCGTGTGCACGGACCAAATGAACCAGAACGTGGTCATCGGTTCAATGGCAACAAGATTTTGATCGATCCTTACGCCAAGGGGAACACCAAGACACTGTGGCGAAGGGGTGATGCTTGCGGTGATGCAGACAATTTGGCAACTTCCCTGCGCAGTGTGGTGATTGATGTTTCCAAATTCACGAAGCAGGTCTTTATCAACAGGCCAATGAATGAGAGCATCATTTACGAGATGCATGTAGGCGGATTTACCCGATCCCCTTCAGCTAATGTGAAGCACCCAGGAACTTTTCGCGGAATCGTTGAAAAGATACCTTACTTGAAGGATTTGGGTGTAACTGCAGTCGAACTGCTGCCTGTGTTTGAGTTCGATAATACAGAAACCCG
The DNA here is from genome assembly GCA_903870065.1 of uncultured beta proteobacterium. GTDB lineage: Bacteria > Pseudomonadota > Gammaproteobacteria > Burkholderiales > Burkholderiaceae_C > Allorhodoferax. The sequence continues at coordinate 21,331 of CAIQBN010000571.1, read as the reverse complement.
AATCGTCGATGGTAGGGAGTTGACGAATTATTGGGGCTACAGCACCATGGCGTACTTCGCGCCACACCCCATGTACTGTGTGAATCCCGAGACTGGAAACCATGTCGAGGAATTTAGAAGCATGGTTAAGGCACTGCATGATGCAGATATTGAAGTGATATTGGACGTGGTGTTCAATCATACAGATGAGGGTAATCACCAGGGACCGGTGTATTCCTTTAAGGGTATTGCAAATAATGCCTATTATTATTTGATGCCAGGTCAGCGGGAATATTACAACGACTATACAGGCTGCGGAAATACATTCAATGTCAATCATCCAATTGGTGAAAAATTCATTTTGGATTGTTTGAAATACTGGGTGCAAGTCATGGGAGTCGATGGCTTCCGTTTTGATGAGGGTTCGGTGCTGTCACGTGGCGAAGATGGGGCTCCACTGAAGCATCCCCCGGTACTTTGGCAAATTGAACTCGATGATGTCCTTGTGGATACCAAGGTAATAGCGGAAGCGTGGGATGCAGCTGGTCTTTACCAGGTTGGACACTTCCCGGGTGCACGCTGGGCTGATTGGAATGGCAAGTTTCGCGATCATGTTCGGCAGTTCGTACGCGGCGATGCCGGAACAGTTGATGGCGCCTCATTGGTTGGAAACATTGCGTCACGCATTTGTGGCAGCCCTGACATTTACAAATGGAGTCACCATTTACCCCAAAATAGTGTGAATTTTGTCGACTGCCACGACGGCTTCACACTAAACGATCTGGTTTGCTACAACCACAAGCACAATGATGCGAATGGGGAAGGCAATCGAGATGGTCAAGATGAAAACCTCAGCTGTAACTACGGAGTGGAAGGTCCGAGTGAGGATCCAGGGTTGGAGAAGTTGCGAGACCGGCAGGTGAAAAACTTTGCTGCAATATTGTTGCTGTCTCAGGGTGTCCCGATGTTGCTGATGGGTGACGAAGTTCGCCGCAGCCAACAAGGAAATAACAATGGTTACTGTCAGGACAATGAATTAAATTGGTTCGACTGGGACCTCACCAAGAAGAATGCGCACATTTTCCGTTTTTGGAAATGGATGATTGATTTCCGCAAACGGCACCCCGCGATTCATGGTTCGCGCTATTTCACAGGCGAACTCAACCCGCGAGGTTTGCCTGATATTACATGGCACGGTACCAAGCCACACCAGCCCGATTGGAGCTCCGAGAGTAGGGTGCTATCGTTTACATTGGCTGGATCGGAATCAGACTCGGACGTTCATGTAATCATGAATATGTGGTGGGAGCCAATTCAGTTTGAACTCCCACAAATTGAGAGTTTTGTCTGGCATAGGGCTGTGGATACGGCACTTGATGCACCAAACGATATCCTTGAACCAGGGCAGGAACTTCCGTTCACGAGCGGTACATATATGGCGCAAGGCAGGAGCGTTGTTGTGTTGATCACTAAGTCTGGAGCAGTCGAACCAGGCGCCGTGAAAAAGAAAAAGACGGCAACAACAAAATAGTGTTTTCGGTTGGTATTTAATAAATTTCACCCGGAACCTCGGGGTAGTTTTTCATTTCAAACAGGAGAAGAGCAGATGGCGCAAGCGAATTTTGAGTTTTCTGATACCGTAGCGGGATACGTTACTGAATTCAGTTTCGATACAAACGTGTTTGGACTGAAGACTTCAGACGGGCGAGATTTTAAAATCCGACTGTCTCCGTCGAGCTACGCTGAAATGGTCCACAACCTGGGCGATTTTTATGTCGACTGCACCGGGCAAATGCGAGACATGCTTGCTCCAGGCAGGTTCGTATATGCATACGGTGTTTTCTACCCCGATGATGATGGGGCACTGGAAGCAGAACACATTATTTTCGTAGGCAAGGGCGAGAATGAATTTGTATTTGAACAGCAGGACTGGTGGATCAAGCAAATTCAGCAGTTAGCCAATTTCTACCTCAAGGCGCAATTTGGTGAAGATGAGATTGACTGGTCAAACTATTGCACGATGCTGGACTTGTATGGCCACAAGATGGGCAACACACGCCAAGAAACTGACACCATCTCTCGCCTCATTTATGGATTTGCATCAGCCTATTTGCTAACGGGGGACGAGCGCTGTCTTGAGGCCGCCGAAAAAGGATCGGACTACCTACGCGAGCATTTCCGTGCGGTCGATACGTCAGAAAATATTTGTTATTGGTATCACGCGGTGGAATTTAGCCCCAACAAGAAAGTTGGACGCAAGGTGTTGGGATCAAAGATGCCCGAAATTCCTGGCATGCGCGGTGGCCAATTGAAGACTGCACGCGAACGCAAGTTGTTTACCTCGGAATTCGGTGATGACTATGACGCACTGCCAGCCTACGAACAGATTTACGCGCTCGCTGGTCCAACTCAGACCTACCGTATTACAGGTGACACGCGCATTCGTAAGGATATTGACCTGACACTGAACCTCTTTGATCGTCACTATCGTGATCACGAAAAGGGGGGGTATTTTTCACACGTTGATCCAATAACCTTTAGTGGACGTGCAGAATCGTTAGGGAGAAATCGGTCGCGTAAGAATTGGAACTCCGTTGGGGATCATGCGCCAGCATATTTGATTAATTTGTTGCTAGCAACCGGTGAAAAGGCGCACTTGGACATGTTGGTGGACACTGCTGATACCATCACCGACCATTTTCAGGATTATGAACATAGCGCATTTGTTCAGGAGAAGTTCCACGAGGATTGGAGCTATGACCAACAATGGGGTTGGCAGCAAAATCGTGGTGTTGTCGGCCACAATCTAAAAATTGCATGGAATTTGACACGTATTCACCACGTTAAGCCGGATCAACGTTATGTTGATTTTTCCCAGAAAATTGCGGAACTGATGCCAAAACATGGCGGTGACCCGCAGCGTGGTGGATGGTATGACGTTGTCGACCGTGAGTTGAAGGAAGGCCAGACAGTTCATCGTTTTGCGTTCCATGACCGTAAGGCATGGTGGCAGCAGGAGCAAGGTATTCTGGCCTATTTAATTATGGCTGGATCGATGAAAAAGCCCGAATACCTTAAGCAAGCGCGCGAATCTTCAGCCTTCTACAACGCCTTCTTCCTGGACCACGATGCCGGTGGTGTGTACTTCAATGTTTTTAATACCGGTATGCCATATTTACTGGGAACCGAGCGCGACAAGGGAAGCCATTCCATGAGTGGATACCATTCGTTCGAGTTGTGCTATTTGGCATCGGTTTACACCAACTTGATGATCACAAAGCAGCCAATGGATTTCCACTTCAAGCCGAAGCCTGGCGCGTTCAAGGATGGTATTTTGCGCGTCGCTCCTGATCTGTTGCCAGCAGGATCAATAAAGATTGAATCTGTGACGGTTAACGGTGAGGACTATAGAAACTTTGACGCAGAAGGTTTGACAGTTTCCATTCCCCCCGCGACCGAGCCTGTGAAGATTAAAGTTCGTATCGCTCCGACCCAAGGGCTTGATCATTTCAACTCGACTGTCAGTATCAATGACAAGTCGGTGACCATGACGCTCACTGGAGAATTAGATGCACGAGCGATTCCTTTCTTCCGAGGCAATCTGGAAAAAGTAATTGCTGCAAATCCAGACAACATCACCATTGATGTGAAGGGATTGCAGTCGATGGTTTCATCCGCTGCTCGCGCCCTAATTTTTGCTAAACAGAAGTTGAATATTGAAGATGAGGTTGTCATAGTCGGCGCCAACGAAGCGATCAGGACTATGTTGGATCAAGACGAATTCAGTGAAAGTGTGAGCTTCTCTGATTAACAGTATTTTGATACTGGTATGAAGTGACGATCTCTCGCGAGCATCTTTATGTTATAGGTTGCTGCAAGTTCGATTGTCGTAATAAATGGAATGGGAAATTGCCTTAGAACAGTGAGGCTATCCCAAGTCATATAGAAAATTTGACGAAATTGGGATAATTTCCAGCACGTTTTATGAAGGACAATTTATATGAGCTTTAAAGCATTTATCGATAATCATGTGAAACTGCTGGCTGAGTTTGACGCAGTTAAGCTTGTTGAAAATGATTATCACGACGATGCGGTGATGGTCTTGATGTTGAGTCCTGAGGGTCAGGTTGCTTCCGGTAAACAGGCGCTGACCGCCCAGTTTGACTATTATTTGAAGAACATTTATCGTGGATTTGTGTCTATCGAAAAATTAGGAATTACCGAAGATTCCATATGTCTCGAGGCAACGATTAATACGGTGAATGGTGAGCAAAAAGTCTGGGATGCGCTTTACATGAAGGACGGAAAAATACTTCGGCATTATTCTGGTCTGAAATAAATTTGGTTCGTAATATTTGGAGTATTGAAATGAAAAAAGTATTGGTTCTTGCGTCAAATTTGGGCCTGTGGGGTGAAGAGTTGCAGGCTCCATGGGACGCCATGAAGAAGGCTGGGTTTGAGTTAACTCTCGCTACTGAGAAGGGTATACGTCCGCTTCCACTGGCATTGAGTGTCGATAAAACGTTTGTTGATCCGGTTCAGCAATACAACGTGAATCCGGCACCAGTGGTCGATCGGATATTGGAAATTCTGGAAACAGGAGAGTGGGATAAGCCGATCAAGATTTCTGATGCCAAGTCGAGCGATTTTGATGCAATCGCAATTGTTGGTGGACCAGGATCTCCACTTGATTTAGTTGGAAATGCAAAAGTGCATCGCTTGCTTGAAGAGTTTTACTATCAAGGCAAAATCATGGGTGCGCTGTGTTATGCAGTTGGCTCTTTTGTCTGGGCTCGCAAGAAGGAGGATGGTAAGAGCATTATCAACGGAAAGGCGATAGTTGCACACCCAAAAGAGTGGGACTTTACTGGCGATTTGCCGTATCCGCTGCACTTAGCAAGTCCGGAAAATCCCGGAACAGACTTGGTGACCCCTGGTTTTGTATTTCCATTGCAGATAATAATCGAAGACGCTGTCGGGGACAAGGGTCGGGTTATTGCCGTTCCAAGCGCGAACAGGAATGAACCAGTGGCGAATTTTGATTTTCCGTTTGTCACAGCACAATCCGTTGAATCCAGTATTGCATTTGGCGCAAAGATGGTAGAGGCGCTTTCGTAAATACTTCCCAGTTAGGTACATCGACTTCAAACTGTTTCCCACGATCTAACGGTAATTAATATGACTACTACAAATTATTTGGTAATTTCAAAAATCCAGTTAAAGGAAGTGTGTATTCATTGCTGCACAAGCCCTGACGATGGCGAGAGGGTCAACGCGCAAATCGTGGAAACAGCGAACAAGCTGGTTATCGTTGATGCAATGCTGATGCGACCGCATGCAAAAGAGTTTCGCGAATACATAGACTCATTAGGCAAACCAATAGACAGGATTTTTATTACCCATGCACATCCTGATCACTGGTTCGGAATTGAGTTTTTCGCCGATGTAAACAGTTTCGCCTTGCCGGAAACTATTCAGGAAATTCAAATGATGGGCCAGTTGGAAATTGATTTCCATAGAAGCCAACATGGTGACCTTACAAACGACCAAATACGGTTACCAAAAGAGCCCGTGAACCCTGGACAAGTTGTCATAGATGGAGTTACTTTCGGTCTTCACAAAGTTGAAGCTGCCGAAGATTTATTCATGCTGGCTATTGATTTGCCGGGTGAAGGAACTCTTCTTGCGCAAGATTTGGTGTACAACAAGGTTCACATGTTTGTTGGACAACGTTCGATGGATGGGACCACTTGCTTTGAAGGTTGGATACAAGCACTTGAACGATTTAAAAACTCCGGTTATTCAGTTGTAGTCCCTGGCCATGGTGTACCGACAGATGGGTCTGTTTTCGAAGAAAACATAGCTCAATTGAAAACAATGCGTGAAATATATTCTACGTCCGACGGGAGTAATTTTGTGCAGCGGTCAGTTGCTGCATTTCCCGATCACGGTTTGGTTTCAATGCTCGAAATGTCAAACTATTTTTTATTTCTTGCGAAATTCTGAATCTTCAAAGATCACCTATCACATATGAACAAATCAATATCACAAAGCGAAGTTCAGGCATTGGCAGCAGACTGGTACCGAAAACTCGATGTACATGCCCCGATGGTGGAAGTGCTGCCGTTGTTGTCAGATGAAGTGCTTGAAATGAAGTTTCCTGAGGCTACGCTTTTTGGGATGGCGGAGTTTGAAGGATGGTATCAGCGCGTAATACGAATATTTTTCGATGAAGTTCACACAGTGAAGGAAGTCTCATTGACGACTGAAGGTGAGTCCGTAGAGGCCCATGTGGTGGTTGAATGGAAGGCGAGTGTCTGGAATGCGCCAAATGCGAATAGCGCACGAATCATGCTTGATGCAGATCAGACTTGGAGTGTCAAAAGATCGTCGAAGACAGGCAAGCTAGTTATTACAAAATATGTCGTGAATAGTTTGGACTATCACCCTGGGTCAGCGAAACTGTAGCATAAATAAAAGTTAATATTGTTTTTTTGAAAAGTGAGATTCACATGAATAATGTACCTGATACTGCCAAGGGAAGAATGTACCGGGAGCACATTCAATTTATTCTGAACAAAGATATTGAGTCACTACTCAATCAATATGCTGATGATGCAATATTAATTAGCAGTTTCATGAAAACTCCGATTGTTTATCGCGGACGTGAGCAATTACGCGAGCATATGCAAGGGATTTTGGGTATAGACGGATTGAAGACTGATATTATCTTTTGGTCGGAAACCGAAGGCCCAGACACAATAATGATTACTGAGCAAATAGAAATGACGACCAAAGATGGTGTTGCCAATATGCGCTTTGCCGATAGTTGGGTCATCAGGGATGGGAAGATCGCAATTCATTTTGCGGGAATGGTTCAATATCCCGACGGCACTCTCGCGTAGAGTAATTTATTTTGGTGGGGAATAATATGACTGTGACGGCATTTTCACATGTTGGTTTGACATGCAAAGATCCACTTCGTATCGAAAGATTTTATAGTAAATATTTTGGATTTACTCGGGCGCGTGTTTATGCGCCAGGACCAGATCAGGTTGTCGTGATTAAGTCGGGCGTTTTATCTTTTGAAATTTTTAAAACAACTGATGTGTCGCCGATTGCACCTCCCGAAAAGGACGGATATTCATTTCCTGGTTATAGGCATGTTTGTTTTCAGGTTGACGATCTGGATCAGAAGATTCTGGAACTTGCGGAAGACGCAAAGCTAACGCTTGGCCCACTCGATATGGGGCAGTTTATTCCTGGAATGCGGGTGGCTTGGCTCGCTGATCCAGAGGGAAATATTTTTGAATTGAATCAAGGATATCGAGATGAAGAAAACCCTCCTCCGCTCGAGTAGGGTATTGTCTTGGTTTTAGTCGAATTTATTTGATTGATGGTCGTTATCTTCGACTGTGTGCAGGGTTGATGTCTAATAAAGGTGGTGAATTGTGAACAAACGAATATCTTTCGGCGCATGTTTTTTCGCAGTGCTAGTTGGAGCGACTTCCGGGTCTACACTAGCTCAAGATGCGCAGGGGCGCGTGGCACTAATCTATTCCCCTCATAGGACAGAGATTAGTGCGCCAGGATATCTGGCCAGTGTGGGTCAACTGCAGAAAGACCATAGCAATTCTGCGCAAGGTTATTATGGATTTCTCGGAGAAGTCAATTTTGGTAAAGTGAGTATTGGTGTTAACTATTTGAATGGAACCTCTGACACCGTAGCCGGTGGTCTGGATTTTTCCCCGAGATCACAAACATTCAATCCACTCACCCATGAGCAGTCTGAAACATTAACAGTGCTGGCCGGATATAACATTGTAGACAGTTCTGTCATAGGTAAAGTTGACGCGACGTTGGGCTATTTCAGGCTTTGGGCTCAGCCTTCTATTTCTCCTGCAAATTGGTACGATGGTCCTGAACTCGGCATTAAGGGCAGAATGCCACTGGGAGGTGACGCAGCATTGACATACAAACTTGGGTATGTTCCAACTGTCGCAGTTCACGGATACATGAAAGACGACAATCTGATGGAAGGCAGAAACATCTGGAATATTCGCCTTGGTGCAGAGATTCCGTTAAATAAGAGTATCAGTGGTATTGTTGGGTATGAAAGAACTAGAGCTGAAAATCGTGTAGTGGTGGATGGTAGTACAGCCATTGTTACTTTTTCGGGATTCTACATAGGTGGTATGTACAGTTTTTAAAGTTTCCTTAAACTACCAATTAAGTACCTGTTTTTATTTGCTGAGCCGATCAACAGATTTTCAACGAACTTAGGCATTCCTATCGATTCAGTGTCAATGTACCAACGTGTTTGTTGGTTTTAATGCAGTGCATCGTGTTAGTTTGTATTTTGTTGGCCGTAAATTATTTTTGTTTTGGAGGGCGTTATGATCGTTAACAAACGTTGGAAATTGAAGAAAATTCAATCTGCAGTACAGTGCTTGGCCGGTGTTGCCGTAGTGTTGTCGGCAGGGTCAGTATTTGCAGCGGGAGCCGAGTCTCAAAACGGACCTAATTTTAATTTTGGGTTCACTGGCGGCTTTTCAACTATGTCAATGAACAACGTCCATTTTGGAATCGGTCAATTGGATGTCAACCTCAGTAAAGACTTAGCGCGATCAGAGGGGTACATCGCACCGAGTCTGAGCATGAATTGGGGTGGGGCGGATTCAACCACAGTCTACGGGGGGCTTCGGGCTGTAGGATCGTTTACGCGAGGCGATGGTGACGGCTGGGGCCTTACGGTTGGTGAGCATTGGCAGTACAACGTTGCTTCTCCCGCCTCATCAACGGTGGTTGGAAAGAATATGTCCAATACAAGTATTGATAGTGCTTATTTGGGGTGGAAATCAGGCAGCAAGATTTCTTTTCTAGACAAAGATGGCTTGGATATCAGCGTCGGACCTCAAAATTTTCAACTTGGTGATGGACTGGTATTAGCTGATGGAAATGATGAAGCGAATCAAAATAAGGGCATCTATTGGTTGGATCCTCGCCAAGCTTGGAATAATACTGTAGTTGCTAGGATCAATGCATCTCCATATCGTCTTGAGCTGTTTTATTTAAAGGCCGATGGAGACGGAATGAATGACTCCATTCAGGGTGCTAACTTTGAATTAGTCAACGAAAAAGCCGGTAAAGTTGGTCTTTCATATTTTGAAGTTACCAACTCTGATTCTGTCCAGCGAAAAGGAATGTCAGTTACCAGTTTGCATGGACGTGGGCGTCCGGTTGCGTCAATGCCAACATTGGAACTCGCTGGTGAGATCGACTTTCAAAAGAATACTGCTCGTAACCAAGAGGCTCAGGCTTGGTTTGTCGAGGCAAGCTATTTCATGCCTAGTTTGCCTTGGTACCCAACCATTGGATATAGATTTGCGTCTTTTTCGGGCGACAAGGCTGATACGACTGGAAAAAATGAGGCTTGGGATTATCTCCATAATGGTTCGACACCTCGTGGATTTGGGTATTGGTATCAGGGGATTGTTGTAGGAACATATGAGACCCGACTGAGTAATCTCGATACTCATTTCTTTAGTCTAACAATGGCTCCTCCAATTCAGGGTAGCTGGTTGAAAGTGTTGTATTACGATCATCGGTTTAATCAAAGCAGTTCAGCCAGGTTGGTCGACAGAGGAGCTGTATCCAGCAATCAGTTTGCGACTGAATGGGACTTTGTACTGGGTTACTCGGGGTCCAAGAAAGTTGACTACATGATGATTTATGGAAATGCTTCGCCAGGGCAGGGCGCGCGTGAGTATTTCGCTGGAATTCCTGGCCAGTCGAATAAAAACACATCGATGCTGCAGTTCACGGCATTGATCCACTTTTAACAGGTGATCAAGTGAACATGACGCCAGCGCGCACGTTGCTGGCGTCAGGTACAAAGTATATCTATTGGAGTTTCACCCACCCCAAGCGACCTCGGGATTGGGGATTTTACGACTGGCCCAAGGGTTTCAATATCCTTTTAGCGCAATCGCGAAATTGGCTGTACCCAGAGCCGTAGTCTTGTCGCCCCTTTCGACAACAATATCAGGTTTCACAAGCGTTTTGGCGCTTTGTGGTGTTCGGAGTTTGTTGTAGAACTATGTGGCATTTCCTGCACAAAAGACTTGACTCCATTGATGATGGCATTGACCGTTCGGTTCAATATTTGAACCACTAATTTCTTGTCTGGCATGTCATTTGGAGCGGCAATAAACATCTCAGCAGAAGCTTTAACACTGCCAGCGTGTTCTTTTTCTTGAAATGATAATTTGACCGCCTTATTTTTACTATTGACGGTATTGATTGCTGCTAGTGCCGCAAGGTGATTCTCCTTGGTGATGGCAAAAAAATTCGGGTAAACCAGCATGAAATACTCTGGGTCTTCTTGAGCTTCAAGTAGGATGTAGAAGGTTCCTTGTGAGGGAACTTCAAATGTAACGTCACCCTCATCATCTATGTTGGCATCAATACCTAACGATGCCTTGACAGCCGTTCGATAAAAATTTTGCATTTCGGATTTAGTTGCCATCTCGAATCTCCGTTCATTACTCTTGCATTAATGGTGTCCACCACCGCCATGCTCGTCACTTGGCTTGCGTATGGCAACGATTGCCGTGAGTAAACTGATGGCCAATGTAGCCAACAGCAGCATACCCATGGAGTGCGTTTCATGGTGGTTGAATTCTTCGTATGACGAGCAGTAATGGTGTTTGGGATTTACTTCCATTGTGCTGCTGGTCATCGCTTCGCTTTCCTTTTGGGGTGCTCCGCTTCCGTTTTGCATTTGCTTTGCCTGCCAGTGAAAGAAAGAAATCTGGTCGCACTTGGACTGCAAATGCTGATACTCAATTACCTTTTCTCCGGCTTCAAAAGTAAAATAACCTGTGAAGATTGCACCGCCAGCAGCCATTACAGTTCTACGTGCATGTTGCTGTCCCTCGTGTGTCTTTTTCACGGTCGCTTCTGTGGTCTTAATTCTGTCCTGAATCAATCGTCTGAAGCCGTCTACGGCTTCGACAGTGCCAATCTCCTTGTCCATTTGTCGAATTAGGACTTCGGGGAAATAAGTATATGTGTGGGGTTTTGATGACCTGACGAGATTTCCGAGTGCAACGCTCAGCGTAGTTTGTGTAATCTCATGCATGTGTGTAGCAAGAGCATGGTGGATCTCTTCGTGTTTTTTGACGGCTTCTCGCTCCTTTTGTGGTTGAAAATCGAGTGCCACCAAAGTGAAGGAAAAGATCAGTGGGATTGAACCATATAGCGTCGCCGAGAGAAAGTCTACGTGTAACCAATCTGCCGTGAGTGGCCAAATTCCAAGCGCCAACCCAATTATTGTCAGCGCCAATTGGGGTCCCCAAAATATACCTAAACGGGATGCGAGGTGGAGAAGTTGCGTGCGGGCATTGAAAATGTCTTTTGACACAGCCAGGGCCAATACCGTAAAACTAAGAAAAGCGATTGCAGGGTGAATTAGCAGGCATGAAACTAGCGTCAGCATGCAAAATGCAAAATAAGCTCCCAGTACATTGTCAGGTTTATCAAACGGAAAAGGTAAAGTAACCGAGCCACTTCCCTCGACTGGTTCTTCCCGACGATGTTTCACCTGCAACAAATTGCTAATCTCTATTTTCTTCCGGCCAACGGTTGCTAGCAAGAAGAGTCGTGCTGCGGCGGCACGGACAATTGGGGCTGAATTCTTCAGCGTTGCACCGGGTGGCAATGTCAATTGCCAGACGTCCGGATTTTGCGGTAGACGATTAATACCGATAGCCTTATCTTCTTGACTGGATACAACATACAGCCGCAACTCACCTCGATCCAGTGCTATCGCATTTGGCAATGGTGTGAGGTGTAGCCCATCGGGAACAAAAGGAATACCAAGAGGATTTCCGAAATCAATTTCAGATACCCGCTTTTTCTTTGATTCCACTGCGATGCTGTTGGCTTTGCCGGGAGCCGCCACCAATCCCTTAAGACGAACACTTTGCGACTCTACCTTGTATTCTTTTTCTCTATTAAGAGCTGGTCGCTCGATGAATCCCCTTTCTACATTAATTGCTGAGGGAATTGGCAAGATTATTCCGAAGTCTTCTCGGTTGGCAGCCACTACGATTGAAAAGTAGACCGGCTGCAATTCTGCCTCGCTAACCACTCTACCGGAGGCACCATACGGCTGACTTTCCAGTGTCGAGACTAGTTCATTGACTACGTCTTTTAGCAGGCCATGTAAGGTGGACTTTTCGTTGAGATGTTTAGTCAGAAAGTCGGTTCTGAATCCAACCTCAAGCAGCATGGGTTCTATTACCGGCGCAAGTCCCGTGAGATCACAACCGCTTCGTTGCGCATAGGCGAACAGAACAGCCTCGTCAGGAAGTTGCAGATCCGTGAAGTTGGTCTTGACCTTGCCGCAGACTAATGCATAAACAACACCAAGTTCAAAAGAAAGGCGGTCAAGAATTGCCAGTCCCCGACGCTTGGCGGCAGCTCTCGCGAAGGAAACCAGTTCGTCGAACAGATCGTCATCTGTAAAAAGGGGTGCCATGATCCGAGTCTTTAGGGTGATTGATTGATTTTCAGCTTACTCGTTTGGCGAAACCTTGCTTGTCTATCGCTCAAACACAAGTTTTACTAAGTACACGCGCCAATTGCTCAGTCGCGACCGTGCGTGAGGTCTACGGCGGCATCTTCTACTCGCCCCATTGAAATGCAGTCTAGCACGACATCTCTAGGTGCTAGAAACACAAAATGAATCCACTTGAACGAAACAGGCTGAATCAACATGTCGTGGTGTCAACACTAGTCATGCGTCGGCGCTTTGCCTCCGCTTCAATCGCAGACACTAGCCCAGGTTGCTGACCGGCCAAGTGGTAGAAATCTGCAACATTGAGGACGAGTACCGTACATGGAGTTTGCGTTGTGACGTCCGCCGTGCGTGGTTTACGATCTAACAATGCCATCTCACCAAAAAACTGCCCCTCATAAAGTAGCTTGCTAAAAAGTCCGCGGCGTACCATCACGGTGCCATTGACCAAGAAAAACATTGAGTCGCCAGTTTCTCCCTCGCGTATGACGGTAGCACCGGCAGGAAAGCTTCGTGAGCGCAGCCGTGAAACGATGTCGGCGATCGCAATAGCGCCGACATCCGAAAAGAACGGCACTCTCGCAACCAAATCCCAAATGCGTACAAACTCGCGACGGCGTAATTCTTCGGCGAAACCATTTGCAAGAATACCGGAGAGCAGAGCAAGTACCGATATTCCGCACAACATGACCAATCCACCTAACATGCGCCCAAGCGCGCTGACCGGAACTGCGTCACCGTAGCCGGTCGTTGTGAGGGTTACAACGGCCCACCAAAGCGACGTCGGAATACTGCCAAAGTGCTGGGGTTGTGACTCAGCCTCAAGCCAGTGTGCAATGGTAGCAGCCGAAAAAAGCACAATTAAGAACAGGGCAGCAACTGCTGCCAGTGACGATCGTTCATTGCGTATCACGCGACCAATTAGTTTCACACCGGCAACACGGGTCGCGAGCTTGAGCACCCAAAGCAACACAAACACGGAAGCGGATTCCGCACCAAGTCGCGCACTGCCCGACGCTGCGGCGAGTGCGGGAATAATTGCAAGCAAATCAATGATCCCTCCAATGGAAAAGGCCCACCGGATACGGGAGTTGGTCGAAGTTGCGGTAGCAGAGTGCGGTGCTTCAGGTGCAACCCAAAGTCGTGTCAGATACTCAACAAAAAACAAAAAGGCCACGACGCCAGTAATGAATGCCGCAATCGCTCTGGCATTGGGTGAAAGCGCTTCAAGTGTTCCAACGGAGACCAGCACAATGCCGATCAGGTTAATTACAACTTCCAGCCCTCGCATGCGCTGCGATGCAGATTCCAAGCTTTCCGAATCGAGAAGTCGATAAATTTTCGCTCGAACTGTCATATGCGTCTCCGGGGCCAGATGTCCCGGCGAATTCTATCTAATCTTGGCCATCTGAACTTGACTGATTTGCTGTGGGTCAGGACGGGGTTATGCCGACCGCATTTCCCAATGCATGCAATTGTGAATGCTATATTGCGCTCAGCAAGACGAGGGTATGAGCAGCCAATTGGAAAAATGCGCTACCCTGCCAGTCTGATTTTCCATCACTTAGCGATGTATCCAGCAATGCCTGCCACCGACCGTGTGGCAAATTGAATTGACGATCAATCGCTTGCGGGTTGATCAGGAGGAGCAACGCGCGGTCTGTACGCCCGGCACGGCCAACAAGACAGCCTAGAGTGCCGCCACCTGGGTCATGCCAGGCGACACCCTCCATCACCTCGCCCTGACTGCGCACCCAAGTCAGATCAACCTTGCCATCCGAATCAGGTAGCCCGTTGTACCAATCACTTGACAGCGGTTGAAGTTGATGGCGTAGGGATATAACCCTCGACGTGAAGTCAAAAAGACTCTGGTCGATGTGGGTCCAATCAATCCATGTAGTAGCGTTGTCTTGGCAATACGGATTGTTATTGCCATTTTGGCTGTGACCGAATTCATCGCCGGCACATAACATCGGTGTGCCCTGAGCGAACAGGGTGGTTGCTAACAGGGCGCGCTGTAGTCGGGCACGCATGGTGTTAACGGCTAAGTCGAGAGTAGGCCCCTCCGAGCCACAGTTATTGCTCAAGTTGTTGGCGGTGCCGTCTCGGTTATTCTCGCCGTTGGCGTGGTTGTGGCGGTGGTTGTAACTAACTAAGTCGCGTAAAGTAAAACCATCGTGTGAAACTACATAATTCACCGACTCAAGCAGTGATCGCTGCCTGTGTTGGTAAATGTCAGCGGAACCGCAAAGCCGTAACGCAAAATCACCGCGCGTATGGGTGTGCCGCCCTTGGGGTATCCAGAATCCGCGCATGGTGTCACGAAATCGATCGTTCCACTCGTACCATCCACCGGGGAACTCGCCAAGCTGATAGCCCCTTGGTCCGATGTCCCACGGTTCTGCCACGAGCTTGACACGTGAGAGGATGGGGTCTTGCGCAATGGCGGAAAAAAAAAGTTGCCAGTCGATCGAATCCATGGTCGCCTCGCCCTAAAACGGGCGCCAAGTCGAATCGAAAACCATCCACGTGCATGTCCGTCACCCAGTAGCGCAGACTGTCCATCACCATCTGCAGAACGCGGGGGTGTCGAATATCCAAGGTGTTTCCACACCCGCTGTGGTTCTCATGGTGAGACAGATCGTCGACCCGAAGGCGATAGTAGTTGAGGTTGTCCAGGCCACGATAACTCAGGGTAGGGCCAGTTTCGTCTGATTCCGCAGTGTGGTTGTAAACCACGTCAATCAATACTTCGAAACCCGCGGCATGCAGGGATTTCACCATCGTTCGGAATTCATCGCGCGCGCTTAAATCGTTGAAACCGCTTGCCAGCTTAGTTGAGGGCGAAAAAAAGCCCAACGTGTTGTATCCCCAGTAGTTGGATAACTCCAACCTTGCCAGATGCAATTCATCGATTGCGTAGTGCACTGGTAAAAGGCTAAGACTGGTAACGCCCAGCGCTTTTAGGTGAGCAATAGAAGCATCATGGGACAGACCTGCGAAGCTTCCGCGCAGGGCTTCCGGAACGTCAGGATTTTGCTTTGAAAAACCCTTAACATGCAGCTCATAAAGTACTGTATCTTCTGCCGCGATCAGAGGTGGTGCGTCATTTTCCCAGTCAAAGCTGTCGTGAACGACACGCGCCTTGAGCGCGACTGACCCATTGTCCCGTTCATCCATGGTGTTTGGATCATTGGCTATGCCCCCAAAGTGCACGTCCTGCCATGTGTAGTCACCGACAATTTCACGTGCATAGGGGTCCAGGAGCAACTTGTTGTGATTAAAGCGGTGACCTGAACTCGGGGACCATGGTCCGTATGCACGAAGTCCGTACACCAGGCCTGGTTGTGCGTCAGGCAAATATCCGTGCCAGACGTCTGCTGCAAAGTGAGAGAGAGTCCATCGTGTTTTTTCAATGGTGCCAGTGGCATCATAAAGACAGACTTCAATGCGGTGTGCATTTGCCGAAAAAACTGCAAAATTGACGCCTTTTCCGTCCCAGGTTGCGCCTAATGGCCAAGGTTTACCTGGTAGCCAAGCCAATGTCAGATTCTCCATTCAAACATGACCGTAGCCAACGGCGGCAAAGTAACCCTAATGGAGTGGGGCCTGCCGTGCCAAGGGTACGGTTCAGTGGTCGCAGCGCCCAACGGTGTTCCAACATTGGTGCCACCATAGTGGTAGGAATCGGTGTTAAGGCGTTCAACGTACTGACCACGTTGGGGCACGCCGAGCCGATAGTTGCTCAATACCGTTGGTGTGAAATTGCAGACAACCAACACAAACGTTGATTCGTCATCGCCTCTGCGCAAGAAACTGAGTACAGACTGTGTCGTGTCTCCGTGGTCAATCCACTCAAACCCATGGGCATCAAAATCACGTTGGTGTAACGCTGGCGTACCCTTGTAAAAGTGATTGAGGTCGCGTACCAAGCTTTGCACTCCGGAATGGTGTGGGTCATCCAGGAGATGCCAATCCAGACTTCTGTCGTGATTCCACTCCCGCACTTGTGCAAATTCGCAGCCCATAAACAGTAACTTTTTCCCTGGGTGGCCGTACATGAATCCCAGATAGGCACGAAGGTTGGCAAATTTGTTCCACCGGTCGCCCGGCATCTTCCCTAACAGAGACCCTTTGCCATGTACAACCTCGTCATGTGATATTGGCAGAACGAAGTTCTCGGTGTAGGCATAAATTAGTCCAAAAGTCATTTCACCTTGATGGTGTTTACGGTGCACGGGGTCACGGGCCATGTATTTAAGGGTGTCGTGCATCCACCCCATATTCCACTTAAAGTGAAAGCCCAATCCGCCGGCGTATGTCGGGCGGGATACAGCAGGAAAAGATGTTGATTCCTCCGCCAGCGTGATTGCGTCCGGTCGTTCCTTACCAATGACCTCGTTCATTCGCTTAAGAAAGGCAATGGTCTCAAGATTTTCACGTCCACCGTGAATATTTGGAATCCATTCGCCGGGTTTGCGGCTGTAGTCGCGATACAGCATCGATGCAACTGCATCGACACGGAGTCCATCAACTCCGTAGCGTTCCAGCCAATACAGGCCGTTGCCAATGAGAAAGTTATTAACTTCCGTTCGCCCCAGGTTGTAAATCAGCGTATTCCAGTCGTTGTGAAAGCCTTCGCGGGGGTCTGCATATTCATACAAGTGCGTGCCGTCGAACTGCCCTAACCCATGCGGATCAGACGGAAAATGTGCGGGGACCCAATCAAGCAAAACGCCTATGCCAGCTGCATGACAGCTCTTTACAAAGCGAACAAATCCATCACCTGTCCCAAATCGCGCGGTTGGCGCGTACAAACCTATCGGCTGGTAGCCCCACGATCCATCAAAAGGGTGTTCGCTTATAGGCAGTAATTCCAGGTGGGTAAAGCCCATTTCCTGGGCATAGGGCACCAGCAAATCAGCCAACTCGTCCCAGGTTGGCCAGCGCTGAGCTCCCGTTGAGTGGTCCACAATCCGCCGCCATGAACCCAGGTGCACTTCGTATATGCTCATTGGAGCGTTCAGTGCATTTGCCTTGCGCCGCTCGTCCGATGTGGGCAAAAGCGACGGCATTGGCGCTACGATACTGGCGGTAGCGGGGCGCAATTCACCTTGGCGCGCATAGGGGTCCGCTCTGGCGACCAGCGCTGTAGCGTGGTTTGAAAGGATTTCATACTTATACTGCGCACCGACAGAAACGCCGGGTAAGAAGATCTCCCACACTCCGCATTCGCTTCTCAGGCGCATCGGATGTCGCCGTCCGTCCCAGTGGTTGAAGTCACCAACTACGCTGACTCGGGAGGCGTTAGGGGCCCAAACAGCAAAGCTAGTACCGGCAATCCCATCCATCTCGCGCGGGTTGGCGCCTAGAATTTCGTATGGCCGCAGATGGGTGCCTTCGCTGAGCAACCATACGTCCATGTCACCTAGTACCTGCCCAAAACGGTAGGGATCGTCCAGAACCGATTGATGGCCACCTTCCCATTGCACTGACAATTGGTATGGTGTGCCCTGGGGCGCAGCGACTGCTACCTCAAAGAACCCAACCGGATTCCTTTTGACCATGTCAAGTGGCAGACGCTGCGGTGTGTCGTCCAATAGAACCTGAACGCCAGCGGCCCCGGGCAGAAATGCGCGAATGGTCAGCTTCCCCTTGCCTTGGGCATGTGGCCCCAATACGGAAAATGGGTCACGGTGGCTGCCATTGCAAATGGCATGCATCTCGTTTTCACGCAACATTGTCTTGCATTCCTTTAAAGGCGCACGCACAGCGGTCAATCAGAAGCCGGCGCAATATTCCAAATTTCGCGAGCGTACTCACGTATCGTTCGGTCGGACGAGAAAATACCCATGCCGGCTACATTGGCGATCGCGCGTTCACTCCACTGCGATGGGTGTCGGTAAAGTGCGTCAACACGCAATTGGGTCGTTACGTATGACTCATAGTCGGCCAGCAGTAAATAGTGATCGCCTCCCCACGGCAGAGATTCCACCAGCGAGCGGTACCGGCCTGGTTCATCCGGAGAAAAGCGACCTTCTGCAATGGCACTCAATACTTCCCTGAGTGCAGGCAATTGGTCATAGTAATGCATAGGCTGATAACCGCTCAGGCGCAATGCACGCACCTCGGGTGTTTTTAGGCCAAAAATGAAGATGTTGTCATCACCAACCGCCTGACGAATCTCGATATTGGCGCCGTCGTCTGTTCCTATGGTCAAGGCACCGTTGAGGGCAAGCTTCATGTTGCCAGTGCCAGACGCTTCGGTACCAGCCGTGGAAATTTGCTCAGACAGGTCCGCGCCCGGCATGATGATTTCCGCCACTGAAACACCATAGTTAGGGATAAATACCACTTTCAAGCGATCGCCAATTCGCGTGTCATGATTGATAACACTGCCAACGTCATGAATCAGTCGAATGATGGCTTTCGCGCTGTGGTAAGAGGACGCAGCCTTTCCTGAAAAAATGACCGTACGAGGCACCCAGTCACCATTGGGGGATTTCAGTATTGCCAAGTAGCGCGTTACCACATGCAAAACATTGAGCATTTGCCGCTTGTATTCGTGGATGCGTTTGACTTGCACGTCAAACAAGCTGTCTGGGTTGACAACTATTCCGGTGGTGCGCGCAATGTATGCAGCCAGTCGTGCCTTGTTGGCGCGTTTGACGGCCATAAATTTGTCTTGAAAGATTGGGTCGTTTTGATGTTGTCTTAGTCCCTCGAGCTGCTCCAGGTCAAGATGCCAGTGTTTGCCCAATGTTTGGTCTAGCAATTCAGTCAAACCGGGATTGGCCTGAGTCAGCCAGCGGCGCGGTGTCACACCGTTGGTCATATTGGTGAATCTTCCGGGCCATAAGTCGGCGAAGTCGGCAAAAATGGTCTGTACCAATAGGTTGGAGTGAAGGGCTGACACACCGTTGACCATGTGACTTCCAACAACGCTCAAGTGTGCCATGCGAACCCGACGTTCCCCATGTTCGTCGATGAGGGACAAGCGCTCCAGATAGGCGTTATCGCCCGGCCGATGGTTCGCCGCGATTTCCAAAAATTCCTTGTTGATCCGAAAAATTATTTCCAAATGGCGGGGCAACACATGCTGAATCAGACTTACAGGCCATGTTTCAAGCGCCTCTGGCATGAGCGTGTGGTTGGTGTAGGAAAAAACACGGGTGCTCAAGGCCCAGGCCGTATTCCAATCCACGCCATGTTCATCACACAGTAGTCGCATCAACTCGGCTACACCGATCGCAGGATGGGTGTCGTTGAGATGGATTGCGACTTTGTCCGCGAGGTTGTCCAAGCTTGGGTATTCATCCAAGTGGCGCTTGACAAGATCCTGAATGGATGCGGCTACAAAGAAATACTCTTGCTTTAGCCGCAATTCGCGACCGGCCGGTGTACTGTCATTGGGGTAAAGCACCCAGGAAATGTTCTCGAACTCATTTTTGATATTGGCAGCGCGCGCATAGTCGCCGGCGTTGAATACGCCAAGATCAATATGAGCCGGCGCAACGGCTTTCCAGAGACGCAAGGTACTCACATGGTCAGTGCCGTGACCCGGAATAACCATATCGTAGGCTTTAGCCACGACCTCTCCCCCATGGCGCCACACCGTTGCCCCATTGAGGTGTTCGACCCAGCCTCCAAAACGCACCGGATAGGCGATGTCAGCTCTGGGAAACTCCCAAGGCGTTCCGTCCTGAAGCCACGGGTCTGGGTATTCAATTTGTGCGCCGTTGTGAATGCCCTGCGCGAACATGCCGTACTCGTAGCGGATGCCATATCCAAAGGACGGTATTTTGAGTGTTGCAAGGGAATCAAGAAAACACGCCGCAAGGCGACCCAACCCACCGTTGCCAAGTGCCGCATCGGGCTCACGGTCTGCGATATCTTCCAGTGTATGAGCATGTTGAGTCAAACCCTGCGCTGCGCCGGCGGTCAGGTTGAGCGCAGCCAGCGCATTGGACAGAGTGCGCCCCATCAGGAATTCCATTGACAGGTAGACCACGCGGCGGGATTGATTTGCGCGCTCAAGTGCCTGTGTTTCGACCCAGCGTTGGGACAACTGCTCGCGAGCGACGTTCGCAACAGCCAGCATCAGGTCCGTTGTAGTTGCGTCTTCTGAGGCAACCCCGACGGTGCACAGCAAATGCTGTTCGATCTGGGCGGCTTGTGCATGTTTGGCAATTATGGGATTAGAAGCCACAACGAAATCCTTTTTTGTTAGCAAAACACGGTCAAACGGAGATCTAAAAAACAGGTGGCGCTCTCCAATTTGCATTGATTCTCGCACGCAGTCAGTTTGATCACAGAACCAGAGTTTAAGATGACATCCGCTCTTGAAATCGTTTATATGCAGGAGAAAAAAATGGAACTGTCTGAACAGGCACAAAGTCTGGACCTGCCAAAGCGTGCCGTTGCTTTGGTATTGGCAGGTGGTCGCGGCAGCAGGTTGATGAGCCTGACCGATCGGAGGGCCAAGCCAGCGGTGTATTTTGGCGGTAAATTCCGGATCGTGGATTTCGCACTATCGAATTGCCTGAATTCCGGCATTCGGCGCATTGGAGTGATCACCCAGTACAAATCCCACAGTCTGCTGCGTCATTTGCAGCGCGGTTGGGCATTTCTCAAATCGGAAATGAATGAGTTTGTTGATTTGTTACCGGCACAGCAGCGCAATGACAATGAGCACTGGTACCGTGGGACTGCGGATGCGGTGTACCAAAATCACGACATTCTTGAGGGTTACGACGCTGACTACATTGT
>CAIQBN010000570.1 GCA_903870065.1 uncultured beta proteobacterium | reverse complement strand
GCCGGTCAGGTCCGCCGCCCCCGAACTGGCGGGGTTCCAGTCTGCAGCCGCCGCGAGGTTGAAGGTGGTACCACCCACCGACGCGGTGCCGTTCAGGTTCAGCAAGCCTTCGACGTTGATCTGGTCGGCGGCGTTCAGCGCAACGGTAAATTGGGTCGCGGAATCCCTTTCGACATTCGACGAAGTCAAGGTGTAAGTCCCGCCCTGACCAGTGAGTGTCAGTTTGGTGACGTCGATATCATTGCCAAGACCAGCCGTAGCTGCCAGGCCGGAGCCGGTAACGACCAGGGAGTTGCTGCTCGCATCGTAGGTTGCGCTGGTGATTTGCGGCACGGGTACGTTGTTGACTACGCTGGTGCTGAACAGATGCGCGGCATCGTTGCCGGCGGCATCCTGGATGGCGTTGGCGTCGTTGCCACCGCTCGGGTCGGTATAGGCCACGGTCACCGCCTGGCCATGGGTGACGGCGCTGTTCAGGGTAAGTTCCACCGTACTGCCGCTGACGGCCACGCCGCTGACCGTGCGGGCGGAGCCGCCGGCGGTGACGGTGAATGTCACCGCATCAGCGGTGGTGGCTGACAGCGCTTCGTTGTAGGTGATGATGAGCTTGGTGCCATCGGTGCTGGTGGCAGCCGACTGGAACACCGGTGCCGTAGTGTCACCGGCTGCTACGGTGAAGTTGTAGGTGGTGCTGTCTTTCACGGCCACAAAAGCATCGAACGTAAACTGGCTAATCAAGCCCAATGTCCCTGGTAAGCCGGCAGCGTAAATGTGGATGTAGTATCCCCCAGCGGGCAAAGCAGCATTGGGGTTCAGCGTGATGGTGTCATTGCTGATAGCGCCACTTCCACCGTTAGACCCTGAAAAATCATAGTAACCTGTGCCAGAAAATCTCTCGACCAAACCGTTATCGGAGCTGTAAATATCAATTCTTGTGTATTCAGTGTCGTTATAAACATTCTCACTGAACTTGAGAACGATATTTGCCGCGCCATCGGTCGTGGTGCCGTTATCAGCCGGGGTTGATTGCGCAGTCAGCAAGGTCGGCACAGCCAAAACGCCTGACCATGCTGTCACCCTGAGCGAACGGGTTTGTATTGGGGTGGCACTCACATCCAACGTCCAGTCGCCACCGTTCAGGGCATGACCCACCTTGTGCGAAGCCGCTGCAATGCGGTGTGCCGTGACAATTTCAAGTGCCTGTACAAAGTGCTCACCAATGGTGCCCTGAGCCAAATCGCAGGCATACAGCAATATTTCACCATCTGCCGCGAGCGACTGCCCGATCAGCGCCAGGTCAGACGCGCGGCTGGTCAGGCTGGCGGTGTTGAGCGTGCTGGTGCCCAGTTGCAGCGCCCCGGCGGAGCCGTGCGAGAGGATGTGAATGGCACCCAGCCCATTGCGCCCAGTCAGCAGAGTGGCCATTTGCGCCAAGCCGTCTTGCATGGCATCGAGCAGATGAACTTCGGCGTTGGTCGGCAAGCCTGCCAGCAAGGTGGCCAGATCAGGCAGGTCGCCGGTGACAAAAAATACTTCGTGGCGGATGGGGGTGCTGCTGCTCATGATCGAATCCTGCGGTTTTTAATCGTTCAAATTGAAAGCACTCCCTGAATATGAAAGAGTGAACTTTCACATGGCGCGAGCCTGGGAGGGCAAACGATGCTAAGCAAAAAGGCTCATGCCGTGGCTGAGCAAACCTGAGCAAGACCGCTGCAAAACCTTTGCCGGTGCGTAGAACTGGTAACCCTCGTTGCGCAGGGCTTTAATGGGCTGCGCACTTGGGTTGCGTCAGCGTAATCTGCACCGATGTGCGAGGCAGAGGTGTACGATGGAGAATATTATTCTCTATAATCGGCCCCATGGGCACCATTTACAAGACTGGAAAATTCACCATTCGCGTTAATGGTTTTGAGCATCCTCCCGTCCATGCCCATGTGATGCATTCCGATGGGCGTGCGATGGTTTATCTCAATGGCAAGATTAAAAACACGGGCATTCCTGAGCCCGTCATGACAGAGGCCAAAAACTGGATTGCGGCCAACACGCGGGCGGTCATTCTTGAATGGAACACCTGCAACCCAAAAGCGTAAGGAACTGATATGGCAACCCCCGACAAAATGAAAAGCGTCACCGTGCAAGCGCCCGACAGCCTGCTGGTTGAGCTGACCAGCGGCAAGAGTTATTGCGTCAGTCTGGCTGAGCCCATGGCGGGGGTTGCCGGATTTGATGCGCTGCGCGACCCGGCCATGTTTGCCACGGCGCAAGTGCAGGACTGGGGTTGGGCCGTTGAATGGGCGTGCGGCCTGTCGATGGCCTCCGAGCGGCTCTACCAAATGGGTAAAGAGCAGGCAGGCGAGGCTTACCCGGTGGCTGAATTCAGGGCCTGGATGGAGCGCAACAACATGTCTTTGAGCACTTTATCGGCTGCACTGGGCTTGTCGCGCCGGGCTGTCAGTCAGTACAGTTCTGGCGCGCGGCCCATCCCTCGGGTGGTTGGGTTGGCACTGCGGGGGTTGGATAAAGCGCACGGCTGATGTGCTGGCGCTCAAAATCCAACACAAAGGCAAGCCGCTACAAAACCTTGGCCGGTGCGTAGAACTGGTAACCCTCGTTGCGCAGGGTCTTGATCGGCAAATCCTTGCCGGTGGCCTCACTCACTTTGCGGCGCAGGCGGCGCATTTGGGTGTCGAGTCGCGCCGGGTCGGCGGTGAAATAGTCGTCACCCAGGGCATCCACAATGGCGCGGCGCGGCACCGGTTGGCCTATGCCATCCATGATGGTTTTGAGCACGGCAAAGTCGTTCGGGCTGAGGTCAATCGGTGCCAGGCCCGGCGGCACCAGCGTGCGCCCGGCGG
>CAIQBN010000569.1 GCA_903870065.1 uncultured beta proteobacterium | reverse complement strand
TTTCGACTTCAAGCGAGCTCTTGATGTGTTACAGGAACTAGGCGCATTGCCTGCACCGGGGGCAGATGGCAAACGGGCGCGGTTCTATCGGGTGGGCGGCACGGGCGCAAAGCTGTACCCAGTGAACCCTCAGAAACTGGAAGGCGGCGACTATGGCGCTTGATGCAATGTGGGCAGTGTTAACTCGTGAGGTATTAAGGGTATCTGAGGTGCAAGCACCTATTCCTGGGGGCTTGGGTGATACCCCCGATACCCTGCCGGAGAACGCGAGGTATCAGGCGCAACCCGCATGGGCATTAGGTTGCACCCTTGCTACCTTTGATGCCCCTAAAAAAAACAATACCGACAATCAAACCACTGAGGCGGCAGCTACTCCTACTCAAACCGCGCCAAAGCGACTATTCCGGCAATGCGGGCCGTGGCTGAATAGTGCAGAGCAATCGGCAGCGCAGGCATACCACGCACACCACTTCAATTGCCACCAGTGCACTGCAGCGGGCAGGGATACTCGCTACGGCAGGCGTTGTGCAGTTGGGTTGGCTCTATGGACCGACTACACCGGGGCAGACGACTTACAAACTCAAGGAGCATAGAAATGACAACATCACAACAGAACGCAGGAAAGGCAAGAAAAGTATCGGCTTCAACCAAGGTGGCAAGCGCTGCCAGGCAGGTTGCTGTCAAGCCAAAGCCCGAGATCATGAAACCACATGAGGTTGTCACCTCGTCGACCACCCTGAATGCTGCCGGCATCGCATCGTGGGGCAAATTTGCCGGTGATGTTGATTTGCAAGAGTTGGTCAATGAGTTGGGTGAGCAGACAGTGAAGGTCCAAGATGGCGACATGCGGCCAATCGAGGGGATGCTGTTTCGGCAAGCCAAGACTCTGGAAACCATGTTTGTCAATCTAGCAAGACGCGCAGCCAACCAAGAGCACTTGAAACAGTTTCAGACGCACCTGACGTTGGCACTCAAGGCGCAAGCGCAATGCCGAGCAACCCTGGAGGCGTTGGCCGAGATCAAGAATCCGCGTCCTGTCCAGTTCGTGAAGCAGGCGAACATGACAACCGGGCCACAACAGGTGAACAACGGCGTGCCAAATGCTGCGCGCACGGAAAAATTTGAGAGTGAGCCAAACAAACTATTGGAGGCAGATCATGAGCAACGGATGGACCTTGGAGCGCAGGGCGCGGCAAGCCGAGTTAATCAGACAATGGAAGCCGTGGGCTAAGTCGACAGGGCCACACTCGCAAGCTGGCAAGGAGCGGGTGAGTCGCAATGCCTGGACGGGTGGCCGCCGGGCACAACTACGGGAACTGTCCAAGCTGGTCAATGCTGAATGTCGTCAAGCACGGGAGTTGGTTGCGTCCTGCTAGAAGCCACAAGGTGCGGGCGGTTGTTTGGCAGCGCCATGGGCTCAACTGCTAAGATGTCGCATCGCTACGAATGCGATAAGGGAGTTGCGATGCATAAATATATTCGTATTCAGTCGCTCTGCTGCGCAATGTTGTTGGCACCAGCGATGTCTGATTCGGCACTCGCTGCTGGCCCAACCGGCTTGCTCTACGACACCGGCATTACCGACTGCTGGAACGATTCAGCCAAGGTTACGACCGGCGTAGAGGTCGACCCCGGTAGCCACCCGCGTCAGGATTGTCGCTATGGACGCGATGTTGCAGGGATGCGAAAAGTCGGTGGAGGGGGCAAGGGCTTTGACTTCACCAAAATTGCTAACAATGGCACAGCGCTGCCTGACGCCGCTTTAATGGCGATGCGAGTCAAGAATTCGGCCTTTATCCGAGACACCGTAACTTCCCCGAATTGGAAATGAAATGATCAAGTTTCAAATCATGAGATCAATTTTCTTCGGTTTATTGGCTCTACTGGCTGCTGTAACTGCGGTAAATGCATCCACATTCACACTGCTGGTGTCATCTACTGCGCTCTGGTTCGACACGCAATATGTTGGCACCACCAGCAATGCCCAGAGCCTAACTCTGAGCAACGACAGCACGACCTCTATAGCTATTGGTAGCATTTCCGTGATCGGCGACTTTTCGGTAGCCCACAACTGCCGTACCGGGCTAGGCGTGGGAGGATTTTGCACCTTGAACGTTGCGTTCAGCCCGACAGCGGGTGTGCACGTACTGGAACCATCACCATTGATAGTAATACGGCAGGCTCACCCCACACCATTATGCTGAACGGCACTGGGCAGGGCGGCGGCGGCGTGGTGAGCGTCAGCGCCGGCTGGATAGATTTTTTGCCACAAGCAGTCGGCAGCACGAGCATCGCTCAAACGCTAACGCTGAGTAATACCGGAGTGGCAGCGCTCAACAACATCAGCATCGAGGCCATAGGCGACTTTGCCCGCAGTACGACCTGTGGCGCTACCCTCGCAAGAGGGGCTGACTGCAGCATCAGTGTGCAATTTGCCCCAACATCCCACGGTTGGCGCACCGGGACGTTGGTCATCCACTCGGATGCAGTCGGCAGTCCGTCCTCAATTGTTTTGACAGGCGAAGGGATTTCGGAACCAATGGTTTCGCTCGACAAGACGGCCCTGGGTTTTGTTTTAAACAATACAGGAGTTCGTTTGGTTCAAACGTTTTCACTGACCAACACTGGCACGATGCTATTGAACTTGGGCAGCATCACCGCGAGTGAAGGCTTCTTTGTCGACCATAACTGCGGAGGGGGCCTGCGTATTGGCGGCAACTGTACGGTGACAGTCACGTTTGTTTCAGGCGGTACTGCCAATGCCAGGGGCAGCATTTTGATTACTAGCGATGCGCCCGGTAGTCCGCACAAGGTGGCCTTGACAGCAATGGGCGCATCAGCAGCGGCGGACACCGTTTTTAACTCGGCTGAGAGGATTTATCCAGATTTCTTCGCCCCTGCCAATGGCCCTTCTCAATCCGTCAACGGCTATCGCTCTCGCCTGTACAGTGGAGGCGGTTATTTAGCGGTTAATGACGCGTCGGAACCGCATCTACTTTATAAAGGTCCTTTGAGCGGCGGAGAAATGCGGGATTTGGGGGAGCTCTCGATTTGGCTGGCGCAAACCGTTGATGCCGATTTTTTTCAGCCAAGTTTTCAGTCAATTTCCTTGGATTATTCATCACTTCTTGCCAAGGATTCAACGACCATCGTAACAGTGACGCCTAACTCTGGTGCAACACTTCCCAACAATTGCCAAGCATATCTGGCGGGTTATGATTTTGCACTTCTAACGTCCTACATAGTCTGGACAGACCCAGCGGTCCGAAACCAGTTTGTTCTATCACCCAATGCAAAAAAGGACATTGTTGGGGAAAACAGTGCGATATCCATTGATTGTGGATCAAGCCCTGCCATGAAAGCGCAGTTCGTGATCGAAGTTCCACTAGCGATCACACAGGAAATATCGACCGATGGAAATTTTGATTTGACACTCAAGTTCAAATTTTATAAACCATCGTCCATTGAGGGAACGCCATCTGCTCGTGCATTTGTTGTCGCCATTGTGCCAAAAAACGACTTATTCAAAATACCGTTTGATTCATACTATTTCTTGACTAAAGTGACGGAAACAACCTGGAAGTGGGCATTCTTGGAAGGAAATGATATTGACAAGCTTGCCTTTAACCACTATTCACCGCTAATGCGGTCGACCGATGTCGTTGTCCCCACGGGAGAGGCGGTTAAAGATCTCAACTTGCTGCAGGCACAGATTTTCTTCTATTACCAGATTGGGGACGGAGAGTTTTGGAGACTTGGAAAGATATTTCCAAATTGAGTACGAGGAACAGAACTGCTTCCCAGTAGTTAAACTTTTTTTATCCCACAGAACTTCAGTTAGCAGGACATTGGCTATTGCGAAGATCAGACACAGTTGGTGCCGGCGCTGACGTGTCGCCAAAAATGGGCGTTGACTGCCTTGTTGGACGGATTGTGGCAATTGCAATGAAAGCACGTACAGAGGAGGAGGCTACTTCGAGGCGATGAATGATGTGGCGGTCCGCCATTTGTTTTACATCGGGCCATTGAGCGGTGGGTAAATGCTGGATTTGGGGCAATTTGCGACTTGGCTGGCGCAGACTGGGCCTTGATGGATCTTTGGATATAGCGACCACTGATGGCTCAAAATGCGCGGGTAACCAATCGGTGCGTTAGTGATTTTCGGTTTACACCATAACTTACACCATAAGGGCAGCTATAAAAAGTGTAGCACTAACCCCCATCAGGGTTACAGGCTAATTGATAGGTGATGATTGATCAACCGCGATGGTCGGCAGCAGTGCCGGTTTCGCGACGGTTCGTTTTGAGCCGCCAGACCCAACAAGGTGCCTGGTGGTTTTTTTTCGCCTGCGGCTTGAATCCGTTGACATAGCCACCA
>CAIQBN010000568.1 GCA_903870065.1 uncultured beta proteobacterium | reverse complement strand
ACGGACGCAATGCCATTGGCGAATTCATCTTCGGCTCACACACCAAGAAGATCATCGCCAAAAGCAAGCTGCCTGTGCTGGTGTTGCACTGAGTACCTGACAACCATCTGTAGCCCAAAGCTGCAGGTGCTGCGCGCCATACGCACCGGGGACACGCTGACCAAGGGTAGGCAGCGACATGGAAACGTCGCGCGAAAAGCCATGTCGTGACGTGACAGTGCGTTGACCTGACAACCCAACAGTGGGGAGGCGAACCCTGTCTACCCCTGGCTCAGGGATAGTGCCCATGCTTTTTTGATCCCCGAATGCTCCAATGTGGCACAGAGTGGCATCGCTTCACCGCGAAAATGCCATTCATTCTTTGCCCTTTGGAATACACCCGGTGAACCACCCTACTGATGACCTGCTGGTTTTTGACGAACCAGACCCGACGGACGAAGCCCCTATCGCCACAGCGGTCTGGAAAGTGCTGCTGGTAGACGATGACCACGACGTGCACGCAACGACCCGTCTTGCATTGGGCAATGTGCACATCGAAGGTCGGCCACTGAGTATCCAGTCTGCCTACTCCGCCGCGCAAGCGAAGGAAGTCTTGTCGGGACAAGATGACTTCGCATTGGCCATCGTCGATGTGGTCATGGAAGATGAGAACGCCGGACTCAATCTGGTGCACCACATTCGCGAAGAGCTGGGTTACCACAACATCCGGATCATCTTACGCACGGGGCAACCAGGCTATGCCCCGGAAATCGAGACGATCAAGAACCTCGATATCAACGACTACAAAACCAAGTCAGAGCTGACACGCACCCGACTGTTCACCTGTATCACCATTGCGCTGCGTGCTTACGCGTTGATTTGTCGGCTTGACGCCGGGCGCAAGGGACTCGAGCAGGTGCTGACCAGCATGCAGAAACTTGCCAGCCCATCGGGGCTTGGAAATTTTTCTGCCGGCTTGGTTGCACAGCTTTGCGCGTTGCTGCATGTGCCTTCGGAATGCATGGTGTGCGCGGTGCTGGAAGCGCCCGGCTCGTACCCTGTCGTTCTGGCGGGTGGGGGCATTTACTGGGACTGGATCGGCATGCCAGTGAACACGCTGCCAGATCAACGCATCAGCGCCAATCTTCAGCGAACGCTGGCCACGCGACTGACTACCTATGACGACGGCGCCAATCTGTTCATAGCCAGCAATGATGAACGTGCATTCGCCGCATTCATCGACATGCCTCGCCCGCTGTCAGACGTGGAGCGACAGCTCCTTGACGTGTTCTGCAGCAACCTCTCTGCAACCTTGGAAAACCTGCAGACATTCGAAGCGATCCATGCGTTGGCCTATACGGATGCTGACATGGCCATTCCAAATCGGAATGCACTGCAGCGCGCCATCGACGCCGCGGAAACGCCTGACTGCCAACTGGTACTGGTTGACATAGACCATTTTTCCGCATTCCACGACAGGGTTGACGAGCACTTTGCTGATTCCGTCCTGGTTTCCGTCGCCATCCGATTGTCCACTTCTTTCAGTGACAGAACCTGCGTAGCGCGGCTGGGGGCAGGCTTGTTCGGTGTTTTTGGCCCCTCACAGGAAGTGACACTCGATGCGATCCATGGTCTTTT
>CAIQBN010000567.1 GCA_903870065.1 uncultured beta proteobacterium | reverse complement strand
TTGAAAGCGCTGGTAGAGCGGTACATAGCCGAAGGCCAACCCATTGGTAGCCGCACGCTGTCACGCGCGTCTGGACTGGAGTTGTCACCGGCAACGATTCGCAATGTGATGTCTGATCTGGAGGAATTGGGGCTTATTGTGAGCCCGCACACATCGGCCGGCCGTATTCCTACTGCGCGGGGTTATCGATTGTTCGTCGATACGATGTTGACTGTGCAGCCAAGTCAGCTTGGCGGTCACATACTTGCGCCAGATCAACCGCAAAAGGTGATCTCTAATGCAGCGAACCTATTGTCCAATTTGTCGCAATTTGTTGGCGTCGTGATTGCGCCACGGCGCACTTCGGTTTTCCGGCATATTGAGTTTTTACGGCTGTCTGAACGTCGCCTGCTGGTCATCATTGTGTCGCCCGATGGCGATGTGCAAAACCGTGTAATTTTCACTGAGCTCGATTATTCTCAGACGCAACTGGTTGAAGCGGCCAATTTTTTAAATAGCCAATATGTGGGACTTGACATTGACAATGTCCGCAAGCGTTTGCTGGGGGAAGTGGAATCTCTCCGTTCGGAAATTGCCGCACTCATGCAAGCGGCTGTCAAGGTCAGCTCGGAAGCAATCATTGAAACTCAGGATGAGGTGATTATTTCTGGGGAGAGAAATTTGCTGTCGGTGTCTGATTTTTCCAGTGATATGGGGCACCTGAGGCGAGCCTTTGAGTTATTCGAGCAAAAAGCCCAATTAATGCGGTTGATGGACATCACTGGCCAGGCAGAGGGTGTCCGAATTTTCATTGGTGGCGAAAGCCAGGTTGTGCCGTTCGAAGATTTGTCAATTGTCAGCAGTCCCTACGAAGTGGATGGCAAAATCGTAGGTACCTTGGGCGTCATCGGACCAACCCGTATGGCGTATGACCGGATGATCCAAATTGTGGACATTACTTCCAAATTGGTGAGCAACGCGCTGAGTCACCACAAGTAGCGCACGCCAAGGCCATTACAATCCACGCTGGTTTGGGGCGTTAGCTCAGTTGGTTAGAGCAGAGGACTCATAATCCTTTGGTCGTAGGTTCAAGTCCTACACGCCCTACCACTCCCAACCGGCGGCCATTGTTAAGGCACTCCATGCTGCAAAAGCTTTCGTATGGGTGCGGGCATCCCCAAATGCGGCCAGACGTCGGCACTTTGCCATTTCCCCGTATTGCGCACTATCGTTTGCATTGACTGGTTACTCAACTTCAGTTGCCAGGGATGCAGATGCAGATCTTTATGGGTAAGCACATGGGTGAACACAGTGAGCGGTCGCAATTCAATCCGACAATGGGCGGGCAAGGACTGTACTAAGGCATCTTCGCTGTCAAACAACGGCAGACAGTGCAATCCGCCCCAGATGCCCGGTGCGGGACGTTGGTCAAGCCAGACATGTCCGTCAGTAGATTGAATCCACAAGAGCCAGAGCGATTGGCTACTTCGCTTGAGTGTACGGGTGCGCACCGGATACTTTTGCGGATCACCCGCGTGCGCTGCAGCACACCCATCCCGCACCGGGCAGGTTGGGCATTCAGGTTTTTTTGGCAAACATACGGTGGCGCCCAAATCCATCATCCCCTGGGTATAACGCGGCATGTGTACCGCTGCCTCAGGATCGGAAGGCAATAGTTGGGCTGCTGCATCCCAAAGGGCGCGAACATTTCCGTCAAGTGCAAGGTCAGCGTCAAAACCCAGCACCCGTGTTAATACCCGTTTGACGTTTGCATCGAGTATCGCGACCCGCTCACCAAAGCAGATGGAGGCAATCGCGGCAGCAGTGGAACGTCCGATTCCAGGCAACAACTCCAGTGCTTGTGCAGTACTGGGAAATCTTCCGCCATGGTCCATCTTGATCCGCTGAGCACATTGGTGCAAATTGCGAGCACGACTGTAATACCCCAATCCACTCCATAAACCCAATACATCATCAAGACTCGCTGCGGCGAGCGCGTTGAGATCAGGAAATCGGGTGACAAATCTCGCAAAGTACGCCAACACCGTGACAACTTGGGTTTGCTGAAGCATGATTTCCGAAAGCCATACCCGATAGGGATCCCGTGAACTCTGCCACGGCAAATCGTTTCGACCATGTATCGATTGCCACGCCACTACCCTTTCGGCAAAGTTCACCGGTGCGCAACCCACGCTCAGGCAAACTCGATGTCTACCGGGTTTTTGGCGGGTTGATTGGCAGATATCAGGTAATCGGTCAGTTCGATCAGCTTGAGTTCAACCTGCCCCAGGGCTGCCTCCTGTTGATCAATGTCCTGTATGCGGTCTTCGAGCCCACCAGCGGCCTGTTGAATGCGGTCAATGGCCTCAATTCTGCGGGTGAAGTTTCTGCGGCGTTCACGCAGTTGCGCATCAAGTTGTGCCGCAGCGGACTTACTCCACAGCTCAACATCGCTCAAAGCCATCTCATGGATGCTGCGCAGTCTGGTTGATAGCGCGCGCACTAACCGGTCTGCAAATTCAGGTTGCGCCAGCTTGAATGCGTTGCCAATGCCAAGATACTGAATGTGGCTGCGCTCAACCATGTCCAAGTCAGTGAGGTACTGCGCCATTTGCGGCTCAAGAGGCGCCTGCAATGAAAATCCATGTTCACCGTTCAACTGGCGAAAGGTCGCACCCAGCATCGACTGAATTTCACCGCACAACGCCTGCACCTTTTGCAGATTGGCTCTCAAACGGTCAAACGTTTCGCCATAGGCTCGCTTTACACCAAGCTTGAGCCCCTTTTCCATCAGCTTGCCACTCAATTGCGACATTTCTGTCTTGAGCGCTGTTGACCCCAGGATTCCAAACACCTCGCGCAAAAGTTTCAAATGCACCGAACGCACGGCATGAATTTTGGCTCCTCCAAGATCGAATTCAGCCTGCTCTTGCGATATACGCGCTCGCATGTGCTTGATCACGGCCGCATTCTTGCCCTGCAACCCCTTCAACTCCATCATTTGCTCGGTCAGATCGCGTTTGCGGATATTTATCACACGGCCTGTCTCGGCGCGCAAATCGCCAATACCTACAGCCATCGCATCGCCGAGAATTTTTTGCCGTTTTCCCATCATGCCGCGGCCCAGCGCATCTTCGAGCAATGGCAGACAGCTTCGCTGCAGCAGTTCGTCATCGTCCGTAACTTTGGCTACTAGACCCTTTTGGGCTGACACCGCGATAACCCGATCACGAGGAATGCCAAGAATATCGGCAGTACTGACTTTTTGACGGTCTATTTGCGCTTGAATCTGGGCTGCGGTACTCAAATCGTCCCACAAGGTATCAATTTTGTTTAACACAACCAATCGCGTTTCGGCGGTATCGGTTTCAGTTATTAGATGTTCCCGCCAGATGGACAGGTCGGACTTGGTCACACCCGTATCGGCCCCCAAAATGAACACAACGGCGTGGGCTTGTGGAATCAGGCTAACCGTCAATTCCGGTTCAGCACCGATGGCGTTCAATCCGGGCGTATCCAGTATGACCAGCCCCTGCTTGAGCAACGGATGGGCAATGTTGATCAAAGCATGGCGCCACTTGGGAACCTCGACCAAGCCCTGAGCGTCAACCATTGGATTGTCTTCCGGCGCCTGGCTATGCCAAAACCCCAGGGCGTGAGCCTCGTCCTGTGTCACTTTTCGGGTTTCTGCCACTTTTTCCAAGGCCGAAGCCAACTGCTGCGGATTGTTGACGTCGAGATCAATTCTGGTCCACTTTTCAGGAACCATGCGCCATTCCATCAGCGCCTGAGGCTGCATTCGGGTTTCGATGGGAAGTAGGCGCAAGCATGGCGGTACATCTGCGTCATAACCCATCTCCGTAGGGCACATTGTTGTTCGACCGGCGCTGGCCGGCATGATTCGACGGCCATAACCAGCAAAAAAAACGGCATTAATCATCTCTGACTTGCCGCGAGAAAACTCCGCGACAAATGCCACCATCACCTTGTCGGATCGCACCTGGGTGCCCAGGCGGCGCAACCGCTCGTCAACGGCGGCATCCAGCAGTTCGTTGTCCTTCATCCATTCACCGAGCAACTTTAGTCGCAAGGCAAACTCGCGCCGCCATGTGCCAAGCTGATCAAACTGTTCGTTAAATGAAGTAGTCAAGTCGTCCCCCGTCAAGCTGCTCAATATAGCATTGTGACCCGTCATCGCCTTTACGGCTTTTGGCACTGACCGCAGAAAAAGCTCGCGCGTTGGCCTTGGCGGATTGCACGAATGGGTGTCCCGCAGACTTTGCAAGGCAATCCCTCACGTCCATAGACCATTGCATCGAATTGAAAATAACCTGCCTCACCCTGCGCGTTGGAAAAATCACGAAGTGTGCTGCCGCCCTTCGTGACGGCGCGCGCCAGCACATCGCGAACCGACTCGTATAGTTTTGCGACCCGTGGTCGCGATAAGCGGCAAGCCCGCACGGTCGGCCGAATCCCTGCTTGAAAAAGTGCCTCAGAAGCATAGATATTGCCGACTCCGACGACAACATCTCCCGCCAATAATACTTGCTTGATTGGAGCCTTTCGGCGAACAATGCGTTCATAAAACAACACAGGGTCGAAGCCAGGGTCCAGCGGCTCCATACCTAGCTTGCCAAGCAATTTGATCGCAAGCGGTTCATCCAAGGAATTGACATACACGACTGCGCCAAAGCGACGAGGGTCGTTGAGGCGCAGTACGCCTTGTGATGTGCCCAGGTCGAAATGATCATGCTTTCCACTGGTCGGCGCATTGCTAACAAACGATAAGCTTCCCGACATGCCCAAATGAATAAACAAAATACCGCGGTCTAGATCGAGCAATAAGTACTTACCTCTTCGGCGTACGCGAACAACCTGCTGCCCGACCAGCACTTCCGGCAGAACCTGGAGCGGCCACCGAAGCGGTTTACCCACGCGCACGCCGACAATTCGAGCGCCGGCAATGCGGTCGGCAAAACTCAAGCGAGTCACTTCAACTTCGGGTAGTTCAGGCATGAATAAAACGGTCAATCAGGTTGGATTATTATGGTCTGATGTCACGAATCCATCGATTTATTACCATCTTCATTGCGGCGGCCTGCATTTGCGGCACCGCGCTTAGCGCCGCACCCAGGGCACAAGACCCCGATAACTCCAATTTGGACGGTGAATTACTGTACCAATTATTGGTCAGCGAACTCTCTGAGCAGGCCGGTGACCACGGCGCGGCCTACTCCCTGATGCTGGACGCGGCGCGCAAGGCCAACGCACCGCGGCTGTATGAGCGTGCCGTTGAAATTGCATTGCGCGCGCGCAGCGGTGAAGCGGCGCTAGACGCGGCGCAGGCATGGGCACGTGCTTTTCCGTCGTCCAAGGAGGCTAATCGCTTTCAGTTCCAAATTCTGTTGGGATTGAACCGGATTACGCAGACGTACGAACCGCTAAAACGTGAATTGGCTGGAATGGCGCCCGCCGAGCGCGCAGGAGCCATAAGCTTGATTCCGCGGTATTTCGCCAGGGTCACTGACAAGAAGTTGGCTGCGAGCGTAGTGGAAAAAGCCCTTTCAATGGAGTTTTTAAACCGCGCCACCGGTCCAAGCGCCTGGGCGGCCGTCGGCGTGTTGCGCCAACAAGCTGACGATGTAGAAGGTGCGCTTGATGCCGCCCGTCGCGGCACCACCCTGGACCCTACTGCGGTCGAACCGGTACTGCTCGCCATTGGACTGATGACCCCGAAGACTCCGGATGCCGAGAAACTTGTGCGTCACTATTTGGCGGGAACGCCAGCGCCCAATGTGCGAATGGCGTACGCACGCAGCCTCATCAATTCCCAACGGTACGCGGAAGCCTACCTTCAAACTCAATCGCTAACGGCAGAAAATCCAGATTTTCCCGACGCTTGGTTGTTGCAGGGCTCCCTTGAATTGCAAGACAAGTTTCTGAAAAAGGCCGAAACATCCCTTAGCAAGTTTGTCGACCTGAGTTCCAAGAATGCGGATGCTGACCCAAAGGGCGCCATGTCGCGCGGCTTGGTCCAGGCATACTTACTGTTGGCACAAATTGCCGAACAGGACAAAAAACTCACTGAAGCTAACGCCTATCTAGACAAGATCGACAGTCCTTCGGATGCTCTTCGTGTACAAAAACGCCGCGCGGGAATATTGGCGCGCCAAGGCAAGATTGAAGATGCCCGCAAGCTTATTCGGGACGTTCCCGAGGTCCATGCCTCGGACGCATTGGAAAAGTTGAATGCCGAAGTGCAGTTGTTGCGCGACAACCGCTTGTATGCCGCGGCATACCAAATGCTGGAGGATGCAACCTCCGTCTATCCAGACGAAACCGAACTAATTTATGACCAAGCGATGATCGCTGAGAAAATCGGCAAAAACGAAGAAATGGAGCGCCTATTGCGAAAAGTCATGCAGGCGAAACCGGAGTACCACCATGCGTACAACGCCCTGGGATATTCCTTGGCAGATCGCAATATCCGCCTGGTCGAAGCGCGCGAACTGATCAGCAAAGCACTGACATTTGCGCCAAATGATCCATTTATTATTGACAGTCTTGCCTGGGTCGAATTTCGTTCCGGCAATCTTGCCGAGGCAAAGCGGTTGCTCAGAGAAGCCTTTCAAGCCCGCCCCGACGCTGAAATAGCAGCCCATCTCGGGGAAGTTCTCTGGATTAGTGGAGCACGCGAGGAAGCCAGAGCCATTTGGAACGAGGGTGCCAAGTTAAACCCTGACAACGAGACGCTGGTCGATACCATGCGGCGTCTGCGTGGTGATCACTGAGTCCATGTTGCGCATTGGCATGCGTTTGTGTTGGATGGCAATTGCTATATTTTTTATAGCTGGTTGTGCAATTGATACGGGGGCTAGAGCACCATTTAATCAACAAGAGTTGCGCTGGCAAGGACGTATGCAGTTAAAAATTCAGTCTGACCCTGCGCAAGCATTCTCAACGAACTTTGATCTTGAAGGCGATGCCCAAGCGGGCAAACTTTCGCTCCTCACCCCCTTGGGGAGCACTGCCGCACGCCTCCAATGGAATGCCAATGGCGCAACGATGGCAAGCGCTGGCGAGGAACAACAATTCACCTCGATCGACGCCCTCACTCGCCACGCGACTGGCTCAGTCATACCCATTGCCAGCCTGTTTGGCTGGTTAAGGGGGGAGAGCCCGAATACGCCAGGCTGGCAAGTCGAGTTGGATGACATCGCAAAAGGGCGACTGCGCGCGTTCAGGCACTCGCCCGAGCCGCCAGTAGAACTCAAGATCATTTTGGATCAATAAACTGTCCGGACAATAGCCGTATGCAGTCGCTCTACGACATACCCGCCCCCGCAAAACTTAACCTGTTCCTCCACATTACGGGTCGCCGTCCTGACGGGTACCACTTACTCCAATCGGTCTTTATGCTCATTGACTGGTGTGACATCTTGCATTTCGATGTGCGGCTGGACGGACAAATCACGCGCGAGGACCTCACCTGGGAGTTGCCGGCTGACGATCTGGTCATACGCGCTGCACGGACATTGCAACAGGCAACCCACTGCAAACTGGGTACACACATTGCAATATCGAAGTCGATACCGGCGCAGGCCGGCATGGGCGGTGGCTCATCGGATGCGGCATCGACTCTGCTGGCATTGAACCAGCTTTGGAATCTGAAGCTTCCGCTCAACAGTTTGGAGCAAATCGGTCTGGAGTTGGGCGCCGATGTGCCCTTTTTTCTGCGCGGGCGAAATGCCTGGGTTGAGGGGATCGGTGAAGATATAACGCCGCTGGACTTGCCGGCCGCCAAATTTGTCGTCGCCAAGCCCCAGGCAGGATTGGAAACGCAACGCATTTTTTCTGACCCGGACCTAAAGCGCGACTCCAAAACTGCTATAATTTCAGGCTTCGCTGCAGATGCATTTGGCAATGCTTTTAGTTACGGCCAGAACGATCTGCAAGCAGTTGCACAGAAGCTGTGCCCCGGCATTACTCAAGCCCTCGATTGGCTGAAGTCACAGGGGCTCAGCGGCAGGATGACAGGCTCTGGGAGTGCTGTTTTTGCGCAACTGCTGCATGACATTGATATCAGTAGCGCGCCAAGCGCTCTGCAAGTCAGGTTGTGCAGCAACTTGGATGTTCACCCCTTGTTGGGATGGGCAACTAGCGATGGAAAATGACGGTTTAGCGGTTGGCAGCGGTTAGCTGCCTACCTGTGTAGGGGAGTCGCCAAGTTGGTTAAGGCACTGGATTTTGATTCCAGCATGCGAAGGTTCGAATCCTTCCTCCCCTGCCAAAACTGTTGTCCGGGCTGGTCCGGGCACCGCACGCGCAACGAACAGACATAAATCTTCTCTAATCGCTGGAACCCGCATGCAGGCTTCACCCCCCCCAGACTTCATGGTCTTTACTGGCAATGCCAACCCTGGCATGGCCGCCGATATTGCAGACCACTTGGGCATTTCGTTGGGCGCTGCAACCGTTGGCCGATTTTCTGACGGTGAAGTCACCGTAGAGATCAACCAAAATGTGCGCGCCCGGGACGTATTTGTGGTGCAAAGTACATGCGCGCCAACCAACGACAACCTGATGGAATTGCTCATCATGGTGGATGCACTCAAGCGGGCATCCGCCGAGCGGATCAGCGCAGTGATCCCATACTTCGGCTACGCACGACAAGACCGCCGCCCGCGCTCCACTCGCGTGCCAATCACGGCCAAGGTCGTTGCAAATATGTTGCAGGCTGTCGGCGTTGCACGGGTGCTGACGATGGATCTTCATGCTGATCAGATCCAGGGATTCTTTGACATACCGGTCGATAATATTTACGCCTCGCCAGTGCTTTTGGGGGATTTGCGCCAGAAGAATTACGAAGACCTGATTGTGGTCTCACCCGACGTCGGCGGCGTGGTTCGCGCACGCGCACTGGCCAAACAGCTGGGTTGTGATCTGGCCATTATTGACAAGCGCCGCCCAAAAGCCAACGTCAGTGAAGTGATGCATGTCATTGGTGAAATCGATGGCCGCAATTGCGTCATCATGGATGACATGATCGACACGGCCGGCACTTTGGTGAAGGCGGCCGAAGTGCTAAAGGCTCGTGGCGCCAAACAGGTGTACGCCTACTGCACGCACCCAATTTTTTCCGGCCCTGCAATCGAGCGTATCGCCAATGGTGGCGCACTTGATGAAGTTGTGGTGACCAATACGATTCCATTAAGTGAAGCCGCCAGACGGTGCCAAAAAATTCGCCAACTCTCTGTTGCTCCTTTGATTGCTGAAACGATCCAGCGCATCGCAAAAGGAGAGTCGGTCATGAGTTTGTTTTCGGATCAGGAAAACCTGTTTTAGGCAACTGAACGGAACAAAAAGCAGACGCCGCTGCATCCTGCAGTCAACTGGCGTTTTTTTAAACCGGAGTCACACTGGTCGCGGTGGACTCCTTCAGGAGTAAGTTATGAAATTTGTCGCTTTTGAGCGCGCCAAGCAGGGTACGGGTGCGAGCCGCCGTCTCCGCAATTCGGGTCGCACACCCGGTATCGTCTACGGTGGAACCGGTGAACCATTGCTAGTTGAACTCGACCACAATGCGCTGTGGCATGCCATCAAAAAGGAAGCCTTTCACGCATCCATTCTGGACATGGAACTGGCCGGTGCAGAGAGCAAAGTGCTGCTGCGTAATGTGCAAATGCACCCCTATAAGCAATTGATTCTGCACATTGACTTCCAACGCGTGGACGCAACTACGAAGTTGCACATGAAGGTGCCGATGCACTTCAACGGACAGGAAGAGTCCCCCGCGTTCAAGATTGACCATTGCCTGATCACGCACGTGCTCAATGAAATCGACATTTCCTGCTTGCCAGCCGATCTGCCTGAATTTGTCGCTGTGGATCTCAGCGGCCTCAAGAAAGGCACTTCGCTGCATTTGAGTGACATCAAGTTGCCAAATGGCGTGAAAGCGGTCGTTCGCGGCAAGGAAAATCCGGTTGTTGTGTCCGTGGTGACATCGGCAGCTGAAGCCTCGGCTGAAGCTGCTGCAGATGCAGCAGCTGCCCCAGCACCGGCAGGCAAGGGCGGAAAAGCCGCTCCAGCAGCCAAGGCCCCCGCAGCCAAAGCACCTGCAGCCAAGAAATAAATTTGTAAGAACTTAGCTTTATCAGCCAAACTACGGCCCACCTCGGTGGGCCGTAGTCGTTTGGAAAGGCCATCAATTTGACCTACCATCACACGCAACCCCACACCAACCTTCATCGATGATCAAACTATTTGTCGGCCTGGGCAACCCTGGCGCTGAATATGAAGCCACCCGCCACAACGCAGGTTTTTGGTGGATCGATGCCGTGGCCAAAGAGTTGCAAACCGCACTCCATTTCGAGAAGGCTCACCATGGCTTGTTGGCGCGTGTAACCCTTCATGGAAACGCGATCTGGCTTTTGCAGCCCCAAACGTTCATGAATCTTTCAGGTAAGTCGGTCGCATCGCTAGCGCGATTTTTCAAAATTGCACCGCATGACATATTGGTAGCGCATGATGAACTCGACCTGCCCCCGGGCCAAGTGAAGTTGAAATTCGGTGGCAGTCATGCGGGGCACAATGGCCTACGCGACATTCATGCCCAACTGGGTAGCGGCGACTACTGGCGTCTGCGGCTGGGTATCGGCCACCCCGGCAACAAATCCGAGGTGGTCAACTGGGTACTCAAAAAGCCCATGTTGGATCAACGCATTGCTATAGACCAATGTATTGACCGGTGCTTGAAGGCAGTCCCTGCTTTTCTGGCTGGTGATATGGATAAGGCAACCCTTTTGGTGCACACCAGCAAACCACCTCGAGCGCATACTGCCGCGCCAGCGCCAGGAGCGGCACCGCCAACCGTCGTTCATTCGCGCCCCCAGGAGTCCATATGAAGTACCCAACTATTTTTGCTATTATATTTATAGCTTTTAACGTAGCAACTACGAGGGCTAGCGGGCAAAATGTATACCGATGTGGCAACAGCTACAGTCAAACTCCCTGTGTTGATGGAGTACTGATCGATGCCCAGGATTCACGTACCAAGGCTCAAAAGGCCGACTCTGATGCCTTAATTCGCAAGGAGGTGGCAACGGCCAAGGCAATGGAGCAAACGCGTTTACAAGCCCAGGCGCAGCAGGAAGCCGACCTCAAAAAGTCTACCAAGCGAGTTCCTCCTGAGGTAAGAGCCCAGCCTGCCGAGCCACATCTCTTAAGAATGCGGCGGATTTCGACAAAACCGCGCCCCCATGCAAGCGCTGCCCGTTAGTTTCGGTAACCAGATGGGCACGCTCACTGAAGGAATCTAATTCGTGACGACGGCTTGGTTTATAGTGAACCCCGTGTGCGCTGCGTGCTCTGTGCCCCGACCGAACAAAATGCGCATGGTGCAAATATTGCGAACCACCGGAATGAAGCCATGGCAGACGCATTTGACCGAGTCGTTTTCGAAGCCCAGGAAGTGGTATTCCAATGGGGAGACCCCGGCGACTCTGCTTTTGTCATTGAAAAAGGATGCGTCGAAGTACTAACTGGCGCCGGTACAGCGCAGCGGCGCATTGCTATGCTGACCGAGGGTGCCATGTTCGGAGAAGTCGCACTGCTGGATCGACAACCGCGTACCGCCACCGTCCGCACGCTGGTTCCAACCAGGTTGATCCGCATTGAGCGCAGCCATGTTGAAGAACTCTTACTGCGCTCAGATTCGGTCATTCAATACCTGATGCAGTTGCTGCTGGAGCGGTTTCGCAGCACACATGACGCAGCTGGCATGTTGCACCGCCAGGGCACGAACAACAGCAGGCATTATCCTGACTCTACCGAAACAATCGACCTTCACAAAGCCGCAGTACGAACCCTTTCTCTGGCTCAAGATTTGTCCGATGCCATCGACCTTAAGCAGCTAGAGCTTTTTTACCAACCTTTGATCGCCTTGGACGACTTGACCGTCGCCGGATATGAGGCGCTGATTCGATGGTGGCACCCCATCCTGGGCCTAATTAGCCCTGCCGAGTTCATACCGTTGGCAGAAAAAACAGGACTTATTCACCGGATAGGTCAATGGGTTTTGCAACAGGCGGTGGCCGACTGGTCTGCGTTGCGCCCCATCTGTGCCGATGACAGCCGCCGCAGGCCGTTTATCAGCATCAATCTGTCTGCCCCAGAGCTCGCGAGCAGCCGCATTGTGGCGGAGATCCAAAATTGCCTCGGGCGCCACCATATGGACCCCCGGGAACTGCGGATCGAATTGACAGAAACCATCATCATTCAAAACATGGACGCAGTTTCGGTATCGCTGCACCAGTTGCGCGCACTGGGCATCGGCATCGCCCTAGATGACTTTGGCACGGGATATGCGGGACTCGACTACCTTCAATCCCTGCCATTTACCTGCCTAAAAATTGACAAGACATTTGTTCAGCAAATTAACCAGTCCGAACGAAGCCTGCACATTATCAAAGCCGCGCTCGAACTTGCGCGCTCGATTGGTTTAAGCACCATAGCAGAAGGAATTGAAGACAGCGAATCGGGTACGCAATTGGCCGCGATGGGCTGCAGTCATGCACAAGGCTACTACTACGCAAAACCCATGCCATTGCACGAAGTCGCAAGTTGGAACTTGCAGCGCCGTCCAACAGGTCGCGCTTAAACCTGCGTTGTCGACGTCACCTGCAAACGCCTGTATTTTTCCCACAGGGTTTGCTTATCCTCCACAAATTGAGGATTCACAGGAATGCATGACACCGGGCAGACTTGCACGCATTGTGCTTCATCAAAATGTCCCACACATTCGGTGCACTTGGCAGGATCGATTTCATAAATTTCGGCGCCCATGAATATGGCCCCATTGGGGCATTCGGGCTCGCATACATCGCAGTTGATGCATTCATCGGTGATGATCAGCGCCATGGCAACGGGTCAAACTTCACTGGGCTTGACGATCACTACGGGCATTGCGCTGGCATGCAGCACTTCGTTGGACACCGACCCCAACATGGCGCTGCGCAGGGTGCTATTTCCACGCGCACCCATCACAATCAAGTCACATTCAAAACGCTCGGACATCTCCACAATCGTGTGTGCTGGGTCGCCCTTGGCAACTTCACATTCATATTCCACACCCGCAGCATCCAGCAAGGCCTGCGCAGGTAACAAGGCATGCAATCCCGCATCCGCGCTGGCCTGATTAATCAACTCGGGGTCATGCACCACCAACACTTCATAAAGAGTTGCGGGCTCTTGCACATTGGCCAGCACCGCTTCGGTTCGCATTCCTGCCTGACTCATACGAATGGCAAAGCGCACCGCCTCCAGCGACAACTCAGAACCATCGACTGGCAACAAAATTTTCATGGCATTCCTGACTCAATTTATTCTGAACAATAGACCTAACACGCAAGAGCCTACATGGCTTTCAGTTTTTGCAGTAACCGCGTGTTCACTGACGGCGCGACAAATTGCGACACGTCGCCCTTGAGCGTGGCTATTTCGCGCACCAGAGTGCTCGATATGTGCTGATACCGGGAATCCGGCGTGAGAAACACGGTGTCAATATTGGGAGCAAGCGCGCGATTCATGCCGGCAAGCTGACTTTCAAAGTCAAAGTCGGTCAGGGATCGAACACCTCGGAGCATTACCTGGGCATCATTCAGGAGAGCAAAGTCTCTCACCAACCCGGTAAATGACTCCACGCGCACATTGCCATATGCGCTGACGACCTCTCGCACGGTTGCCAATCTCTCATCAAGGCTGAACAAGGTCTTTTTATGGTGGGCTGCTGCCACCGCCACAATGAGTTCGCCAAACAGGCCAGACGCACGGCGAATCAGGTCCTGATGCCCCAAGGTAATTGGGTCGAACGTCCCAGGGTATACGGCAATGACGGTCTTTGGCATGGCGGGCTTCGTGGTTATGGGGCTTGATAGAAATCAATTATGCAGTGGCATTAAACGGACGAAACAGCGCGCAAGACGTGGGCATGAACAGCGCCCGCCTTGAGGTGGCGATGCAGCACCAAACCCACGGCTTCAAGCTGCTCGGCATCCCAGGACTTAGGTGCTTCAAGATAAATGAATCCACTTGATGCAAGCGCGCGCGCGGCCGCCTGCAAGGCTGATGCGTAAAAATCGCCATCAAAAGGAGGGTCAAGAAAGATCACATCCTGACTAGCGGGTGGCAACGCGCGCAAGGCCGCGACCCCCTCGCCCCGTTCGACCAGTAATTTCTGATTCAACAGCGGTTGTGGTAACTCCAGCGCCTGCAACTGAATCAGCACCCGCTGCAATTGGGCGACCAAAACACTATCCTGCTCTACCAACAATACCTGCGCCGCGCCTCGGGATGCAGCTTCAAATCCTAGTGCGCCAGTTCCAGCAAAGGCATCAACGCAGCGCAATCCCGTCATGTCCTGCCCTAG
The DNA here is from genome assembly GCA_903870065.1 of uncultured beta proteobacterium. Lineage (GTDB taxonomy): Bacteria > Pseudomonadota > Gammaproteobacteria > Burkholderiales > Burkholderiaceae_C > Allorhodoferax. The sequence goes on along the minus strand of CAIQBN010000567.1, from coordinate 41,368 downwards.
CCAGTTGAAAAGAGTCTCCCGCACCCGGTCAGGCGTCGGCCGCAGCCCGGGTCTGTCGGCTACCTTGAGTTTGATGCGCTTCCACTGCCCGCCAATCAAGCGCACCTCGCCAGGTTGACGTTTGTGTACAGGCAATCGGGCAGCTTTGCCCACTGCCTTGGCTTTGCCAGTGGCCAGACTGGAAGACGGTTTACTGGATTTATTCATTCCCCGAGCTTAACGGACTCGGTCGCACTTTCCATGTCTTCGTCGGAGTAGCGTGTTGCCAAGCGCTCAAGCCATGGCCCCACCTCTGATGGCACTAGCGGTTTGGAATACAAATATCCCTGCAACTCCCCGCATCCTGCGGCACGCGCTGCACCCGCCTGCGACGCCGTTTCCACGCCCTCAGCCACGACATGCAAGTGCAAGGCTTCAGCCAATTGGCAAATGGCCCGCACGACAGCGACCGCGTCCGCAGAGGGCAAAGGGTCAATCAGTCCCCGATCTATTTTTACCGTATGCAAGCGCAAACTGCGCAGCATATTCAACGATGAGAATCCTGTGCCGAAATCATCCATCGCAACATGCACACCCATGATGCGCAACTGTTCAATTTGCAAGGTGGTCTGTTCCAAATTTTGCACCGCCGAGCTCTCGGTAATTTCCAAAGTTAGCCATTGCGCCGAAATGCCACAGTTTTGCAAGGTCTGCGCCACCAAATTGGGAAAGCGGGGGTCCAACAGCTGCAATGGCGAGACATTCACCGCCACCGGAACACACATCCCAAACTCCTTCAACCAGACTGCAATCTGCTGACAGGCCTGAATCAACAACGCGGTACCCAATGCACCGATCAGACCGGTGCGCTCTGCGGCAGCGATAAACTCGACCGGATTAACCTGCCCGACCTCCGGACGCTGCCATCTGGCCAAGGCCTCCAGACTGGTCAACTGCCCGGTTTGGGCGTCGATCTTGGGCTGGTACACGAGCTGAAACTCTCTTCGCTCCAAGCCGGCCCGCAAGGCCTGCTCTTGCTCAAGGGCATTGCTCGACCCGCGTTCAAATGCCTTTTCAGCCAAACGATACGAGGTTCCCGGTGTACGTTTTGCCACGTGCATCGCCGCGTTGGCGGCCCGCAACAATGATTCCGCATCACGCGCGCTGCTGGGATACAGGGCAATACCCAAGGACACATCCAAAAAAAACTCCTGCCCGGATATGGGCAATGGTTTGGCTAGCAAATTGCGCACGCGCTTGACAATTTCGACGGCCATATCGCCGCTTCCATCTGCCCCGGAAAGCAGTGCAAACTCATCGCCAGCCAACCGCATCACCTCACAGTCACCATTCATTGCCGTACGTAGCGCCTCCCCCATCACCTTCAAGACTTCATCCCCCATGGACGGGCCGTGCGCTTCGTTGAACAACTTGAAGCGATCAATATTCATCAAGATCAGCACGAAACGCACAGGATTAACGGCTGACTCACAGCGTTTTCGCAGGCTTTGAAGCATGGCTGCACGATTGGGCAGTCCAGTCAAATCGTCATGCAGTGCCTGATAAATGAGCGCCTCGCTGGCACGGTGCTGGTCAGTTTGATCCGAAATCAATACCTGTACCGCGGGTGCCCCATCCCACTCCGCACGGAAATAGTGAAACCGCAGCCACATTGGCTTCCCGTCCGCACGATGGCGCAGTGCCTCGTAAGACGCATCGTCTTCCTGCCCATGCTGAATTTCACTCAAAATGCGCCCCACCTTGACACGCTCTTCCCTGGGAATCGTGCGGGCGACGGTTGCCACTTGCAACTGCTCCAACGTGTCAACGCCGTAGAGTTCAAGACAGGCAGGATTGGCATAAACAATGCTGCGGTCACCCAAGCTGATCATGATTCCCTGGCGCGAGCGTTCGGTGAGGCGCTCGAAGCGGCGCTGCAATTTGAGGGTTGCAGCCGCACCCCGATCCAGCGCTGCATACAACAAGACCAGTCCAAGCGTTAATCGCAGCAGTGCGCCGACAGTGGCTAGCAGGGCGGCGCCTGCATCTTCATAAACCACAAAGATGTACTGGATCAGGCCCAGTGCGACCAACAGTGGGCCGACTAATTTCTCAGAATGGAAACGCTCGATCCGTGCGTTCCAAAGCCAGTAAGTGCATATCAGCCCCAAAACCGTGTTAATGGTTGCCATACTGGCCTGCCCCAGTCGTGGCCCGCCAAACCCGATTGCAGACAAATTCAGTGCTGTCAGTAGCGACAAAGTGATCCAAATTGTCCTTCGTTGCAATGAACGATTTGCAAGGTGCGCAGTACCCACCAACAAAAGGGTCGAATACACCGCCGCTACTCCGGCTAATGCAAAATTACCCGTCGCGTCGGGCAACTGACCGCCCTGCGACTTGACCAAATAGGTCACCGGAACCAATAGTTGAACCAGATTGGCCCAGCCAATGTATCGGGTAAACGATTGGGCAGGATCTCGTCGCCAAACCAGCACCAAGGCGCAGCCCATGATCAGGCTGACCGCTGCATTGACTACCAGTATGTGGATCATTGAATGGATGGCTTTGATCGCATAGGTAATTGTGCTGCCTGATCGGACCGATGGTTGGCAACAATCGGTCGGGATTACCCTAGGTTAACAATCCGTACGTGGCTACGGGCCGCCCGGTGCCGGGTGGTTGGATTCAAACACCATCAACCTGACGTAAGGTGGAAGCAGGCGGCTGTTTCATAGAATGGAGAAATTCCAACTGCAAGCCCCTATGTTCAGTTTTTTCAAGAAGAAGCCCAAGCCTTCCCCGACCACCGCGTCCGCCACGCCGCTGCCATCTGCACCGGCATCGCCCCTTACCCAATCCATGCCTACTGCTGCGCCGGGTGGGGCACCATCGCTCATTGGCAGTGCCTTGGTAATCCCGATCGATATTCCAGACCCCGCGACTTCACCGCCAGAGCGGCAAAAGTGGGTCGATAAGCTCAAGGCCAGTCTGGGCAAGACCGCCAGTGGCATCTCAACTGTTTTCGGCGGCTCGGTTATTGATGAGGCACTCTACGAAAGTCTGGAAGATGCCTTGCTGATGGCGGATGCTGGCGTGCCAGCGACGCAATTCTTGCTGACCGAACTGCGCCGCAAAGTCCGAGACAGCGGGGTAACACATCCAATCGCTCTCAAGAACATCCTGATCGCCACCCTGACCGAGCTTTTGCAGCCCCTGCAAAAGCCCCTTGTAATTGGTGAGCACCACCCAACCGTCATCATGGTGGCGGGCGTCAACGGCGCCGGAAAGACAACTTCCATCGGCAAACTCACCCGGCATTTGTCCGAGCACGGTGCCAGCGTATTGCTGGCCGCCGCCGACACTTTTCGAGCAGCCGCACGCGAACAACTCAGTGTCTGGGCTGACCGCAACCTGGTAGATATCATCAGCCAGGAGGGCGGCGACCCAGCGGCGGTGAGTTTTGACGCAGTCAGCGCGGGCAAGGCACGTAATAAGGACGTGGTTTTGATCGACACAGCGGGACGCCTGCCAACACAACTGCACTTGATGGAAGAACTCAAGAAAATCAAACGTGTCATCCAGAAGGCCGAGCCCTCGGCACCCCATGAGGTCTTGCTCGTTATTGATGGCAACACTGGTCAAAACGCCTTGACCCAAGTGCGTGCATTCGACGATGCCCTGACCCTCACTGGACTGATCATCACCAAGCTCGATGGCACCGCCAAAGGCGGCGTGCTGGCAGCCATAGCACGCGAACGGCCAGTGCCTGTGTATTTCATCGGCGTCGGCGAAAAGCTTGAAGAACTTGAAACATTTCACGCACGGGAGTTTGCCCAGGCACTTCTGGGATAAAGAAATGTGTGCCGCCAACCTCGGCACATCGTAAGGCGGGTGTCTTTTCCCAGCTTCGGCCGGCTCCAATGAATCACACTGCTCCAGTTTTTGTCAAACATGCCGATAACCTAAGTGAACCATCGATTCAATAGGACAAATGGTATGAATACGACACTACTCCAGCGCCCGACAACCCAGCTCGAACTTTTGCTGTGGAGCCAGCAACTCCAGAAAGTGCGATTCGATGAAGTTGCCGCCCTTCGCTTTCTGTCCAATGCCATCGTCTCACTACGAGACGCAAAAACACCCGAACTCAGTACGGTTGGCCGCTATCTGATCGCACATGAGGGCATCTACGCACTTTGCCTAGGAACCATCTACCTTCACGGGATGCTGCCAAGGGAGCAGGAGGGAAGTCGCGCCATGGCGATCCAATTGGCCTTCGAGCTGCTGGACATGACCATCCGCGACCTCCAGCAAATGTTGCAGGCCAACCGCCATCTTGAGGAAATAGCAGGACTGGCGTCAGCACCAGTCGCCCAATCCGCCGTGCGCGAACTGGTTGCGATGGGCGACCGGGCGCTGCAGCAAGCACGCCTCATTTACCCGGATTGCTTCTTTTGAAGTCAACTTTGCTGCGCTGACCACGCGGCATCGGTCAGGCGCTGCCAACTGGTGCCAAGTGGATTACGATAGCGCACATGGCTCCTATCGCGCACCGATTCCATCGCAGTTTCTCGCGCAGCCTATGCATTGTCGTCGTTGCACCGGCGCAACCATGCTGGAGTCACCCTAGAGAAATCACATGCTTCAGCGATGTGTTTTCGCCCTACGTTATCCAGGATGGGACTGAGGTCAGGGGTATCGACGTCGATACGATTGCCGAAGCGGGTCGCGGAGTGGGAATCAAGGTGGGCTTTCAAATATTACCCTGGGTAAGGCTTGAGCGCGACTTGTCGTTGGGCGTTGCAAGTGACATCGAATGTGCATTTGCCTACACGTTGACAGATGCGCGCCGCGCCTTTACGGATTTCACCAACATTCCAGTCAAGCGCACTGAACTTGGCATTTTCGCTCGCCACAGTACATTTGAATCGCTCAGGGGTCTGGAAGCTCTGAAAGCTAAAACCGTCGGCATTCGGCGTGGCTTCAAATTGCCGGCAGCCATGATTCCACTGTTTGATAAAGGCATCAAATCCATCATGAACGACGGTACCTACCGCAAGATCAGGTCCGAGTACCTTTAGGCTCCAATCGCAGCCCACATCTCCTCAATTCACCCGAAAATGCCATGAAACATATCCTAGGCGTCCTCTTGTTCGCAGCAGTGCATGGTGTTTTTTCGCACGCGTGGGCCGGCGAACGGGTTAACGTGGGCGCCTATGCGTTTCTCCCGTTCGTTAGCAAGTCCGGCGGTCTGACGAGCGACCTGGTTCAGGCCATGAATCAGTTTCAAAACACCTACGAGTTTCACCTGGTCGACACATCGCCCAACCGACGTTACCGCGACATGGCCAATGGCTCGTTCACCGTCATTTTATTTGAGAGCATCAAGTGGGGCTGGGATGCAAGCCAGGTTGACGCCAGCAAAGTATTTCTTCAAGGCGATGGCGAGGTCTACGTGGCCCGAAAGACGCCAGGGCGGGGGCAGGACTATTTCAAAACACTGGACGACAAGCATATTTTGGGCGTCACGGGATACCACTATGGTTTTGCCAATTTCGAGGCCGATCCGGCACAATTGGCGCAACACTTCCGGATCACCTTTAGTCCTGACAATGAAGTCAGTTTGCGTAACCTGCTTGCTGAACGCGGCGACGTGGCGGTAATAACCAAGTCCTACCTCAAAAGCTACCTTATTCAGGTACCCCAGGCAGCGACGCAACTGCTGGTGTCCGACCGTTTTGATCAGACGTACTCACATACCGCATTAGTCAGAAAAGGTAGCACACCTGACGTCAAGGAGATTGACCAATTATTTTCCAAAATGGAAGCCGCTGGCGTACTCAAAAAGCTCTGGTCGCGTTACGGCTTGGACTAGGAATCCAAATCGGCTAATCGTGCTGCGTCAAGCAAGGAACTACCGTGGGCCAAATCCTCAAAAAATTGTGCACATTGCTGCTGGTCGGCGCTGCATTGCCAGCGCAGGCCTTCCAAATCGTCAGCCTGTCACCGCAAGGGGAGGTGGCGCAAGTCCGGCAAATTACCGCCAAGCTTGATGAGCAGGCTGTTAACTTTGGAGATCCCAAAGCCGATGCGCCATTGACCCTGACCTGCAGTGATGCGCAAGTAACCAAGGGCTCCGGGCGCTGGGTGAGCGACCGCAGTTGGGTATTTGAGTTTGAGAATGACCTCCCCCCGGGTGTCACCTGCAATTTGCAAACGCGCTCCGGCTTCAAGTCGCCCAAAGGCCAGGACCTGACTGGTTCTATCAGTTACAAATTCAATACCAGCGGACCGTTTGTCAAACGCATTCAACCCTATACGGGCAACCGCATCGACGAAGAGCAGTTCTTTACCCTGCAACTGAACGGCCCAGCCACGCTTGCCAGCGTCCAGACCAATGTGTGGTGCTCAGTGGAGGGATTAGGGGAGCGGGTCGCCATTCGCCTGATTGAGGGCAAGGATCGTGACATGTTGCTCAAGGCCCAGGGCCTTGACACAGTGGCTGCCGCCGAGCCGCTCAGCGTCGTGACATTAGCCTGCAACCGAACTCTCACGCCGGCAACCAAGGTACAGGTGGTATTTGGCAGGGGCGTGAGCACACCCGCCATTGGCAGCCATGCCAATGGCGTGGTCAACTCGGTGGAACGGCGCTTTAACTTCCAGGTGCGTGAGCCGTTTTCGGCCACCTTTAGCTGCGAGCGCGAAAACGCGCAAAGCGCATGTCTGCCGATTCGCCCCATGCGCCTGAGCTTCAGCGCCCCTGTATCCGCAAAGCTGTTGAACGGGATCCGGCTGAAGTCAAATAAAGACGCCTACCTCCCTACACCCGAAAGCAACGCTTCAACTGACGAAGACCACGTTATCAATAGCGTGAGCTTCAATGCCATTTTTGCTGAACAGACCAGCTTTACATTGGAGATTCCCAAGGGCTTTACGGATGCTTCGGGGCGCAGTCTGCGCAATGCAGACAGCTTCCCCCTAAAAGTATCGACCGACCCCATGCCACCACTAGCCAAGTTTGCTGCGGCTCCCTTTGGAATTGTGGAACGCCTTGCCGAACCCGATGGCTTGGCCATGCTGCCGGTCACCTTGCGCAATGTGGAGGCTGCGCTGCCGACCAAGGGATTCAAGGTCGAACCCACCAAGACCGCAGCAGACACCGGCAAAGTGAGCACCTTCAAACCGGGCTCCGACGCTGACATCATCAAATGGTTTTTGAAAGTACAACGCTACGATAACTTCACGGTGTCGCGGCGTTACGCCGGCAAGGATGTCAAAGGGCCGTTGCCCAGGTCATTCGAAATCTACGACCAAGACCAGATTCAGTCGCGCATGGTCTCGCTGTTGCAGGGCCAAGCGGGCGTCAAGACACTGGACCTGCCCGCCGCCACCAGCAACGATCAGCGACCGTTTGAAGTGGTGGGCATTCCCCTATCGCCCGGTTTTCATGTGGTCGAGATCACATCGCAAAAGCTTGGTGCATCGCTGCTGGACGAACGCCATGGCAGCGCACGCGCGATGGTGGTCCGCACCTCGGCTTTGGTGACCAACCTGGGCGTGCATTTCAAGCTGGGCCGCGAGAACGCGCTGGCCTGGGTGACCACCCTCGACAAGGGCGCACCCGTTGCCAATGCAGCAGTACAGGTGTCCGACTGCACCGGTCGTGCCGTGGCCAACGCAATGACCGATGCACAAGGCATTGCCAAGTTCAGCGGCATCTCACCGCAGGCTCCGACCTGCAATGGCGAAGGCAGCTACACCAGCGCCTACTTTGTCAGCGCCCGTGCACCCCAAGCTTCGGGCGACGGACGGAGCATGGTGGATGACATGGCGTTTACCTGGAGTGACTGGAACCGCGGCATCGAACCCTGGCGTTTCAACCTGCCGACCAGCCGCGAAGTGCGCCCGGATGCGCGCGCCCACACCATCTTCGACCGCAGCTTGTTGCGCGCTGGCGAGACCGTGTCCATGAAACACATCTTGCGCAACGAGACGAGCCAAGGCTTTGGCCTCACCAGCACACAGCCTGGCACCCTGGTGCTAACGCATGTCGGCAGCGGCCAGCAATACACACAAGCACTGGCATGGCGCAAGACAGCGACCGGCGGCCGCAGCGCCGAGAGCACGTTTGCCATACCACCCGCCGCCAAACTCGGTGCCTACCAGGTCGAACTGAAAGACGGCAGCAACAACCGCGCCTATTTCACCGGGCAGTTCCGTGTGGAGGAATTCCGCCTGCCAGTGCTGGAGGGCCGCATTACACCATCCGAGAAAAAAGCGTTGGTGAACATCAAGTCCGTGCCCGTGGATGTGCAGATCAACTATGTGGCCGGCGGTGGCGCAGTCAACCTGCCGGTGCGCGTTTCAGCCCTGGTGCGCGGCAAGGTTTTGAACTATGCCGATTTCGCCGAGTTCAGTTTCCAGAGCCCCCGGGGTGATCGCGACAACCGCGCCAGTGGTGAGGAAGAAGCAGATGCATCGGCCGACGCCCGCGTCATTGCCGACAAGTTGCCGCTCACGTTGGACAAAAACGGCGCTGGCAAAGTGATTGTTGACAAGGTGCCCGCCCGCCGGCAACCGCAAGACCTTCTGCTGGAGGCCACCTACTCCGACCCCAATGGCGAGTTGCAGACCATCCGCAGCACGCAAACGCTGTGGCCGGCCGGCGTGGTGGCCGGTATCAAGACCGAGGGCTGGGTCAGTCTGTCAGGCGGCGGCAGTCAGAAGATCAAGTTTCAGGCCCTGGCACTTGACCTTTCGGGCAAGCCGCAGGCCGATGTGGCGCTGGAGGTCAAGGCCACCGCCCGCATCGTCACCACCACCCGCAAGCGCATGGTGGGCGGCTTCTACACCTACGACAACAAAACCACGGTCAAGGAGCTCGGTAGCGTGTGCAGCGGAAAGAGCGATGCGCGCGGGCTGCTGCTGTGCGAAGCCAAGCTGAACGAGGCGGGTGAGGTGGAGCTGGTGGTCACCGCCAAGGACGCGGGGGGCAATAGCATTAAGGCCGCCGCCAGTGTCTATGTCACCAAGCAGGGTGAGCTTTGGTTTGGTGGCGAGAACCACGACCGCATCGACCTGCTGCCTGAAAAGAAGAGCTACCAGCCGGGCGAGACGGCCAGGTTCCAGGTGCGCATGCCCTTCCGCTTTGCGACCGCCCTGATGGCAGTGGAGCGCGAAGGAATTATCGAGACCCAGGTGGTCAAACTCAACGGGCAGGACCCCACGGTAGAGCTCAAGATCAAGGACGGCTGGGGGCCTAATGTCTACGTGAGTGTGCTGGCACTGCGTGGCCGCCTGCGCGAGGTACCGTGGTACAGCTTCTTCACATGGGGCTACAAAGCGCCGCGCGAGTGGTGGACCAGCTTTTGGTACGAGGGCCGTGAATACGTGGCGCCCACCGCCCTGGTGGACCTGAGCAAGCCTGCCTTCCGACTTGGCGTGGCAGAAATTCGTGTCGGCACCAAGGCGCACCAACTGGATGTCATTGTCAAGGCCGACAAGGAAAGCTATGCGGTGCGCAGCCAGGCCAAAGTCACCATTCAGGTGAAGCTGCCCAACGGCCAGCCCGCCGCCCATGCCGAGGTGGCTCTGGCCGCCGTCGACCAAGCGTTGCTGGAGTTGATGCCCAATAGCAGCTGGAACTTGCTCGAAGCCATGCTGCAGCGTCGTTCCTGGGGTGTGGAAACATCCACGGCGCAGATGGAAATCATCGGTCGGCGCCACTATGGGCGCAAAGCCGTGGCTGCCGGTGGTGGCGGTGGCAAGAGTGGCGCACGTGAATTACTGGAAACCCTGTTGCTGTGGAACCCGGTCGTGAAGCTGGACGCCAATGGCCAGGCCGTTGTGCTGGTGCCATTGAATGATGCGCTGACCACGTTCAAAATCGTGGCGGTGGCCGACGCCTCCACCGGTTTGTTTGGCACTGGGTCCACCAGCATCCGCGCCACGCAGGATCTGCAAATCATCAGCGGCTTGCCGCCGCTGGTGCGCGAGGACGACCAGTTCCGCGCCCAGATCACGCTGCGCAACACGACCAAGCAGGCGATGAAGGTGGAAGTGACCCCAAGGGCCACCCTGCTCGAACTCAAGCCACAAACAGTGGATATTCCCGCAGGGGATGCGCGCGAGGTCGCCTGGACGGTGACCGCACCGGCGCAACTGGCACACATCCGCTCGGAAGCGATTCTGTGGGAGATTGAAGCCAAAGACACGGTCACCGGCGCCCGCGATGCACTCAAGGCGCGCCAACGCATCATCCCCGCTGTGCCCCTCACGGTGCAGCAGGCCACGCTGGTGCAAATCGACGGCCCCTTCACGCTGGAGGTGAACGCCCCGGCGGACGCCCTGCCCGGCCGTGGTGGTCTGAAAATGTCTTTACAACCCAAGCTGGCAGAGGGCTTGCCGGGGGTCAAAGACTGGTTTGCCCGCTACCCGTTTACCTGCCTGGAGCAAAAGGCCAGCAAATCGGTGGGCCTGCGCGACGGCAGGCTGTGGCAAACCGTGGCTGCGCAAATACCGAGTTATCTGGACGGCGACGGCCTGGCCAATTACTTTCCGCCGCGTGACGGCGAGGCCAACCGTGGGAGCGACACGCTAACCGCCTACCTGCTGGCCGCCACGCACGAAGCCGCCAGCATCAACCCAATGTTTGCGCTAAGCGACGAGATCCGCGCACCGATGGAGCGCGGGCTGATCGCCTTTGTGGAAGGGCGCATCCAGCGTGACTTCTGGAGCCCGCGAAATGGCAAAGGTGGGGATCTGGACATCCGCAAACTGGCGGCGCTCGAAGCCCTGTCGCGGTACGGCAAGGCGCAGGGCCGCATGCTGGGCTCCATCACCCTTGTGCCCAACCAGTGGCCCACCCACGCTGTGATCGACTGGCTCAACATCCTCAAACGCGTGCAGGATGTGCCGGACCGCGACAAGCGCATTGCAGAGGCCAACCAGATTCTGCGCAGCCGCATCAGTTACCAGGGCACCAAGATGGTCTTCAGCACCGAGCGCGATGACTACTGGTGGTGGCTGATGCAAAACGGCGACGTCAACACCGCCCGGTTCGTGTTGAGCGTCATCGACGACCCGGCCTGGAAAGACGACATGGGCCGACTGGCCAACGGCTTCATCGCGCGCCAGCAGCACGGAGCCTGGCATACGACCACGGCCAATTTGTGGGGCGGATTGGCGCTGGAAAAATTCTCGGCCAAGTTTGAGGCGGCCACTGTGTCTGGTACCACCAAGGCCAGCATGGGCACTGCGACTGCCGCCGTGGACTGGAGCAAGGTCGAGCGCATCAAGACCACCGATGCCTCTGGCGCCGCCAACCAGACCACCTGGTTTGGCGCACCTGCGGCACCCGGCAACCTGCGCAACAACAGCATGTTCCTGCCGTGGAGCACCAGCGCTGCCAAAGAGACCCTGAACGTTGCCCATCAGGGCCCTGGCAAGCCTTGGCTGACGCTGCAATCCGTTGCGGCCGTGCAGCTCCGAGAGCCGTTCAATGCCGGCTACCAGATCAAGAGGACCGTCACACCGGTGGAGCAGGCAAACAAAAGTCTGCCGGCTGGCAGCTACACACGCGGTGATGTGCTGCGCATCACGCTGGAAGTGAACGCCAGCTTGGCTATGACCTGGGCCGTGATCACCGACCCGGTTCCCGGTGGCGCCACCATCCTGGGCAGCGGATTGGGGCGCGACAGCGAGATTGCCACCCAGGGAGAAAAGAGAGAAGGTTTTGGGTGGGCAGCCTTCGAGGAGCGCAGTTTTGAGTCCTTCCGCAGCTACTATCAGTACCTGCCCAAGGGGGTTGTCAAGATGGAATACACGATCCGGTTGAATAACGTCGGTGAGTTCGCACTTCCTCCCAGCCGGGTGGAAGCGATGTATGCGCCGGAGATCTTCGGCGAGGCGCCCAATGCGCGGGTTCGAGTTGAACCAGAAAAATAGGTCCGTCGGCGTTACTCTTTTTACATGAACGATTTCATCGAAGATTTTCGATTGCTTGGGGAATATCAACCGGTGCACAAGACTTAACGGTTAATGTGGCAAATACCTTACTTTAGGAGAGGAGTTGTCGATGTCAGGATACCCAGTGGTAGAGCAAGACGGCTATTGCGCATCCGTGTCCACCCAGCGCGCGGCGACCGGTCGGTGGACGTCGTGGGTTCAACTGGAGCGTGACGCTAACTATGCACGATTGAAGGGGAAGGACCCGACAGCCCGCCGTCGTGTTCCCAACGACTATCCGAGCGAGGAAAAGGCAGTTCAGGCGGCCTACGAATTTGCCCATAATCTGATTTCTAAACAACAGTTGGAGCATTGAAGAGTCGGCGCTGATCTGCAAGTTTGGAGCACCGCAATCTGCAAGCGAAAATGCAGATTCAACCTGTTTCTTGCATCATGGGCTTCTGCCGCGCTAGTGTACCGATCTGTACAGACCACGCCAACCTGTTCTGGGCTAGTCTGTGCGCAATCGTCGGCTCATTTTTGATAGCAGCGAACGCCTATTGTGCGGGGGCTACGGGCACATTCGACCAGATAAGATCCGGCTATAAACCCTCCGACACACTGGTTCTTGACCGCCACGGAGAATTGCTGCACCGCTTGCGCACCGACACCATGGTGCGCCGCGGCGAGTGGGTAGCGCTGGCTGACATCTCGCCTGCACTGCGTACCGCAATGATATGGTCTGAGGACAAGCGTTTTTACGAGCACAGTGGCGTCGATTGGCAGGCCGTTTCAGCCGCCGCCTGGGCGAATGTGTGGAACACCAAAACGCGCGGTGCATCAACCATCACCATGCAACTCGCCGGTTTGCTAGACCCCTCCTTGCGACACCGGGCAGGCGGACGCAGCGTGGTCCAAAAACTCGGGCAAGGTCTGTCATCTCAATGGCTGGAGCGCAATTGGCGCAAGGACCAAATTCTGGAGGCCTATTTGAATTTGGTTCCATTCAAAGGTGAACTTGTTGGAATTGACGCACTGAGCCGGACTCTGTTTGGAAAGGCGGCGCATGGTCTGGACGCGCGCGAAGCGGCCGTGGCGAGCGCCTTGTTGCGCGCACCCAACGCAGGCGCCGACCAGGTTGCACGACGCGCCTGCACCGTGCTCAAAACCATGCGTCCCTCCGAAACGAATTGCGATGCCACGATCCTGTTCACCACAACCGCGCTGCAGCGGCGCGATTTTTTGCCAAGTGAGGGACTGGCGCCCCACGTGGCACGTCAACTCGCACCAAAACCTGGAACTGCGGTCGTACGCACGACACTGATGGCGCCCCTGCAGCGGTTTGCGCAGGCCACGCTGCGGCAACATCTGCACGAACTGGCCGGTCGCCATGTACAGGACGCCGCAATGTTGGTGCTGGACAATGCCTCGGGCGCCGTACTGGCATGGATCGGATCCTCCGGCAACCTGAGCAACGCCGCCGAGGTGGACGGTGTTACCGCGTTGCGCCAACCCGGCTCAACGCTCAAACCGTTTTTGTACGCGCAAGCCATTGCCGAGCGGCGCCTGACCGCAGCCTCGCTCATTGAGGACTCAGGGGCCCAAATTCTGACCGCTGGCGGGCTCTATATTCCCCAAAACTATGACCATCAGTTCAAGGGCTGGGTATCCGCCCGCACCGCATTGGGCGCGTCGCTTAACGTACCAGCCGTTCGCACTCTGGCAATGGTATCGCCCGACGCGTTCCACAAGCAGCTAGTTCGGCTGGGTTTACCGTTGCGGGAAAACGGCGACTATTACGGCTACAGCCTGGCCCTGGGCAGTGCCGAAGTGTCACTGCTGCATTTGGTCAACGCCTACCGGACTCTGGCCAACGGAGGGCGCCACAGCCCGACAACCTTAATTGCCAACTCCGGGCCACAGAGGCGAGTCGTGCTGGACCCTCGGGCCGCGTTTGTTGTCGGCGACATTTTGAGCGACCCGAACGCCAGAGCGCGCACCTTTGGCACTGATAGCGTGCTGACAACGCGCGTTTGGACGGCAGTCAAAACCGGCACCAGCAAGGACATGCGTGACAACTGGGCCGTAGGCTGGTCACAACACTACACCGTCGGCGTGTGGGTGGGCAACGCCGATGGAGCACCCATGTGGGATGTCAGTGGAACCACCGGCGCAGCTCCAATCTGGGCTGCAATGATGGCTTACCTCCACAAGAGTCAACCCTCACGCTCGCCCAGGCCACCCATCGGCATGGTGCATAAGCCGGTGAGGTTTGAACCTGCGCAGCCAACGGGCGGTACTGAAGCACCGCTCGAAGCTGCCCGACTTGAATGGTTTCTAAGCGGAACCGAACAGACCAACTTTGCTATAAATTCAGGAGCTGTAAACGTATATTCAACGAGGGCTAGAAGCCAAATTGACTCAAACAATTCGGCTCGACCAGTCGCCCGGATCACCACACCGACCAACGGCACCATCATTGCACTGGATCCCGACATTCCCCCTGCCAACCAACGCGTGCGCCTTGCTGCAGTGGGCTCCGAACTGCGCTGGCTGATCGATGGCAAGCCGTTTGCGTATGGTCCCTCAGCGCAGTGGCTGCCCTGGCCAGGAAAACATGTCATTCAAATCACCCGCTCCGACACCGAAATTCTCGACGAAGTGCGTCTGGAAGTGCGCGGTGCCACGACCCGACCAAAACCACGCTCGACAGCATCCGCACGCTGAACTGGCAAAGCCCGCTTGTCAGGACTCAACCTAAAATGAAACAACCTTTGCCACCGACTGCCCCTGCATGCCCTCTATCCTGATTCGCCGTCTGGTCATCGCCCTGCTTGTCCTTGGATTGGCGGGCGCAGTTGTGTGGTGGTCCAAACGGCCCAAGCCGATTGCAGTCGTGTTGGCGGAGGTTGGCCAGGGTCGTGTCGAGTCCAGCATCGCCAACACGCGCGCCGGCACGGTGGAGGCCTGCATGCGCACCAAACTCTCGGCAACCATGGGCGGCCGCATTGAGATCCTGGCCGTCAAGGAAGGTGATCAGGTCAAAAAGGGCCAGCTTCTGATGAAGCTCTGGAACGACGACCAGCAAGCCCAAAGCACGCTGGCCATGACACAGGTGGAGACAGCACGCAAGCGCCAAATTGAAGCCTGCACCGTGGCGGCCAACGCTGAACGCGAATCCCAGCGCCAGACCGACCTGTTCAAGCAGGGCTTCATATCCAGCTCGCGGGATGAGCAAGTGCGTGCCGAAGCACAAGCCCGTCGCGCGGGCTGCGAGGCGGCCAGTGCCGACGTGACGCAGACATTGGCACGGGTCGCCGCGACCCGTGTCGAGCAAAAGCGCACCGTACTTTATGCACCCTTTGCCGGCACTGTGGCCAAGATCGTGGGTGAGGTTGGCGAATACTCCACCCCCTCGCCTCCGGGCGTTCCAACCCCCCCGGCCATTGACCTGATCGATGGCACTTGCGTATTTGTGCGTGCCCCTATGGACGAAGTGGATGCGCCCAAAATCAGCGCCGGGCAAACCGTGCGCATCAGCTTCGATGCCTTGCCAAAGCAATCCTTCCCAGGCACGGTTCGGCGTGTAGCGCCATATGTTTCCGCGCTCGAGAAGCAGGCCCGGACCGTCGACATCGAGGCAACGCTTGATCCCGGCACGGCACCGCCTCGTTTGCTGGTGGGTTACAGCGCCGATGTTGAAGTGATTTTGGCGGTGCGCGAAAATGTGGTTCGCGTGCCCACCTCGGCCCTGCAAGAAGGCAACCGCGTGCTGGTGGCCGCCTCTGACGGTACCCTGCAGGAGCGCAGAATCAAGACTGGGCTTGCCAATTGGGAATTCACCGAGGTGCTGGAAGGTCTTGTCGCCGGCGACCGGGTGGTCACCTCACTGGAGCGCGAGGGTGTCAAAACTGGCGCCGCCTTTGTGGTCGATGACAAAGCAAAGAAATGAGCTCTGCCCAAATTGAGCTCACCGGGATTGAGCGGGTTTTTCACCTTGGTGATTCCGAGGTCCATGCGCTGCGCACGCTGAACCTGCGCATCACGGCGGGAGAATATGTGGCCGTCATGGGACCATCGGGTTCCGGAAAGTCCACTTTACTGAACTTGCTGGGTTTGCTGGACCGGCCAAATGCCGGCCAATACCGGCTGGAGGGGCGCGATGTCACCACCTTGTCGGCAGATGAACAGGCGCAAGTTCGCAGCCAACGCATCGGCTTTGTATTCCAGAGCTTTCATTTGGTACCACGCTTGACGGCGGCCGAGAATATCGCGCTACCCATGGTATTGGCGGGTCTGCCCCCGGCGCAACGGGCGGGCCGAGTGGCTCAGGCCCTGCGTGACTACGGGCTGGAAAACCGATCCGGACATCGACCCGATGAACTCTCCGGTGGGCAGCGTCAACGCGTGGCCATCGCCCGCGCCACCATCATGCAGCCCGCAGTTATTCTGGCGGACGAGCCTACCGGCAACCTGGACCGAAGCACCGGGGACGAGGTCATTCGCCTGCTGGAGGGGCTCAACGCCAGCGGTGTTACCCTCATTGTGGTGACCCATGACGGCGCGCTCGGTGCGCGTGCAGGACGCCAAATCCAGATGGAAGACGGCGCGATCCGCCAAGACACCCAACAACCTGCCCGCTCGTCTGCGACACCCTCACTATGCGCAGCATCGACCTGATCCGGTTTGCACGCGATGCCGCCACGGGCAACCCGCTGCGCGCGTCCCTGCTGATCCTGGCCATGGCAATAGGCGTGGCCGCGGTCGTGATATTGACAGCCCTGGGAGACGGAGCCCGCCGTTTTGTCATGAACGAGTTTTCCTCGTTGGGTAGCAACCTGGTCATCGTCTTGCCAGGGCGCTCTCAGACTGGTGGCTTTAGTCCCGGCAATGCAATTACCAATACGCCTAGGGACTTGACCATAGATGATGCGCACGCGCTTCAACGCGCCAGCGCAGTGAATCGGGTCGCGCCGCTGGCAGTTGGAACGTCCGAAATTAGTGCGAATGGCAAACTACGCGAAGTGATGGTCGCTGGCACTGTTTCGCAGTACCTGCAAGTGCGCCAGATGGCAATTGCACAGGGCAGATTCCTGGCGGCCGGCGATTGGCGCCGCGGTGCCAATGAAGCCGTGATCGGCGCCAAGGTGCGTGACGAAATTTTTGGCACCGGGCCATCCGTGGGCCAGTTGGTGCGCATCGGAGACCGCCGTTTCCGCATCGTTGGTGTGCTGGCACCCAGTGGTCAGGGACTGAGCATGAACACCGATGAACTGGTTTTTGTCCCGGTTGCGCTGGCCCAGGCGATGTTCAACAGCAATACGCTGTTTCGAATACTGATTGAAGCCAATGGGCGCGAGGCGATCGAGTCCGCCAAGGCGCAAGTCGCCGACATCATCAAGCTGCGCCACGAGGGCGAGCAGGACGTGACGGTCATTACGCAGGACGCCGTTCTGGCCACTTTTGATCGCTTGTTGGGCGCTTTGACGATGGGAGTCGCCGGCATTGCGGCCATCAGCCTCGCCGTGGCCGGAATACTGGTGATGAATGTCATGCTGGTGTCGGTAACGCAGCGAACGGCCGAGATCGGCTTGCTCAAGGCCCTTGGTGCGACAGGCGGTGGCATTCGGCTGTTGTTTTTGGCCGAAGCGTCCATGTTGTCACTGGCAGGAGCACTGGTCGGTTTTGGAATTGGGCAGATCGGCGCTGCCGTCATCCGCCAGTTGTATCCCACCTTTCCGGCCTATCCACCGGACTGGGCCGTGCTGGCAGGGCTCTCGACTGCCCTTGTGACTGGCATCCTGTTTGGCGTTTTGCCAGCGCGCCGCGCCGCCCGACTGGACCCGGTGCAGGCCCTGTCCAAACGCTGACCCGCATATGTTGCCAACCGATGCCATTACGCTCGCTTTGCGCGCGATCACGGCCCAGCGATTGCGCAGTTTTCTAACGCTGCTCGGTATCGCGGTTGGCATTGCATCGGTCATTTTGCTGACCTCCATCGGCGAGGGCATTCACCGCTTTGTTTTGGCCGAGTTCACCCAGTTTGGCACCAACATCGCCAGCATTTCGCCAGGCAAAGTAAAGACATCCGGCCCGGCGCCAACCGGTATCCCCTCCTCGGTGCGACCTTTGTCGCTCGACGACGCCCGCGCACTGCGCAACCTGCCCCACATCACCGGCATGACCGCCACGGTCTGGGGCAACACCGAGGTCAGTGCCAATGGGCGCCTGCGCCGCACCACGGTCAATGGCGTTGGCGCTGACATGCTCAAGGTTTACAGCATCAAGGTGCGCAGCGGACAGTTTCTGCCCGATGAGACGCTGGAAAATGCCCGCGCATTTGTCGTGCTCGGAGCCAAACTCAAATCCGAGCTATTTGGTGGCGCCAACCCGTTGGGGGCGCGGGTGCGGGTGGGTAACCTGCAGTTTCGTGTCATTGGGGTGCTCGAAGCCAAAGGGCAGTTCCTGGGCGTCGATCTCGACGATGCTGCATACATACCTACTGCCCGTGCGCTGGAGCTTTTCAATCGTGATGGCATGATGAAAATCGATCTGGCCTACGAAGAAGGCATTCCCGCCGCGCGCATTGTCAACGCGGTCAAAAACACACTGGGCGCACGGCACGGGCGCGAAGATTTCACGATCACCACCCAGGAAGACATGCTGCGCACGCTGTCCAATATCCTGGACATTCTGACGATGGCAGTGGGTGCCTTGGGTAGCATTTCCCTGCTGGTCGGCGGGGTTGGCATCGTCACCATCATGACCATTGCCGTGAGCGAGCGAACCAGTGAGATTGGCCTGCTGGTGGCGCTAGGCGCTCCGCGCCACACCATATTGGGACTCTTTTTGGGAGAAGCCGTTGCGCTGTCGGCATTGGGCGGAGCCATCGGCTTGGCGCTGGGATTCGGCTTGGCGCAAATCATACATTTGGCGGTACCCGGCCTGCCGGTTCACACGCCAATCAGTTTCGTCCTCATGGCCGAAGGTATCGCCATCGCAATCGGACTGCTTGCCGGCGTGTTGCCTGCCCGCAATGCCGCCCAATTGGATCCTGTTCAAGCACTGCGCTCTGAATGACGCACTACCAGTCCGCCGCCTAAGCGCAGGCGCACGGGCAATTCACTTGGGCTTGGTCAGATTTCTGGCAACCCGGAACCCACCTGCGTGAAAGCGAAAGTCGGGCGTAAACCAGCCGCGACTGGTCACCCGCAGCCCCGCAGGGTCCCCCGCCCATCCGCCGCCCCTGAGTACCCGCCGATTGTCAGTGCATCGGGTCGTCCACGCACTTCCATCAACCGGCGCACCGACATAGGTGTCATGGCGACAATCTTGCACCCATTCCCACACATTGCCATGCACGTTGTAAAGACCAAACGGATTGGCGGCAAACTGATTCACCGGGACGGTTCCCGCCCCCCGCGCACTGGCGGCGCTCCCCTTGACTGGTGTTGACCTGGCCTCGTAATTGGCTTGATCCGGTGTCAGATTGTCGCCCCACCAAAACGCAGTCGTGCTCCCGGCGCGGGCGCTGTACTCGCGTTCAGCCTCACTTGGCAGCCGGTAACTTTGCCCGGAAAGTTTGCCAAGCCACTGCACATAGGCCTGTGCGTCATCCCAGCTGACGCACACAACCGGATGTTCATCGGTCTGGGCAAAGCCCGCCGACCTCCAATGGTAAGTGGCTTGATTTTCCCACTGGTCCTTCACCCAGGCCAAGCAGCCGCCATGGCGTTCGGCGTCAGTTTGGTAGCCAGTTGCGCCAACAAATGCTGCAAATTGGCCCCTGGTCACTGCAAAGCGTCCCACAGCGAAGCTGCGTACAGTCACGGTGTGGGCCGGCCCCTCGCTGTCATCGCCGCTGAACCCTTTGGCTGCAACGCCCGCTTTCGTCTGATCAAGGTTGCGGCCCATCACAAACTTGCCGCCGGCAACAACCGCCAATTCCGGGCACTTTTGGCAATCCTTCAAAACTGAGCTGGAGCCCGCACCTGCACCGGTTTCACTTTTTGCTGCGCCTGCATCCTTCGAGCCTGGTTCTGCCTGCGGTGCTTTAACGCCATCAATTGCCTCTGCGCCCTTCCCCGCCGCGCCAGCCAAAGCGCCTAACGACTCGCCGCCGCCCGCTGACGACGCAAGCGGCGTACTCGTCCGCTTGCGTTCAGCCGATTCAAGGCCGTCCCCAAATGTGTTGAAAAACAGGTAGACGCCCAATATCAGGGTACCCACTGCAGGTACCCACTGTCCGCTCAGCAGGAAATGGGCGACGACTGCGACAGCCACCGCGCCGACCGCTGCGCCGTTCCAATTCCCGGTCAGCTTGTGACCAAAGTATCCACAACAAAGTGACAACAGGCCAATTGCCAACCACTTCAACTGAGCCATTGGGAGTTCTCCAAAAAACGACGCCAAGTATCACACGTTGCCACCACGCGAGGCAACCCGGCCAGACGCACAAGGCCTGACCTGCACCAACAGGCAATTGTCTGAAATATTGACATGCGTTAAACCAAATATTGACTGCTTACCTACTATTTCATTGGGTCAACGTGTCTTTCCTTTGTGTTACTCCTAACTCCCACCACCACCATGAACACTCCTACACAATACGTCTACGTTTTTGGCAGCACCCGCACCGAGGGCGCGGCCAGCATGAAGAACCTGCTCGGGGGCAAGGGGGCCAACTTGGCCGAGATGTGCCGTTTGGGCATTACGGTGCCGTCGGGCTTCACCATCAGCACCGAAGCCTGTACCGCGTTTACCGAGCAGGGGCGGGAGGCGGTTTTGAAATTGATCCAGAAAGAAGTGCTCGACGGCGTGCAGTTTCTCGAGTCGGAAATGGGCAAAAAATTTGGCAACCCCAATGACCCGCTGCTGTTGTCGGTCCGCTCCGGTGCGCGCGCCTCCATGCCCGGCATGATGGACACCATTTTGAACCTCGGCCTCAACGATGAGGCGGTGGTGGGCCTGGCCCGTAAGGCCAACAACGAACGCTTTGCCTGGGACTCGTATCGCCGCTTCGTGCAGATGTATGGCGATGTCGTCATGGGACTCAAACCGGTTTCCAAGGAAGACCATGACCCGTTCGAAGTGATCATCGACATGCTCAAGGACAAGCGCGGCGTCAAGCTCGACACCGACCTGGACGCCGACGACCTGAAAGAACTGGTGCAACGCTTCAAATCGCTTATTCGTGCGCGCATCGGGCGTGACTTTCCCACCGACCCGTGGGAGCAACTCTGGGGCGCCGTGTGGGCGGTGTTCGAGAGCTGGAACAACGAGCGCGCCTGTGTGTACCGCGAGTTGAATGACATCCCGGCCTCTTGGGGTACTGCCGTCAACGTGCAGGCCATGGTGTTTGGCAACCTGGGCGACCACAGCGCCACCGGCGTGGCCTTTTCGCGCGACGCGGGCACCGGCGAGGACTTATTCAATGGTGAGTTCCTAGTCAATGCGCAGGGAGAAGACGTGGTGGCAGGCATCCGCACACCGCAGCAGGTGTCTCTGGTGGGCTCGAAGCGCTGGGCTGAACTGGCCCTGGTCAGCGAGGACGAGCGGCGCAGCAAGTACCCCTCACTTGAGGAATTGATGCCCGACATCTACCAGCAGTTGCTGCACGCAGAAACCGCGCTGGAGAACCACTTCAAGGACATGCAGGACATCGAGTTCACCATTCAGGAAGGCAAGTTGTGGATGCTGCAGACGCGCAACGGCAAGCGCACCGGCGCGGCCATGGTGCGCATTGCCATGGAGATGCTCAAGCAGGGCATGATCGATGAAAAGACCGCATTGCAGCGCGTGGCACCGGACCGGCTCAATGAGTTGCTGCACCCGATTTTCAACCCTTCAGCGCTGGCTGCGGCCCACGCCATTGCGCGCGGCCTGCCCGCCTCGCCTGGCGCGGCTACCGGCCAGATCGTGTTTTTTGCGGACGAAGCCGACACTTGGTTCAAGGCCGGCAAAGATGTGATTCTGGTACGCCAGGAGACCTCGCCAGAGGATTTGCGCGGCATGAGCGTGGCCAAGGGCATCCTGACGGCACGCGGCGGCATGACCTCGCATGCCGCCGTGGTGGCGCGCGGCATGGGCAAATGCTGCGTGTCCGGCGCTGGCGCCGTGCATGTCGACCTGAAGGCCCGCACCATGACGGTGGGCGACAAGGTTTTCAACGAGGGCGACTGGATCTCTCTGAACGGCTCCACGGGCGAAGTCTACGAAGGAAAAATTGCCACCAAGGACGCCGAACTCAGTGGCGACTTTGGCACGCTGATGGCTTTGACCGACCAATACAAACGCCTGGAGATCCGCGCCAATGCCGACAGTCCGGCCGATGCCAAAGTGGCCCACGCTTTCGGTGCCACCGGCATTGGCCTTTGCCGCACCGAGCACATGTTCTTTGAGGGCGAACGCATTCTGGCCGTGCGTGAGATGATTCTGGCGGACAACGAGACCGGGCGGCGCAAGGCGCTGGCCAAGCTGTTGCCCATGCAGCGCGGCGACTTTGAGGGGCTGTTCCGCGAGATGCATGACCTGCCCGTGACGATCCGTCTGCTCGATCCGCCCTTGCATGAATTCCTGCCACACGACGATGCCAACCAGCGTGTGATGGCCGCCGAAATGAAGGTTCCGCTGGGCAAAATCAAGATGCGGGTGGAGGAATTGCACGAGTTCAACCCCATGATGGGCCACCGGGGTTGCCGCCTGGGCATCAGCTACCCCGAGATTACCGAGATGCAAGCCCGTGCGGTGTTCGAGGCTGCCCTCAATGTGCGCACTCTGGGCGTGCATGTGAAAGCAGAGATCATGGTGCCACTGGTGGGCACGGTGCGCGAATTCAACGCGCAGGCCGAGGTCATTCGCCGCACGGCCGCAGCCGTGTTCGCCGAGCGCGGCGAGACGCTGGACTACCTGCTGGGCACCATGATCGAGACGCCGCGCGCAGCGCTGATTGCAGACAGTATTGCCAAGCAAGCGGAGTTCTTCTCATTCGGCACGAACGACCTGACGCAGATGACGCTAGGCTTCTCGCGCGACGATGCGGGCAAATTTTTACCCGACTACCTCAAGCGCGGCATCTACGAACACGACCCGTTCCGCTCCATCGACCAGAAGGGCGTTGGCCTATTGGTACAAATGGCGGTGGAAAAGGGCCGCAGTGTGCGCCCCGACATCGAGGTTGGCGTATGCGGCGAGCACGGCGGGGACCCTGCATCGGTGGGATTTTTCCACCGCGCCGGGCTGGATTATGTGAGTTGCTCGCCCTACCGAGTGCCGATTGCGCGCTTATCTGCGGCACAGGCTGCAATTGCAAGTTAACTGACATAGACCTGCTCAGCGCGCTCATAGCGCCAGCGGCGTTGCCAGCCGATTCCACACCAGATGGCGTCGCCCCCTGCGCGGCAGGCCCGCCCTGCGTGCTCAGGACGTGGGACTCCAAAAACGCACATAGCGCCTGTCGTCCACTGTTGATTTTTTACGCAGTCGCAATGGCGCAGCACGTCATCCAGAAGGCCAACACATTGCAACGGCGTGGCTACTGCTACCGCGTGTAGCGGAAATATGACCCGTTTTTTTGCCACTATTTCAAAGCTTGGCGAGCCCAACAGCGGCCGATGATGCACATACGGTGTTAACCGACGCAGGAGGCGATATGCATAGCTTCTATTTGCATGTAAAAAGGCACGGGCAATGGATCCACTACCCAGAACAAGACGGTAGGTCTGCTCTGGCAATGATGGAGTTTTTGCTTGAACGCGGTGTCGAATCCAAGGCCGTTGCGAAAGTCAACGGACACTCGGAGATATTCAACATCAACGAACTGCGTGAAGCGATCGAGGCGGTCGAGGCGTTCACCTAGCCGCCACGGCATCGCGCGCCTTTTGCGCCTTATTGCGCGAAATGTCCGCTGGCAATCAGGCGGTCAATTTCGGCTTCGGCTGCGTTCCAGTCGTCCATTGGGTTGGCAGCCTCAAAGCCGCGCCGTTCAGCGATATAAAAAGCGGCTACTTCAACGTAGTGAAGACGCTGCTCGGCGCTGATAGCCGCCTTCGGGCTGGTCGACTTTGGCTTCTTGGGGGCAGGCGCCTTGGCCGGGCTCGCTTTGCCTGACGCCTTAACCGCTGGCTGCTTGCTTTCTACGACCGCTGTGGCAGCGACTGTCGCGACCGGTTTGACCGGAGCCGAAGGCTTTTCAACAGACTTCTTGGCTACAGGTGCTTTTGCGGCCGACTTGGTTGGCGCAGCGGGTTTTGCAGCCGTTTTGGCTGCAACCTGCTTAGCGGCAACGGGCTTGGCAGCCTCGATCGTTTTGGTGGTAGCCTTTGCTGGGGTGGCCCGAGCTGGCTTGGTCAATGCCTCCGCATTTTGAACTACGGCATTTTTTTTGGTGACCATGAGCGATTCCTTAGGTTGGAGATGTTTCATTATCACCTGCCAACCGGGAAAATATTTGATCAGCATCAATTCACTTCTCGGCATGCGCAGTAGTGTTGCAATCACACCCCATTAACGATGGGCAATTGGCAGGCAACTGCGGGCAGTCCCATTTGACTGGCATTCTTGCCGTCATCCACTGGGCGGCCAAAATCGCGTTGCCAGGATGTGGTGATGCCCAGCAATCACTTAGCGGGGCACGATGAACGCTGCCTTTTCCGTTACCTTCCCAATGCCACTTTGCGCAGCGATTTCGAAGTAAATCGGATGCGATCCTGGGGCGGCACCGTCCATAGCGCCCTGGACCCTGACAGCAACCCAGCGCGCTTGAGTGGATGCGATAGCGATGTCGTTTTCCGATACGACTTGCAGACCGGGCAAACCCGATACTCCAATACGGAATTGCTGCGTGGCCTCCGTCGCGTTCATGATTTGAAGGCGAAACACGTTTTCGATTTGACCCCCGTCAGCAACACGCGCCAGCGCCCCACGGTCCCGCACTACATCCACCTTGAACGGCACTCGCATGGAAAGACTGACCGACATAGCGGTTGCCACCACTCCCAAAATAGCCAAATACACCAGCACCCGTGGGCGCAGGACATGGCGCAAGGTCTGGGCCTTGGTCCAGTGCTGGTGAATTGCGTTTTCAGTGGAGTACTTCACCAAGCCACGCGGGTAACCGACCTTGTCCATCACGGTATCGCATACATCCGCACACGCACCGCAACCGATGCACTCATACTGCAAGCCCTTGCGGATGTCGATTCCTGTAGGACAGACCTGAACACAAAGGCTGCAATCAACACAAGCCCCCAAATTCAACTTGGCCGGATCGGCCTTTTTGGACCGTGCGCCACGGGGCTCACCACGCTCGGCATCGTAGGTGACGATGAGGGTGTCTTTGTCAAACATGGCACTTTGAAAGCGTGCATAGGGGCACATGTATTTGCACACTTGCTCTCGCATAAAACCAGCATTGCCATAGGTGGCAAAGCCATAAAAAAAGGTCCAGAAAATCTCCCAGGAGCTGAGTTCCCAACGGAAGAATTCGCCGCCCAACTCGCGAATAGGGGTGAAATAGCCCACAAACGTAAAGCCTGTCATGAGCGCCAATGTCAGCCATAACCCATGTTTGCCGGCTTTGCGGGCAATTTTTTCAGAGCCCCATGGGCCAGCATCACGGCGCATGCGAGCAGACCGGTCGCCTTCGAGCTTCTTTTCAATCCATAGGAATATTTCGGTGTAAACGGTCTGTGGGCATGCAT
Organism: uncultured beta proteobacterium; assembly: GCA_903870065.1. Classification (GTDB taxonomy): domain Bacteria; phylum Pseudomonadota; class Gammaproteobacteria; order Burkholderiales; family Burkholderiaceae_C; genus Allorhodoferax. The sequence continues at coordinate 15,740 of CAIQBN010000567.1, read as the reverse complement.
AACCGCACCATAGGCGCCCGGCGACAGCCGTGAACAGGAAGAGCGAATAGGCAGAGATCACCAAGATACCGGTCAGGTAAATGAAGTCCTGCGGGTAAAGCACCAAATTAAAGATATAAAAGCGGCGGGCGCCTAAGTCAAACAACACCGCCTGACGTTGTCCCCACTCCAGCCACGGCAGGCCATAAAAGATCAGTTGTGTCAAAAACACCATCGCCCAGCGCCAATTGGAAAAAAACCCGGAGACGCTTCGCGGATAGATTTTCTTGTGCGCCTCATAAAGGGAAACCAGTTCGGCGTCTGCACCCGGTGGCGGCTCTATTGGCCCTTTGTCATCTGACACGGCAATTGGAATAATTAGCCGGCCTTTTTCGGTCTTGTTGTTCACGGAGTGTTCCTTCGCTGTCCATCGATTCTGCTAACAATTTCTGTCAAAAGCGAGTTGTGAAACGGTCTCATATCGCAGCGCCCGTCTCTGTGTTGACCAAGTGGTCTGCGATTTGGCCAAATGTGCGGATCAGGTGCGCTCGAAGCGCCTCGTCCAACACCTGCTCTGCCAGCGCCATGCTCATGCACAACATCCATTCATCACGTTGCGCCGCACCCACTGCGTAAGGGCTATGACGCATACGAAGCCGCGGATGACCATATTTCCGCACGTACAGATCCGGCCCGCCAAACCAACCCGACAAATACTCATAAAGCCGCTCGGCGCTGCCCTGGAGGTCTTGCGGATGCAGGCTACGCACCCGGTGTGCCTCTGGCAACTCATCCATCAGTGAATAAAAACGTTGCACCAACTGGCGCACGCCATCGGCGCCACCGAGCCGCTCATAGGGTGCAGGAGAGGTGGCTTGCACCGCAGATAACTCTGTCATTTCAGTTACTTTCCTTCTTGATCTTCGACTCAGACGGTCTGCGGCAGCATCGTCACGCGGGCAAGAAATACGTCCCGTGACAAGCCGGCAAAAAACGGATGCCAGCGTCGCTCCTCCAGCACGGTGCTGACCGCCCTTGCGCGGCGCCCCTGTCCGACAAACACCAGTGTCTCATCAGGCAAGGTAAATACCTGCTGATGCACGCTGTCCCACAGCGCCCGCGGCGCGGCTGGTTTGGGCTGGTATGAACAACTGTCCACAGCCAGCAAGCCGCCGCAAAAAAGGCGGTCCCGCCAAGCGAAACTCAGGCAGGCAGTGGTGTGCCCCGGTGTGGCAAGGACGGTCATTACCTCACTACCAAATGCAAGCATATCGCCGTGTGCGACGGAGCGCACAGTCGCCGCCCGATGTCCCTGCACGACCGGAGCTCCAAGTTGCGCCAGCGCTGCGGGTTCATCTGGTGCCAGATGATCGTGTTCGTGTGTTCGAAGCACCCAGCGCAAGCGCAGTTCACGCTCAGCCAGCAACGATTGCAACAGCGGCAAGTCACAGGCATGGGGGTCCACCAAAACCGCCTCGCGCGCATCGGCGTCGGCCAACAAGTAGCTCAGCTCGCCAGTGAACTCATTGTGAAGAATGCGGAAATACATTAAAGGTCCGTGCTTTGAAACTCCCGCCCCAGGCAAGTTTTTGCAAATCGTAATGGGTCAACAAGCGCTTGGCGGCAATTCATGACATGTAGCGGTTACAAGAAACGTGCCACCCATCAGCACTAGAAAATAGCCTTTCACTTCAACAAGTTACGTTTCGAAAACGAGGGTGAACCACTTTTCCGCGCATCGACTGCCAAACTTGGCAGTTAATTAGCACTAACTTGGCATTCAGTTGGCAGTAATTTGGCAGTTTCGCAAAATTGACACTACACTGCCTGCGCTATGACAGAACCCACTGCAAAGCCTCTACCGGAACTGGTGTCCTATCTGGAAGGTATGGCAGAGCCACACATCCTTTTTGACGCCCAATACCGCATCCTGGCGGCCAACGCGGCGTACCGTCGCCAATTCAGCCCCGATCGCAGTGTGGTCGGGCGCGCCTGTTATGAGGTTTCCCACCATTTCAGCGTCCCGTGTGATCAAGCTGGAGAATCGTGTCCGTTAGTTCAGTCGCGCGAGTCTGGTCAGCGCGAGCGCGTACTGCACCTGCACCACACGCCAAACGGTGAGGAATACGTTCAAATTGAATTATCACCGGTACGCGATGCCAGCGGAAAACAGGCTTTTTTCATCGAAAAAATGGACCCGCTGCACGTGGCACACGGACAAGCACAAGCACAAAGCCTCATCGGGCGCGCACCCACATTCCAACGCATGCTGGCGCTGGTTGCGCGGGTTGCTCCTGCGCAGGCCACGGTGCTGCTGTTGGGCGAGTCGGGTACCGGCAAGGAACTCGTCGCACGGGCTGTGCATGCAGCTAGTCCACGCGCACACCGCCCCCTGGTGGCGGTTGACTGCTCCAGCCTAGCCGAGAATCTATTTGAGTCCGAACTGTTTGGCCATGAACGTGGCGCATTTACCGGCGCCACGGCAACCAAAGGGGGCTTGGTTGAGGCCGCCAGCGGCGGCACTTTGTTTATTGATGAGCTTGGCGACATCCCCTTGAGTATGCAGGTCAAGCTGCTGCGTCTGCTGGAGAGCGGCACTTATCGCCGGGTGGGCAGCACCGAGTTGCGTCACGCCGATATTCGGGTTGTGGCAGCCACGCACCGGGACCTTGACCGCATGGTGTCCGAAGGACGCTTCCGAGAAGACCTGTACTACCGGGTCAGCACGTTTCCTATTCATCTGCCCGCTTTGCGCGAGCGCCGCGAAGACATCACACTCTTGGCAGATGCATTGCTGCGGCGGGTTACAACGGGTCGCACGCTGTCGATCAGCGATCAAGGACTGGCATTACTGCAAGCCCAAGTCTTTCCGGGCAATGTGCGCGAACTGCGCAACCTGCTGGAGCGTGCCTCACTCTTATGCGATGGTGACACAGTTCAGCAGCGGCATATTGAGCAAGCACTGGAGCAGTCCGGGCGTCGCCAGTTTGCACCTGCTAATGCCGCGCCATTCACTACGCCTGCGCTGCATCACGACCCACAGGAAACTTGGCGAGAGCTTGCATTGAGCCACCAAGGGACCCGCGCAGAACTTGCGGCCCGCCTCGGTATCAGTGTGCGCTCGCTGTACCGCAAGATCCAGGCCTCCAAATGAGAGTCCTCGCGTCGCGGGTTTTCATCAAGCCGCACCAGACCTTCCCGCTGGTAAGATCCATCGCACAGGTGTCGCGTCGTTTGCGCCATTTCACCTTTTCTTCCAATTGGAGTATTCCCATGCAGTTTCGCCCCTCCACGTTACCCGTCGTGTTCCCTGCTGCTTTGTCCGCAATGCTCCTGGCCGCCGCATTTTCGGCGCATGCCCAAAGCCGCTTTACTGTTTCGGCAGACGGTCAGGAAGTCGCTGACACACAAATGAAACTGATCTGGCAGCGCTGTGTGGTGGGCATGAAGTGGGACGGTAAAACCTGCACCGGCAAAGCCACGAAAATGACCCTGGTCCAGGCCAAAAAAACACAGGACGCGTCCAACCCCGGCTGGCGTACTCCAAACAAGGATGAATTGACCAGCCTGGTCGACAAGGCTCAAAAGAAATCAAAAATCGATAGCGCCACTTTTCCGGCAACGCCGGCGGGCGTTTTCTGGGCGTTGCGCCCTGAAACCAGCGACAACCTCAATGCCTGGCTGGTGGATTTTCGCAACGGAAAAGTTTTCGGCAATACACGCAAGGCAAGCTACATGGTGCGACTGGTGCGCACAGCCGCTTGAATCGACTGCCCGTAGCCCGCGCCCACGACGGGGCAATCACACAGCTGGCAACGAGGCAATAATGGTCAGCGCACTGATGGCTCCCAGCAAAACGCTGTGCCCCATGATCAAGCCGAGTGCGCGCAGGACCTGTGGCCACCAGCGACCGCCGAACACACGGCGCAGTGCCAGCGCAAGGTAGACCAACCAGCACAAAAATAGTAAAGGGGCTGCAAGGTCTGCACCAAGCCAAAAGGCAGCGATCAGGGTCAAAAATACAAATGCATGCAAATGCAACGCAAATAAGAAGTGCTCGCTGTAAGCCCTGTCACGCCGCCAGTACAGGAGCCGGGTAATCACGGCAAACACGGGAACGAGCACGAAAATCGCATAGGGCAGTTTGGCCATCACCACGCTAACCAGTCGCTCAACGCCTCGCTGCGGATCATCGTGGAGCCGTTGCACCGAGATGTAATAACGCTGGCCAACCGGCTTGAGCCAACCAGGCAATTGATCCAGCAAAGTCACCAAACCCTGCAACTCTGATTGATCCCCAATGGTCGGACGCGCAGCAATGTGTGGTTGGGATATTTCGCGTGGTGGCTTGGCGTGCAAAACGACGGCTTCAACGCCAGTTGGAGCCGCTTCAGGACCGTCTAGCTGCATCAGTGAATCTGAAGATGAAAAATTGAGTAACAAAAAAACCAGGAAACTCAGAGTCAAGTAAAGCGGAATCGGGCGAACGTAGCGTCTGCGCCGCCCAGCGATGAATTCGAGCGTCAATTGGCCCGGGCGCACCAACAGCAACCACAATGACCGCCAAAGACGTCCTTCAAGGCTGACAAAATTCTGGAAATACTCGTGTGAAAAATCACGAAACCTCAGGCGTGCAATCACCGTCTCCTGGCCGCATTGCGAGCAGTAAGGACCATATACCTTAGCCTGGCAGTTGGGGCAATGGCTGGGCAGGGTGGGGTCAGAGGAATTCGGCGTCGCCATGCGCGCCATTATCCGGCTGGAGCATGTTCAGCGTTGAGTTTGCAGGCCTCAGGCCCTGCTGGAGGTTCTTTTGGTTGAATTCCCATAGGCCGATTACACTGCCCATTTTTCCAATCGCACACAACAAAAAGGAATCCCATGGCGTTCAAGCTAAAACCCCGGAAAACGGTTCTGGCCGCCCTGTTGGGCGTTGCATGCCTGCTAACGACCAGCAGCATTTGGGCTGCAACCAAGCCCGAGACCCGTGTACGCTCAGAAATTTCAGCCCAATACCGCTGGGACTTCTCGCCCATTTACCCCAATTGGGAAGCATGGGATGCTGGAATGAAAGACATGGAAGCAAAGATGGATGCCTTTGCACGACTCAAGGGAAGCCTGGCCAGCGGCCCGGCCGCCGTGCTCAAGGCGTACAAGGCATTTGACGAGATCGGCATCTTGCAATACCGGGTTTACCGCTACCCGCAGTTGCAGCGCGATGTCGACACCCGAAACCAGGAAGTTGCCGGAAAGTTTCAGCGGGTTGGCGCCATATTTGCCAAGTTCGGAACCAGCACCTCCTGGTTCAATCCCGAGTTGCTGCAAATTCCCAAGGTCAAAATGGAAAAGTGGATCGCGCAGACACCGGCACTGGCACCCTACCGGTTTGGCATCCTGGAGCAATACCGACAACAAGCCCATGTGTTGGACGCCAAAGGTGAGAAGCTGCTCTCATATGCAACCCGCCTTAACCAGTCGCCCACAGCCACGTTTCAAGAGTTGAGCACCTCGGACATCAAGTTCCCCAAGCTTACCTTGTCCGATGGCAAGGAAATCATACTCGGCCACGGAGCGTACCAGACCGTATTACAAACCAACTACAGCCAGGCCGACCGCGCCAAGGCATTCGAAGCCTACATTGGCGCGTTTTCAGCGACCGCCAACACCTACGCTGCGATTTATAACGGTGTGCTCCAAAAGGATTGGTTTACTGCCCAGGCACGCAATTTTCCCAGCACAATGGAGGCGGCTCTCGACGCCAATGCAGTACCTACAGCGGTCCTGCAAACCCTGGTCAGCACGGTCCGTGGCGGCACCGCGCCGCTGCAACGCTACATGAAGCTGCGCAAACGCCTGCTTGGTCTGGAGTCGTACCACCTGTACGACGGCTCAATTCCCTTATTCAAAACCGCGCAGACCTACCCCTATGACGAGTCGAAGGAACTGGTACTGTCCTCGATTGAACCACTGGGTGGCGACTACGCCTCAAAGTACAAAGCGTTCTTGAACAGTGGTCGACTCGATGTGTATGAAAACGATGGCAAGCGCAGTGGTGCTTACAACGCCGGCGTTTACGGAGTGGGACCGTATGTCCTTCTCAACCATAACGACACGTTGGGCGCCCTGTTTACCCTGGCACATGAAGGGGGGCACGCCATGCACAGCGTACTGTCCTTTGAGAACCAGCCATTTGTCACATCGGCACCCACCATTTTTGTGGCCGAAGTCGCATCAACCACCAATGAGCGTTTCCTGCTGAACAAAATGCTTGAAACCCGTACCGACCCACGGGAACGCTTCCTCTTGCTGCAGCATGCTGTCGACTCCATCGTTGGCACTTTCTATACACAGGTTCTGTTCGCCGACTACGAACTGCAAGCGCATAAACTGGTCGAACAGGGGCAGCCTGTCACCGCAGCCGCGCTTAACTCCATCTATCTCAAACTGCTCAAGGAATACTACGGTGATGCGGTCACCGTGGATGATGCCTACAAATTCACGTGGTCGCGCATTCCGCACTTTTACAACTCGCCCTACTACGTCTACCAGTACGCAACCTGCTTTGCCTCCTCGGCGAAACTTTTCAAGGACATGACCACCGGTGCGCCCGACGCACGGGCTGCTGCAACCGGCCGCTACTTGACGCTGTTGCGAAGTGGCGCCAATGACGAGCCCATGAAGCAGCTGAAAAAGGCGGGTGTGGATCTAACCCAGCGTGAAACGGTGCAGGCCGTAGTGGACCAAATGGATGAGTTGGTGACACAGATGGAGGCTGAGGCCGCCAAAATTCACTAACAACACGCCAGCCGGCTGGTGCCGGCTTCAACAGGTCTGGCTCACTCACACGCCTTGAAGTCCCGCAACCTGCATTCGCGCGCCAATTGCAGTGCCTGCGTGACTTGCTCGGGTGTCATCTGACGTGCCAGCATGGCGCGGTTGCGAACAGCATTGTCGGCACCCGAGGTCGCGGCCAGGGTCAGCCACATATGGGACAAAACAAGACTGCGGGAAACACCCTGCGCGTTGAAATGCATGACGCCCAGGTTGTACTGCGACTGGGCGTCGCCCTGTTGCGCCGCCAGCCGGTACCAATTTGCGGCCACCACATGGTCCTGAACGACACCCTGTGCCAGCCGGTACATCTGCCCCAGGTTGTACTGCGCAGCCAAATTGCCATCTTGGGCCAGGCCGCGAAATGTAACCAACGCAAATCCATAATCACCCCGCCGGTGCGCCGCCACGCCCTCGTCCAGCGTCCCCGCCAAGGGCGCACTTGCCCACAGGACCAACAGGGTGGCGGCCACCAGGCAGCGTCGTCTCATTCTTTTAAATCTCACCGCATGTTGGCCTAAAGTCCATCCAGCCCTCGTGGCATATACGTTTTATGCTATTATTAGTATAGCAATCAGCGCATCCCGAGATGCGAGGCTGATCCTTGCAGCGCAACGGGGGTTGGCGATGACTAAAAAGCGCCTTCACGGATACTGGCATGAAGTTCTCCTGGGTTTTAACAACGCGAGGCAATCCATCACCCGCATATAACCGGGGTTCTGAATCGGATTTTGCGCGATACTGCGGCGATGAAATCAGTCAACAAAACGATTGTCACCTTACTGCTGCTCGCTGTATTCGGTGTGGCAGCCTACTTTTCAATGTACCAGACCGGGCGTCAACCCGAGCAGACGGGCAGCGCACTGGGCGGACTGGCCGGCAAGCTCACCGGCGCAGTGCAGGTCCAAGAACTCGATGGATTCATCACCGTCGAAGTCGAGCAGTACTTTCAGGACGCGCGCGTTCAAAAAGTACTCCTTGACAATGGTTTCAAGCTCAACGTGAAACGCATTGGCTCGCGGGACATGGCGGCACGCGTTGTGGCGGGTCAGACACCTGACTTTTTCTACACATCAGGCGTTGTGGCAGCCAATCAAATTACCGATGCTGCCAAAAGGGCCAACATCACCACTGCTGTGTATTCACCGATCTATACCCCGCTGGTCATTGCATCATGGACACCAATCGCCCAAATTTTGTCAGCCAATGGAATGGCGAAAGAAGTTGGCGCTGGGGTCTGGCATGTGGACCTGGCAAAACTGACGCAAACCATGCTGGACAAAAAACGCTGGAAGGACCTGAAAAGTTCACAAGCCTACGACGTCAGCAAAACGGTGCTGGTCTCCACCACCGACGTGCGCAAGAGCAACTCTGCGGCGATGTACCTGGCATTGACCTCCTACGCTGTGAATGGTGCCGAAATTGTCACCGACAAGGACTCTGCTCAGAAAGCCGCCCTGAAAGTGGCGGGCCTGTTCAAGCGCCAGGGTTACCAGGAAAACTATGTCAATGGAAACTTTGACGACTATGTTTCCATTGGCATTGGAAAAACGCCCATGGCATTTATATACGAGAGTCAAATGGTGAGTTATGCCGCAGCCAAGAAGGGCATGGGGCCGGGCATGGTTCTGATGTATCCGCAACCGACCCTTTTTAACAAAGTCCAGTTTGTGGCAACGTCTGAGCGCTCCAAAAAGCTGGGCGAATTGCTGGCCAACCACGCCGAGTTGCAACATCTGGCGGTGGAATTTGGCTTTCGCATTGCCGAGAGTGCCTATTTTGTGCAATCAGCCAAGGCGGCCAACCTGACCGTCGAGGAACACATGACGCAGGTGATTGATCCGCCGAGTTTTGAAATCATGGCTGAGATGATCGATGTCATTGCAAGGGAGATGGGACAATGAATACACCAACTGCAGCACGCTGCGGCTACCGCTTTCCTTCACAAAGAGGCATTGCCGGGCGCACCAACCGATTGGGCGCCATTGTGCTGGCAGTGATCCTTGGCACGGGCTGCTCCGAGAAGCCGGCAGAAGCGCCTGCAAAGGCGCCCGCCGCCACCTTTACCGTTTTGGCCACCAGCGACTTGAAAGACACCCTGCCACTGGAGGAGATGGTACTGAAGGCAACCGGAGTCGCACTGCAATTCAAGTTTGGCGGCACCATGGAAAGCACCGAGGCGGTCCAGACCGGCCAGGCCAATGCCGATGCCGCCTGGTTTGCCAATGCCAAATATTTGCTCTCTGACCCACAGGGGCAGGCACGCGTCAAGTTGCAAGAGAAAATCATGCTGTCGCCGGTTGTGGTCGGCGTCAGTGAAAGCCAGGCCAAAGTCCTGGGTTGGGACAAGCCTGAAGTTGCCAGCAAGGTGACCTGGAATGTGATTGCCAAGGCGGCCCAGGCCGGGCAGCTCAAGTACGCGTTGTCAAACCCGGCCACGTCCAACCAGGGCTTCATGTCCCTGATGGGCGTTGTCGCATCAGCTGCGCAAAAGTCGGAAGCGCTAACGGCAAGTGATGTGGACCGCGCAGCGATCAGCGGTTTTATCAAGGGTTATAAACTGGTCGGAGACAACAGCACGTATTTAAGTGAAAAGTTCATCGAACAACAAAACACACGCGTCAATGCCTTCATCAATTACGAAAGCTGGTTGCTCTCGCTAAACCAGTCCGGCAAGCTCAAGGAAAAGCTGACGCTTATTTACCCGCATGAGGGCGTGGCCACTGCCGACTATCCGCTGATGCTTCTGAACGAAGCCAAGCGCGAGGCCTACCAAAAGGTGGTTGCATACCTTAAGGGTGATGCTGCCCAAACCTGGCTGGCAAAAACGACCTTGCGCCGCCCCATCAATATGGAGGTGGCAAAAGCACAGACAGGCCTATTCCCGCAGGGCAGCATGTTGGTGGAGCTACCCTTTTCGACCGACAGGGCGCTTGCCGACGGCTTGATTGGTGCCTATTTGAACGAATTTCGCACGCCGATCGCGTCCACCTTTGTTCTTGATGTAAGCGGCAGCATGAACCAGAATGGCCGCCGCCAGCAACTCGTTGAATCCTTGCAGTACATCGCCGGCGATGATGCTTCACTAACGGGTCGAATTGCGCGTTTGACCAGCCGGGAAAAAGTATGGATGCTGCCATTTTCTGATCAGGCGTACCCGGCCGTGCATTTTCAGTTACCTGCCCCGCCACGACAAAGTACAGGCAAAGGCCTGGCGGATCAGTCGGATTCCTTGGCAAAGCAAAAAGTACTTACCGAGGTGCGCGAGTTTGCTGATGGCCTGCGCATGACCGGTGGCACGGCCTTGTACGATGCCGTCTTGCAGGCACTCACCAACATGAACGCCGAACGACAAAAATACCCCGATTACCAGTATTCGGTGGTGGCTTTTACCGATGGCGAAGTCAACAAGGGCAGAAACCTGGCTGCCTTTAAAGAGGCGTATGCCGCGTTGCCGGAAGACGTGCGCGCCATTCCGGTCTTCATGGTGCTGTTTGGCGAGGCCAACGAAAGCGAGCTCAAACAATTGGTTGGCGTCACCGGTGGACGTGTCTTTGACGCGCGCAAGGCGTCGCTGTACAGCGTATTCAAGGATATTCGGGCGTTCCAATAACGGCGGAACTCTTGCTCCACTGCCCTGCGAATCATGAACAAAATCGGCAATTTTCTTCAGTCTCCCGCCAACTGGTGTGGCATGGGCCTGTCCACGGTCGCCCTGATCCTCAGCGGTCTTGGCCTGGCCCAGTGGGGCGGTGCGGCACTGGCAGTGCTGGGTTACGCAATGGGATTTGGTGTGGGAGGACTGTGGGCCGGCTTCCCCCAACTCTCAAAAACCCCCTGGGAAGATCTGGAGTTTGCGGACCAGGGAGACGCTCGCACAAGCATGGTCAATGCACTGAATGCCGTGCGCCAGCTAGTCGAATACAACCCGGGCAACCGCCTTGCTGGCAGCCTGCAAACCAAAGTGCTGGATCTGTGCAAACAGCTGGCCAATTTGCTCGAGCAATGGGAGCGCAGCAATGGAAACCTGTCCATGGAGGAAAGTTTTCATGCGCGCCACATTGCACTGAGCTACCTGCCGGATGCACTCAAAACCTACCTGTCGATACCCCAGCAATTTGCGACCACCAAGTTGTTATCCAATGGCAAGACAGCACAGGACACATTTACTTCGACGATCGATGATTTAAGCCAGAAAGTCGCACAACTTGGCGAAGACTTGGCTACGCAGGATGCACAGGCATTTTTGAATCACTCCAAGTTCCTGCAGGATAAATTTCACAAGTCCGGTCCTGGATAGGACCTCGTGGTCACAGCAAAAAACCCTGCGCGACCACCTGCTGGGTAATCGTGTGGAATAGCCCGTTTGCGGGTGATCTGCTGCGCCCCCGAGGGTGCCATTGCAAATTGCCATAGGCGATTCAATATAAACCGGCATATTTAATTCGCCGTGATCCGCGACAGTAGGACACAATTGAGCTGACATCTTTAGAAACGAAGGGGGGCATTGCATGCGTGAGCTATTTTCAGGATTGTTAGGCAAGGGTATACGTGCGGCGCTGATATCCGCATCGTTCATCTTGGCCACAGGGCAACCCATGGCCGCAACGGGTTCCGGCTCAGTGCGAGTTGCTGCCGGGGGCGATTCGTCGTTTGCGATTGATTCAGGGGGTGATCTGTATGCCTGGGGAAATAACGCGAATGGCGAGCTTGGATTCGGTCGTGTTCTGCTGAGCAAGAGTCCGATCCAGGTGGGCGGAGCCAACTACGCAAAGATCACAGCCGGGGACGGGTTCGCATTGGCGTTGAAGACTGACGGAACCCTTTGGGCATGGGGCAAGAATGTGTTCGGCCAATTGGGGGATGGGACTACCTCCGCTCGAAGCGTGCCGGTCAAGATCGGTGCGGGCTTCAGTTCAGTTGCGACAGGCCAAACCCACACACTGGCAATCAAATCGGATGGGACGCTTTGGGCCTGGGGAAACAATGAGCATGGTCAACTCGGTGACGGCACCACTGCGAACAGTTTGTCACCCAAACAAGTTGGTACTGGTTTTAGTTCCATCGCCGCTGGTGCCGAATATGAGAGCTTTGCGACGAAAACCGATGGCACGCTTTGGGCATGGGGTGTGAATTGGGGAGGCCGTCTCGGCGATGGCACAACCACGGAGCGACACAGTCCGGTCTCGATTGGCAGTGGATTCCAAAAAGTGGCTCATGCAGGCATGGCTAAAACCTATGCGATCAAAACAGATGGGACCCTCTGGGCGTGGGGTGCGGGCCCGCTGGGGGATGGGACGCAAACGACACGGTCGTCTCCGGTTCAGGTTGGCAGTGGGTATACCCAGGTTGCATCCGGAGCTGGTCACACCATGGCTCTCAAGTCGGATGGCAGCCTTTGGGCATGGGGATACACGGACGCTGGGCAGTTCGGTAACGGCACGACCGCAATCGCTGTAACGACTTTGCCGACCCAGGTGGGAACGGGCTTTGCCGCAATCGCCGCTTCATCGTTTGATAAGTACACCATTGCTGTCAAGACGGATGGCACTCTGTGGTCGTGGGGGATCAATATTCAGTCGCAGCTTGGAAACGACGGAGTCGGTGATGAAAGCTGCGGGAAGTACAGCCTCAATGGCAGCTTGATCGACCTAGTTTGCAAAAAAACACCCATCCAGATCGGGAGCGGATTTGTGGCGGTGAGCGCTGGACAGAATATCTCGGGCGGCGTGCTCAACGTGGCGCTCAAGAGTGATGGAACAGTAGTGGCCTGGGGGGCAAACGACAATGGCCAGCTCGGGCAAGCTGATGTGAACCTGCTTGCAGTGCCGGTGAAAGTCGGGAGCGGATTTGCATCAGTGGTGAGCGAGGGTGGCGAAACCTATCCCCATCAGCTGCGCGCAGGCCATAGTGCCGCCATCAGGCAAGACGGTACGTTATGGACTTGGGGAAAGAATGACAGGGGGCAGCTCGGTGATGGAACATTGACCGACAAAAGCGTTCCGTCACAAATCGCATCCGGTTTCTCCAAGGTCGGGGTCGGCCAGAATTTCAGCATCGGTTTGAAAACTGACGGAACCCTGTGGTCGTGGGGAGACAACTTTTACGGGACATTGGGCACTGGCGAGCTCTGCGACAGTTTCAACGGAAAGTGTACGGCTCTCACTCCCCGGCAAACGGGCACTGGCTACGAATCGGTTGCGGTGGGCGATTCACACATTGCGGCCCTCAAAACCGACGGCAGCGTTTGGGGCTGGGGCAACAACTATTTTGGTCAACTGGGCTTCACGACTTCCAAAGAGTGCGACCCGTCCTCTGCGGGGTATCGATGCGAGCGAACCCCTGTCATGATTTTGGCGGCTGGAAGCAAAGTGACGCAGCTGGCAGCGGGAGCTTCACATACTGTGGCACTCAAATCCGATGGCAGTATCTGGACTTGGGGGTTCAACCAATATGGCCAGCTGGGAGATGGCGGAACTGTCAATCGCAGTTCACCTTTGCAAGTGGCTGCGCCCGGCAGCGGCTTCATACAGGTCGCAGCAGGCAGGAGTCATACCATCGCGCTGAAGCAAGATGGCAGTCTTTGGGGATGGGGAGACGTCAGCCAAGGGCAAATTGGAAACAAGGGACTAACCCCGATCGCCATACCAACCCAGTTTTCACCTGCGGGCAGTCAATTCACTCAGATCGGCGCGGGGCGCTACCATAGTGTTGCTGTCAAGCAAGATGGAACGGTTTGGGCGAGTGGAGGAAACTGGAGCGGACAAGTGGGCGATGGCACGTTTGCCAACGCGGCGTTCCCCACATTGGTGGTCAACACGAGTTTGACAGATTTTCTGGACCTCGATTCAACTGCTCCCAACAGCATTCCGAGCGGAGTCAAACCGCCCTTTCTGGTGAAGGCCAGCAAGTCGGGCGACCTGAGTTCACTGTCGCTGAGTGTGGATATGCGTGGCCAATTGGGGGTCGCCAGCACGCGTTCAGTTGCTCACAGCAGTGGCTACAACGCCTATGTTGCAGCGAATTCGGGGGCAGGCGGCACGGTCTATTGGTTTCAATTGGATGCACGAAAACAATGGAGCGGATTGACCTTGCCCATGGCCGAATTCATGACCGGCGTCGCGTTGTCGACCAACAACGACTCCATTATTCTGGATATTCTCGATCGGATTGATTTGTCGAGCCTTGCTGACTTGCATATCTATATTGGCTATGGGTTGGACGCTCTCGAAATGGTCAGCACAGGCAGATTTCGCGAAGTGATGTCGATTTCTACTCTTGCGCAGTAGTTTGACCAATGGACAGACATTTAAACCTCAATGAAAGTCCCGGCTGGTGGTCGACAGCTCCCCCAACATAGGCGTCAAGTCCACCAGCCGCTTGGCAATCACATGGCGGACTTCGCCACCCGTTTCTTCGTCACGCTGCCACACGCCATAGACTGCCATCAAGCGTGATTGGTACACCTCCTGGCGGAATCGCTCTTTGATTGCCTTCCAGACAATGACGTTGACACTGCCAGTCTCATCTTCCAGCGTCACAAAAACCACCCCTTTGGCGGTCTGGGGTCGCTGGCGCATGGTGACGATTCCGCAAGCGCGTACCAGCCGGCCATGTGCCATGTGCGACATCTGCTCGGCGGTAACAAGCTTCATTTTTGATAGCTGCGCACGCAGCAAAGACAAGGGGTGGCAGCGTAGTGATAACCCAAGTGATGCGTAATCAAAAACCACCTCTTCGCCTTCCGGCGCAGCGGGCAGCAACAGGGCATCCTCTTGCACCGGCACGCCGCGTAACAGCGCTGGCGCAGGAATCAATGCTGCGGCATCCCACACTTGCTGACGACGGTGGCCAGACAGGGACTTGAGCGCATCGGCACTGGCAAGCGCCCTGAGGTCACCGGCATCCAGTTCGCAACGCAAGGCAAGCTCCTGGGTACTAGTGAAAGGGGTTTGCCTGCGTTCCCCAGCAATTCGGTGCGCTACCGCTTCGCGCAATCCGCTGACCATGCGCAGCCCCAGACGTACAGCCGGCTGTCCCTCTTGTCCTTTTGATGTCCCTGAATTGTCTGATGGCGCGCATTCAAGGGTGCAATCCCAATCGCTGTGCACCACGTCCACAGCGCGCACATCCACACCATGCCGACGGGCGTCCTGCACCAGTTGCGAGGGGCCATAGAAACCCAGCGGCTGGCTGTTGAGCATGGCGGCCAGAAAGCAGGCTGGCTCGTGCCATTTCAACCAGCAGCTGACATACACCAGCAGAGCAAAGCTGGCTGCGTGGCTCTCGGGAAAGCCGTACTCGCCAAAGCCCTCGATCTGTTTGAACAACTGGTCCGCATACGCCTGCGTGTAGCCATTCTTCAGCATGCCGCTGACCATGCGGTCATAAAACACATGCACACCGCCCTTGCGCTTCCAGGCCGCCATGGAGCGGCGTAGCTGATCAGCCTCGCCAGCTGAAAAATCGGCCGCCGCCATGGCCACCTGCATCACCTGCTCCTGAAAAATCGGCACACCCAGCGTGCGCTTCAAGGCCTCTTTGAGCTGGGGACTGGCGTACTGCACGGCTTGCGGGTTGGCACGCGCCTTCAGATACGGGTGCACCATGCCACCCTGGATGGGCCCGGGCCGCACGATGGCCACTTCCACCACCAGGTCATAAAAGCAGCGGGGCTTCAGGCGCGGCAGCATGCTCATCTGGGCCCGGCTTTCGATCTGGAACACGCCCACCGTGTCCGCCTTGCAGATCATCTCAAAAGTGGCGGGATCTTCGGCGGGAATGTCCTGCATGCGCATCGTGGTGCCACGCCACTGGCCGATCAGCGCCAGACAGCGGCGAATGGCGCTCAACATGCCCAGCGCAAGCACATCCACCTTCAGCAAGCCCACCGCGTCCAGGTCATCCTTGTCCCACTGGATGATGGAGCG
>CAIQBN010000566.1 GCA_903870065.1 uncultured beta proteobacterium | reverse complement strand
CGGACAACAATCCCAAGTCAAACGGTTTGTTATCGCTGAGTGGTCCAAGGTAATAAAGCCTTGGTGTACCGGTGTCATTAACCGCCAAAAAGTGACCGTTGGCATAACTGCGGTAGCGGTAGCCGGTAATGGTCTGGGTCAATTGCCCCCGGCCAAAAATGGTCGCATAGGTTTTCTCTGCCCAGACAAACACTTTGTCGGCGTCCGCAATCAAGGTTGACACGGCCGGGGTGACGGTGACTGTCACACTGGCAGTGCTGCCTGTACCGCCAGCGTTGACGCCCGCCACTGTATAAGTGGCGGTGGACGACGGCGTCACGGCGCAGGTTGAATTTGTACTGGTGCTGCAGGTGCCGCCGGTCCAAACGTAGGATGTGGCGGCAGGGCTGCAACTCGCTGTCAGCGTGGAACTGCTTCCTGCATTGACCGTGCTCGCCGAGGCGCTCACCGTGCAGACAGGAACCGCGGGCGGGGTAACCGCAGTCACTGTGATTGACTGCGCGACAGCGCTGCTGCTTTGGCCGCTCGCATTGGATACTGTTAGTGTGACAGCATAGGTACCTGCCGTTGAAAACGTATGGCTCGGACTTTGCTCTGTTGAAGTGCTTCCGTCGCCAAAGTTCCACAGATAACTCAGCACGTCGGTTGTGACAGTACTCCTACCGGTTCCAGCAAACTTGATCGCCAGGGGAGCAGCGCCGCTGCTGGGTATTGCGGAAATTGTTCCGGTAATAACCGCTTGTGTTGGGGCTGCGACCGTAACGGTCACACTGGCAGCGCTGCCGGTACCGCCAGCGTTGACGCCCACCACTGTGTAGGTGCCTGTCGACGAAGGAGTCACGGTGCAGATTGCCGTTGTACTGGTGCTGCAGCTGCCGCCGGTCCAGACGTAGGATGTGGCGACCGGGCTGCAACTGGCTGTCAGCGTCGAACTGCTACCCGTATTGATGGAACTGGCTGAGGCACTCACTGTGCAGACGGGAACTGCGGGCACACTGGTCTGCAAAGTACCCTTGCGGATAGTGTGATTGTTCCGATCGACAACGTAGAGATTTCCGCTTGGATCAACGGCCACATCCTTCGGATTGTAAAAACTCGCGGCGGTGCCGACACCATCTGCTGAGCCCAGGGAACCGGTTCCCGCGATGGTTGTTACGACGCCAGCTGTGGTGATCTTGCGGACCACCTGATTGTCGGTATCCGCCAAATAGACAGTCCCAGAACTGTCCGCCGCGAGGCCTGATGGAAATTTGAAACTGGCAGCGATCCCTGTGCCGTCGGCCTTGCCCGCAGTACCCGATCCCGCCAGCGTGGTCACAACACCGGCTGAAGTAATCAAGCGCACGGCGTGGTTGCCATGGTCACTGACGTACAGATTGCCAGCACCATCAACAGCAATGTCAAAGGGCACAGAAAAACGCGCGGCGGTACCGGTCCCGTTGGTGAAACCGTTGGTACCGGACGTGCCCGCCAGCGTGGTCACAACCCCGGCTGCAGTAATTTTCCTGACCGCTGCGCTGGACTCAACAACATACACGTTGCCCGCCGCATCCACTGTAATGCCGTACGGACCCATAAACCGTGCCGCCGTCCCTGTGGCATCCAGGCTACCCGCCAGGCCGGCGCTACCGGCCAATGTGCTCACGACACCCCCAGCGGTAATCTTGCGTACGGTTGAATTTCCAGTGTCGGCTACGTAGACATTGCCCGCCGTGTCAACTGCAATACCAAGGGGATTTTTAAAGCGCGCAGCATCGCCCGTGCCATCGGCGCTGCCAAAGCTGCCTCCTTTGCCCGCCAGGGTGGTAACAGCGCCATCGCTGGTGACTTTGCGAATGCTATTGTCGGTCGCATCCGCAACATAAAGGTTGCCGGAGCCGTCCACGGCGACGGCGTAGGGATCCTCAAACCGTGCCGTGGCGGCACTACCGTCTACGCTACTGGTGCGCCCGGCAAGTCCGGCCAATGTGGTCACCGTGCCTGAAGCACTGATCTTTCGCACGGTGTTGTTCAACGTGTCGGCAATATAGAGATTGTTGCTACTGTCTATCGCAACACCCGAGGGACCGTAGAAGAGAGCACTGGTTGTGGTGCCATCACTGCTACCTGCGGTAGGCGCTGTACCAGCATAGAGGCTGACAGCGCCCGTCGATGTCACCTTGCGCACTACATTGGAGCCGTAATCGCCCACATACAGGTTGCCACTGGCATCTAGGGCGAGTCCACGCGGTTCGCCGAACTTGCCGGTGCCGCCGACCAGCGTGGTCACCAAACCAGAGGCCGATATCTTGCGTACATCGCGGTTACCGCTTTCGGTGACATAGACGTTGCCTGTGCTGTCAACGGCAATGCCCTGCAAGGCCATGAAACGGGCCGCCGTTCCCTGACCGTCAACGGAGCCAGAAATATCTGCGCCACCGGCCAATGTGGTCACGACACCCGCCGAGGTGACCTTGCGCACCATGTGATTCTCGTAATCGGCGACGTAGAGCGTGCCGGAACTGTCAATCGCAACGGCGTGCGGCTCGTGGAACTTGGCCGCAGTCCCCGTGCCATCGGCGGTGCCAGAGCCACTGCCACCTGCCAGCGTGGTGACCACGCCATCCGCCGTGATCTTGCGGATGGCGTTGTTGTTGGTGTCTGCAACAAATAAATTGCCAGCATTGTCTGCAACCAGACCAAATGGCTCGTTGAATTTGGCGGCCGTGCCGGTGGCATCCTTGTAGCCACTGCTGCCGGCCGTACCCGCCAGCGTTGTGACAAGGCCGGCAGCGGTGATCTTGCGAATCGTATTGTTGGTGCTGTCGGCAACATAGACGTTCCCGGCACTGTCAACCGCCACGCCGCGGGGAGCGCTAAACTGCGCCGCACTTCCCGTGCCATCCGCGCTGCTGATAACCGTTCCCGCCACACCGGCCAATGTAGTAAACAAATAGGAGGGATCGGCGGCCAAGACACTTGGTGTCCAGAAACATGACACGCAACACAATGCTAGCTCTGCAAGAGGCGATGCCCCGTTAAGCTTAATCATGCGGAAGCTCCTTTTTTGTTGCGTGAAAGAAGCATAGTCCGAATTGATTCCGGTGACCATAGCCAAAAACCAGCAATACAAGACCTGCAACCGCAGTGTGCATTCCCATTCATCCGCTCTGCATTGCGTGAAAAAATACCGCACTGCGCGTGGAAATTGCGCTCGTTCAATCCTTATGACACAGCTATGAAAGGAATGCCGCAAGACCGTGCATTCAAGATAATGGAAAACCCTGATACCAAGACTGCGGGCGCGCTTGGCATACATTGTGCTGAATCAGATTGAGGCAGCTGGTGAAACTGGCTGCAAGATGCATGATCTTCAATCGTCGAGGAATAGAAATGAAGTTGCTTAAAAATCGAATTTTGATGGGCTTGGCCAGTACGGTGATCGGCATCGGTGCAGCCGCTGCTGCTGACATTCGGGTGGGCTTCGGCCTGGACGCATTGACGCTGGACCCCGGCAATCACCGTAACCGCGAAACAGAGACCATCATCCGCAACATGTACGATGGTTTGTTAACGCGTGACAGCAAGATGAAAGTGGTGCCTGAATTGGCAACGTCATGGAAACAAGTCGATCTGACGACTTATGAATTCAAGTTACGTCCAGGCGTCAAGTTTCACAATGGTGATGAATTCACTGCAGAGGACGTCAAGTTTACTTTTGATCGCATGCTGCAAAAGTCTGGCATTGATGGACAAAGCAGTCCGCGCGCTGGCTTGCTGGGGCCGATGAAGGAGGTCCAGGTTGTCGACAAGCTGACTGTCCGTTTCTTAATGTCCACGCCTTGGGCCATTCTTCCTGCGATGCTTCCGTTTCAGGAAGTGGTTTCCAAGGCCTTTGTGCAAAAAGAGGGTGACAAGGCAATGGCCACCAAGGCCAATGGCACCGGGCCTTTCAAGCTGGCCGAGTGGCGCAAGGGCGATGCCATCATCATGGAACGTTTTGCCCAGTACTACGGAGGCTCTCCCGATATTGCGCCAGTGGGGCCAGCCAAAGCGGACCGCGTGATCTTCAAGGTCATTCCCGAGAATGCCTCGCGAGTAGCCGCTTTGTTGGCTGGGGACGTAGAAATTGCCACAGAATTGCCAGTCCACATGATGAAACAGGTCGATGCCAGCAGCACCGCGCGCATCGCCAAGGTCAATGGAACCCGTACATTTTTCGTGTCGCTCAACAATACCAAGCCGCCATTTGACAATCCACTGGTGCGCAAGGCAGCCAATCACGCACTGGACAAGAAACTATTGATTGAACGTATCCTGCTCAATACGGCTACCGCCGTGAACGGCGTGCTCTCGCCCGATACGTTCGGATTTGACTCCAGCCTGCCTTCATACAGCCACGACTTGGGCCAGGCCAAGAAGCTACTGGCTCAAGCCGGTTATCCCAACGGTATTGATGTGACCCTGGACGTCGATGGCGCCTTCGCAGAAATGGCGCAAGCCATAGGTTCACTCTTGACCAAGGCTGGAATCCGTACCAAGGTCGTCGTGGGTGAAGGGTCAGTCATCCGAACGAAATGGTTGCAGACCAAGCCCAAGACCGGGGACATGTGGCTGACTTCGTGGGGCAACGGTTCCCTGGACCCTGAAGATATCTTCGCCCCAACGCTGCGTAGCAACGACCGCGGCAACTCGGCGGGTTACTCTAGCGGCGTGGTCGACGGCCTGCTGTCTGCGGCCAGCACCGAAACCGATACCGAGAAGCGGGCTGAGATGTTCCGGCGCGCCCAAAAGCAAGTCAATGCCGATGCGCCCTGGATATTTTTGTGGGTTCCCCAGGACATTTACGGCATCTCCAAGCGTTTGAAGGGCTGGACTCCGAGTGCAGATGCACGCGTGAATCTGCACCGGGCCTACCTTGAATAGACCTGCCAAATGAACTGCTTGCCATGAGGACTGAAAGATATCCCATTGAACTTGAGCAAACTCCTTGAGCGCATCCTGCATCTGATCCCGGTGATGCTCGGTATTTCGGTGATCGTTTTCCTGATGATTGCCGTAACGCCGGGCGACCCGGTGGAAATCATGCTTGGGGACCAGCAGGCAACGCAGGAGCAAAGGGCTGCCCTGCGCCAGGACATGGGTTTGGACTTGCCCATGGTGCAGCGCTACTTCCGA
Organism: uncultured beta proteobacterium; assembly: GCA_903870065.1. Lineage (GTDB taxonomy): Bacteria > Pseudomonadota > Gammaproteobacteria > Burkholderiales > Burkholderiaceae_C > Allorhodoferax. Next base: position 4,568 of record CAIQBN010000566.1, on the reverse strand, counting down.
TTTCTGGGTCATGCAGTGCAGGGGGACTTTGGCACCTCCTACTTTCACCGCAGACCGGTCGTGCAGGTTATTCTGGAGCGCCTTCCGGCTACCGTAGAGCTGACACTGGTCTCTTTGGTGCTGGCCTTGATGGTTGCAATTCCGTTGGGCGTGCTGGCTGCCGTCAAAAAGAACACCTGGATGGATCGCCTTGCAACGGTCGGCTCACTCATGGGCATATCGATGCCGGGCTTTTGGTTCGGCTTGCTACTCATCCTGTTCTTGGGTGTCGGCCTGCAATGGCTACCCATATCCGGCCGTAGCGACTTAAGTGGCAGTATTCCTGCGATCACCCATTTCTTGCTAATCGATACTTTGCTGGCTGGAAACTTGACTGCGTTTGGAACCGCGCTGCGCCACTTGGTGATGCCGTCATTGACACTGGGGCTGCCGATGGCAGCGGTGCTAATGCGGGTAACACGCGCCTCCATGCTGGAAGTCCTGCGGCAGGACTACGTGACCTTTGCCGAAGCCAAGGGTCTTTCAAGGATGCGGGTGCTGTTTCACCATGCTCTCAAAAACGCACTCATCCCCACCGTCACCGTGGCGGCGCTGGAGGTGGGGTCACTGCTGGGCGGCAGCATGATTGTGGAAACCGTGTTTGGCTGGCCCGGACTCGGTCGCGTGGTTGTCGAAAGCATTTTTACCCGCAACTATCCGTTGATCCAGGCCGCGATTTTGCTGTATGCGCTGATCTACGTGCTGGTCAACTTTCTGGCCGACATCCTCTACACGATGTTGAACCCCAGAGTACGCCTGTGACCACGATGACTCCAGCCGGCAACCTGCCGCTACAAGACTCGCCATTACAGCGCAGTTGGCGCAGTTTCCGCCACAATCGTCTGGCCATTGCAGCCAGCGCTGCAGTGGTGCTGTTCGTCCTGATGGCCGTATTTGCCCCATGGCTGGCTCCACACGATCCGAACGAGACCGATCTGCTGCTGCGATTGCAGCCGCCAGCCTGGCTGGATGGCGGCGACTGGACCTACCCGCTGGGTTGCGATGCACTGGGACGCGATCTGCTTTCACGCATCATCTTCGGTTCGCGTGTGTCCATTTTCATCGGCGCTGCCGTGATTGTGCTGGCCACCGGCGTTGGCATCGTGGCAGGTCTGTTGGCGGGTTACATGGGCGGATGGATTGACAGCGCGATTTCGCGCCTTGTCGATATTTTGCTGGCATTTCCCTATTTGCTGTTCGCCATTGGCCTGATGGCCATGATGGGGCCCGGACTACAAAATATCATCATCGCGCTGGCCTACAAGGAGTGGGTCATTCCTTGTCGTCTGGTGCGTGGCGAAACCCTAGCGCTGCGCGACATTGAATATGTGGAAGCGGCGCGCGCAGTCGGCGCATCACGCTGGCACATCATGGCGCGCGAGATCCTGCCCAATATCCTGTCACCCGTGATCGTGGTGTCCACCATCCGCATGGCACATGTGATCATTCTGGAAGCCAGTCTCTCATTTCTCGGTATTGGTGTGCAACCGCCGACCGCGTCCTGGGGTTCGGTTGTGGCTGACGGGCGCTCATTCATCATGGACGCGTGGTGGGTTTCCACCTTCTCCGGCCTTGCAATTTTGGCCCTCGTGTTGGCAATCAACGTGGCCAGCCAGGGTTTGCGCGATGCCTTTGACCCCCGCCTGCAGGACTGAGGCCATGGCATCCAATGCAACCCAACAACCGCTGCTGCGCCTGCGTGGCCTGTCCACATGTTTTTCAACCCACCGCGGCATCGTTCAGGCAGTCAAGGACGTAGACCTTGACGTTATGCCAGGTGAGTGCCTTGGCATCGTGGGTGAATCCGGATCCGGCAAGAGCGTAACCTTCGCCAGTGTCATGGGACTGATCAAGCCACCCGGAAAAATCACGGGCGGCGAAGTCTGGTTTGGCGGTCAGGATCTGGTTGGACTTCCTCCTGCTGCAATGCGCATGTTGCGTGGCAAGCAAATTGCCATGACGATGCAGGATGCGCTGACCGCCCTTAATCCGAGCATGACCGTACAAGCGCAACTCTGCGAGGTGATTTTGGCGCACGACGAGCAGGTGAGCGACCTACCGGCCAACCAGCGCAAACGCAGGGCACGCGACCGTGCAATCGAAATGATGGGGCTAGTCGGCATACCCACTGCGGAGAAGCGCCTGCGCGATTACCCGCACCAGTTTTCGGGCGGCATGCGCCAGCGCATCATGATCGCCATCGCGCTGGCCTGCAAACCGCGCTTGCTGATTGCAGACGAACCGACAACCGCCCTGGATGTAACCATACAGGCGCAGGTACTGGAATTGATTGCCTCGTTGCGACGTGAAATGGGAATGAGCGTGGTGTTAATTACCCATGATTTGGGTGTTGTGGCCGAGCAATGCGACCGGGTAGCGGTGATGTACGCTGGCCAGGTCATCGAAACAGGACGCACTGCTGAGGTGATTGAAAGTCCCAAACATCCCTACACACAGGGGCTGTTGCGTTCCATTCCCAACCTGGACAATCCCTCGGCCCCTATTCACCCCATTGCGGGCACCGTCCCCAATTTGATCAACTTTCCGTCCCAGTGCCATTTCTACTCGCGCTGTGATCGGCGCCAGGACGCATGCCTGCAGGACATTGCATTGACGTATGTCCCGGACACCCACTGCGCACGCTGTCTCTTTGCAGCCGCGTAACCATATGACCGCTTCATTTTTACATGTAGAAGGCTTGGTCAAGCACTACGAGCAGCCGCGAACATTGGCAGAAAAATTGCTTGGCAAGCCCAAGCGGATCGTTCACGCGGTGAATGGCGTCAGTTTGCAAATCGCGCGCGGCGAAACCGTTGGATTGATCGGCGAATCCGGTTGTGGCAAAAGCACGCTGGGGCGCAGTGTGCTGCGCTTGCACGAACCCAACGCGGGGCAAGTGCACTTTGACGGCATTGATGTCATTCAGCAGTCGATGCAGGACATGACCCGACTGCGAGCGCGAATGCAGATCATTTTTCAGGATCCCTACGCATCACTCAATCCGCGCAAGACGGTGCGCGACATTGTCAGCCTTCCGCTGGCGATTCAGGGGCAAGTGGACGGCGCTGAGAGACGCGAGCAAGTTCAAGCCATGTTGAATCGGGTCGGCTTGCGAGCAGACCAGTTTGACCGCTATCCGCACCAGTTTTCCGGCGGGCAACGCCAGCGTGTGGGCATTGCCCGCGCCCTGGTCTCGCGACCTGCCTTGGTGGTGTGCGATGAGCCGGTGTCGGCGCTGGACGTGTCAATCAAGGCCCAAATTCTGGAACTGCTGGCCGAGCTCAGGACCGAGTTTGCGTTGACCTATCTGTTTATCTCACATGACATCGGTGTCGTGGCCCACCTGGCAGATCGCATTGCTGTCATGTACATGGGCGAGATCGTTGAAACCGGATCTACCCGCGAGCTTATGCGCTCGCCGCAACATCCTTACACCCAGGCCCTGATGTCAGCGGTTCCACGTATTCACGCGGCCGGGCGGTCACAGCGCATCATGCTCAAGGGTGATTTGCCGTCTCCATTGGAGCCGCCTGCCGGCTGTAAATTCCATACCCGTTGCCCGTCGGCCATGCCCCGATGTGCGCAGCAGGCACCACCCAGGACCTTGAGCGCGGCAAGCAAGGAGCACATGGTGTCCTGCTGGTTGCACGAGGAGTCACGTTGACATGAGCGAAACACCCAAGCACAAGCCCATGCTGGACTTTGTGGGCGACAGCTTTGGCCGCGGGCAATCGCAGGCGCTGCAGGCGTTTGGACAGGTTCAATCGGTTCGATCCGCAGTCACCGAGCGACTCCAAATGCATACACCTGTTCTGGCGCGATCGGATTCGACACACTATTTGCAGTTACAAAGAGATTTTTTGATGGCGCACGACCCAGAAGGTCTGCAGGAAGTTCAAGGTATCGCGGCCGGTTTTGCTTTGGAGTTGGACGATATTCTGGCCTACCTGCACCTCAATATTCTCAATGACATGCAGGAACCGGTCCAACCCGCATTGGAGGGCTGCACGTCTTGGGCCAGGACCGATCAACGTGCCGCAGCCTGGTTGGTGAAGAACCGTGATTACAGGGGTGAACATGGCGCACTGCAGCAGGTGATGCGCCACAGCGACCCGGCCTGTGGCGACCGCCAATGGTTGTGTGTTGGCAGTCTGGGCAGCCCGGGCGCCTTCTCCAGTGGCATCAATTCCGACGGATTTGCAGTGTCCGACACGCAAATTGCGACCCGCGACCATGGCGTAGGTTGGTTACGCTACTTTTTAATGACCGCCCTGCTGCGCGATTGCGCCAACGTTCAACAAGCTCTGGAGTTTGTGCGACGCGTACCGCATGCTGGTGGCGGCACCTTGATACTGGCCGACGCCAACGGTCAGATTGCCGCTGTCGAGTTGGGCCACCAGCACCAATTGACAGAGCCAGCGCACAGTGGCTGGAGTGCACGCACCAACCATTACCTGGCGCCGGAACTGGAGGCCAACAGGCTGGCACCCGCAAGAGATGCGCTCAATGACTCATCACCAGAGCGCCTG
>CAIQBN010000565.1 GCA_903870065.1 uncultured beta proteobacterium | reverse complement strand
TGCATCGAGCGGCTTGTCAGCACCCACATCCACGGTTCGAATGGTCACCGGCAGCCCCTGCATACCCTCTACAGCGCGTTTATAGGCCTGGTACTGCTCTTCTTCGCCGGGCAATCGACCTTGGCGTCCCATAAATAAAAATTCACTGCGAAACAGACCCACGCCCACAGCGCCTGCCTTGAGGGCAACGGGCGCATCTTCCGGCATTTCGATATTGGCCAGCAGCTCAACCCGTTCGCCATCCATGGTGATGGCCGGCGTATGGCGCAGACGTTGCAGGCGGCCGCGCTCCAACTCGCGCTGGCGCTGCTTGAACCCGTACTCTGCCAGGATGATCGGCGAGGGATCCACAATGACCACCCCCGCGTCACCGTCAATGATGACCCAGTCGTCCTGTCGCACAAGTTGGCTGGCCAGGCGGGCACCGACAACGGCAGGGATATCCATGCTGCGCGCCACGATGGCGGTGTGCGAGGTCTTGCCACCCACATCGGTAATGAAACCGGCGAACACGCTTTGCTTGAACTGCAGCATGTCGGCCGGCGACAAGTCGTGCGCAATCAAAATCAAAGGGACATCGACGGTGTCATCCAGCAGCAGGTCCTGCTGCGACGATTTGCGCATCGGGCGTGGCGCCGCGGTGGTCATGGGTGTCTCGGCGCCCTTCATGGCCCGCAATACCCGTTCGACGATTTGCTCCAGATCGGCCTTGCGCTCGCGCAAGTACTCATCCTCCATTTCGTCGAACTGGCGTGCGATCACTTCAAGCTGCGTGGTCAGCGCCCATTCCGCGTTGTACAGGCGCTCGGTAATCCAGTGTTTGACACCGCCAACGAGGTCATTGTCTTGTAACAGCATCAAATGAACGTCGAGCAATGCGCCAAGCTCATGTGGCGCCTCCTTCGGGCCCATGTGGCTGATGCTTTCTTGCAGGCGGTGGATTTCATCCACCACATCGTTGCGGCCTTTGCGCAGCCGGTCGATTTCAGCTGCAACTTCGTCGGGCTCGATGAAATAGTGCGCAACATCCACCCGGCTCGAGGCGACCAGCACCGCGCGGCCAATGGCTACTCCGCGTGAAACGTTGAGACCGTGGATGGCAAATGTCATTGGACGGGCCTATTCACCTTCACCAAACTTGTCTGAAATCAGGGCGACGATGGCATCCATGGCTTCCTGTGCACGGTCTCCTTCGGTGTCAATGACAACCTCCGAGCCCATTCCTGCCGCCAGCATCATGACGCCCATAATGCTCTTGGCGTTGACCCTGCGTTCACCTTTGGCAATCCAGACCTCGCATGGGAAACTCCCGGCCAGCTTCGTTAATTTTGCGGAAGCGCGGGCGTGCAAGCCGAGCTTATTGATGATGGTCGTGTTGGTTTTTATCATGCGGTTTCCGGTTCTGATTCTGCGGCGCGGTCACAGCAACTTGCATGATGCACTGCGCTCCACCGGCCAAAGCACGGGCGACCAAAGCGTCGATCGGTTCGTGACGGTAGTTGACGGTACGCAGAAGCATTGGCAAATTTACGCCCGCCACCAACTTGGAGTGCACCCCGTCGACTATCTTTTGCGCCACGTTGCAGGGTGTCGCGCCAAATACATCGGTCAACACCAGGGTGTTCGGTGCACCGAGCTGAGTCAACATTGCTATCGCTGCAGCGCGGGTTATTTCGGGCGGATCATTTGGTCGTACGTCCAAAGCCAGCACACCAGCGGCAGATTCGGGGTAGACATGCAACACACACTCCCGCAAAGCGCTTGCCAGCGGGGCGTGGGCGATGATGAGAATACCGTTGTTCATGTTGCTTCTGTGAGCCGATTATGGCGTCTTTGCCAACGGCCGATGCAATTATGCTGGTCTGGAAGGCACCAAAACCCGTCAGATACGACCTTAGTTGCTGATTGGCACGGTGCGGTCCGGCACTTCTTAGGCTTTCACTGCAGCGAGAGTCCAGTGAAGAGTAATTCAATCGTCGGATAGTCCTGCCGCGAACCATAGGCCGCGACATGGTAGAGATCGGAACCTCGAGCAAACCAGGACAAATAGGCCTGCACGCCGCTGGAGTCAGCGCGTTGTCCCTGCGCCACTAGTAACTCCAACTCGCCTGATTGGAGTCGCTTGCCGACAGGCTGGGAAGCCTGCACGATACCTGCAGCCGACTGCGAGAGTTTGAAATATTGGATGTCTACGCCAGTTGCCTGCATGTTGGCAAGCGTGACCTCCTGCCATGCCGCCAGGAAGGACTCGACCTGCTGGGCATCACTCAGTTTGATATGGCTGATTGCAAAAAGAGATTGCGAGGCTTCGCAACCCCGCATTTCCATTCGGACGTGAGTGTGCCCCAGTTGCACAGTTCGTTCGGCGTGTTCTGGCTTACAAGGGAGCAACGCAGTGAGCTGGTCAATTTGGGCCGTTCGCCAATTCAGCGAAGGGGTACAAGCTGCCATGACCACTGACAAAGCCAGCAACAACGCCACCGTTGCACGCTGCACAGTGACGCACAGCGCAATGACAGCGTCACATGTACATTTTTTGAAAGCCTCCTGACGGTCGCTATGGTCGCCGCTCGACAAGCATGTGAGAATATTTTTGCCCAGCTTTATTTCGTTCAGTGGGCCATCAATCATCATCAAAAGTGCGCATTTTAAGGTCTTGAAATTTTTTTGATTGCAATGCTGCTAGGCCCAGAAGTCGCAAATTTTGTTCATACTGAGTATGCCGTGCAAATGTCGATTGATTGTTGGCTACAAATGCATCCCTATTGCCGCAAGCGCTTGGGTGTCGCTCGGAAATCTTGAGCGCACTAGAATGGGCCAGTCCATTCTGATCGTTCTAATTCAATTGCACCTTGCCGCTTTAACTTTTAGTCGGATTCAACACTGGAAAGACCTTGTCGACCCTACGCTCAGTGGCGGCAAGGTATTGCTGTGTGACCGGGAGTGCGCGCGCTGTGATGGTGTATCCCGTTGCCAAAGCTTAGCTTGCTATAAGCGTGTGTTTTGCCGGTTGCTCACATGCTCGCGCAGGCACCTTGACGCAGGACGAATTGCATGGGTTTGATGAATGCCTCCACTCTTATCGCTGTCGCCAGTTCAGAGTCTGATCTTGAGAATATCAGAGTCCTTTTTGCTGAGTATGCCGCTTCGCTGAAAGTTGATTTGTGCTTTCAGAATTTCCAACAGGAACTGCAGAACCTGCCTGGAGAATACTGCTCACCCCGTGGTGGTTTGCTGCTGGCCTTGGCGGGGGACCAGGTTGCAGGATGCTGCGCCTTGCGTCCACTTGACTCAGTAGATTACCCCAATGCATGCGAAATGAAACGTCTGTACGTTCGACCCGCATTCAGAGGGCTGCGCCTGGGACGTATGTTGGCTGAAGGAATTATCGACATGGCAAGACTAGCCGACTATGACTGCATTCTTCTGGACACGCTCAACGAGATGGAGTCTGCCCGTGCGCTTTACGAGGAATTAGGCTTTGTGGAAATACCACCCTATTATTTCAACCCCATTGCGGGTGCGCACTATTTAAAAGCTGAACTTTAAAGTTCACCGGGCGTAAGACTTTTTTCGGTGGTTTAAGACGTGAATTGCTTAGCTAGGCTGCAGCCTTTGCTTGCGCTAGCAGCGTGGCGGCGTCGCTCACCTCGAACTTGCCGGGACCCTCGATATTGAGGCTCACAACCTTACCATCCTTCACCAGCATCGAGTAGCGGTTGCTACGCACGCCCATACCTTTTGACGTTAAATCCAGCGTCAGGCCGGTTGCCTGCGCAAATGACGCACTTCCGTCTGCCAGCATGCGCACTTTTCCGGCCGTCTTCTGGTCGCGTGCCCAGGCACCCATGACGAAGGCGTCGTTCACACTCACACACCAGATCTCGTCAACACCCGCTGCATTAAATGCTGCCGCGTTCCCGACGTATCCAGGTACATGCTTTGCTGAGCAGGTGGGGGTAAACGCACCCGGGAGACCAAACACGGCAATGGTCTTGCCGGCAGTTGCCTTGGATACATCGACAGGGTTGGGGCCAATACTGCAGCCTTCGCCTTCGACCTCGGAAAACTCCATCAACACCGCGGCGGGCAGTGTGTCACCAACTTGAATCATGTTCGCTCCTGAAAATTGCAATGGACAATGAAAACGGCCCACAATTGTGGGCCGTCAGTGAATAGCCTGCTGGCCTGAAAAGCAAGCCCTTTAGACTTCGATGGCCTTTTGCACCAATCGGGTCGCGACCCAGTTCTTGGTCTTGGAAATCGGACGACTTTCCGTGATCTCGATCATGTCACCCATTTTGTACTCACCCTTTTCATCATGGGCGTGGTACTTACTGGATTTGCCGACAATTTTGCCGTAGAGTTCGTGCTTGACACGACGCTCAATTAGCACTGTGACCGTCTTGGCACGCTTGTCGCTGACCACCTTGCCAATCAAGGTGCGCTTGAGGGATTTTTTAGCTTCCGTCATTTATCGCTCCTTATTTGGCGGACTTGTCAGCGGATTGCTTCTCGACAAGAATCGTCTTGGCGCGGGCAATATCACGGCGCGCGGTGCGGATCGTGGCTGTGTTGGTGAGTTGTTGCGTGGCTTTTTGCATACGCAGGCCAAAGTGTGCTTTTTGCAGCGCTTTGACTTCCGTCTTCAAACCATCAACGTCTTTTTTGCGCAGTTCAGTAGTTTTCATATCATTGTCTCCTGATTACTGGCCGATCATGCGGGCCACAAAAGTGGTACGCAAAGGCAGTTTGGCGGCTGCCAAACGGAACGCTTCGCGTGCCAACTCTTCAGGCACACCGACGATTTCAAAAACAATCTTGCCGGGCTGAATTTCAGCCACGTAGTACTCGGGATTACCTTTACCGTTACCCATACGCACTTCAGCAGGCTTTTGGGAGATCGGCTTATCGGGGAACACGCGAATCCAGATACGGCCGCCACGCTTCACGTGACGGGAAATGGCACGGCGTGCCGCTTCGATCTGGCGAGCCGTCAGACGGCCGCGATCAGTACATTTGAGACCGAAGTCACCGAATGCGACCGAGCTGCCTCGGGTCGCAACACCAGTGTTACGGCCCTTTTGCTCTTTGCGGTACTTGCGGCGAGCGGGTT
>CAIQBN010000564.1 GCA_903870065.1 uncultured beta proteobacterium | reverse complement strand
GGCCGAGTATTGCTGGACTCGGGCAAAGCCCATGAGGCACTGGATTTCTTGCACAAAAACCCCCTTGCAGCCGCGTTGTTGCCGTTGGGGTGGAGCTACTTTGTATTGGGTGACGCACAAGCTGCAGCGCATGCGTGGGATGCGTGGATGGCCCAAGCACCCATTGACAGCAGTAGTCGGGTAGCGTTGACTCTGATGCGCGTTTTGTTGACAGGCGATGGGTTCGCAGATGATTTGGCACAGTGGTCGGATGAGTTTTCTCGTGATATGGAGTCTTGGATGATGTTGCTGCTGCGTTATCAGCAAGCGGTTCAAGTCGAGCAAATCATCGGTCGTGGCGCTCTATTGGGACCATCCATATGGTCGGCATTGCGTATGCGTTGGGCGCAAACCCTGGTCGTTGAGGGATGTGTTGACCTCGGACTCACGCTTTTGCTTGACGCTGCCCGTGATACTCCGCAGGATGGTTCTGTGTTTTATTGGTTGGGCTACTGTGCTTCGTTGCGTCAACTGACGGATGATGCGCGCGCCCTGTTTGAAGAGTGTCTGCGCTGTGACCCCGGTCATCCACAGGCTCGCCAGGCACTGGAACTCCTGAACTAGCCGGACCGGGGATTGGATTGCGGCTATTTCTTGGGTGCGCTGGCCGCTTCTTTTGGGGCGGCTGGTTTGGCAGGTTCTTTGGCGGCATCTTTCTTTGCTTTGGCTTCTTCGGCTTTTTTAGCCTTGGCTTCCGCTTTGGCTTTCTTGGCCTCTGCCTTGGCATCTATTTTTTCTTCCTTGGCTGCAGGAGTTGCCGCTGCCGCTGGAGTTGCAACCGCAGGTTTTGCGTTTGCCTTGCTATCCGGGGCAGTTGCAGTTGCCTTGAAAACAGCACCGTTGACGGTGAGTCCCTCGGCAGAGAACTTGGCGGCGTTGCCGTCGCCCACGCCTTTTACCCGCTCAACAAAGTCATTCCAATCCTTGAAGCTGCCCTTTTTGCGTTCATCAAGAATCTTGGTGGAAATGCCAGGCCCAATGCCTTTGATGCCATCGAGCTCCGCTGCCGTAGCCTTGTTGACGTCTACAGCGGCAAATGAGGCGGCCGCGTACAGCATGGCCACGATAGCCAGTATTTTCTTTAGCATGGACAAATCCTTAAGAGGTGAGTGAGTTGAAAACACCAGCAGTAATGCTTGGTGTCCCGCTCACAACGTGATGCAGTACGTCACCGTTGACGTGCGACGGACGTTTAATAGTTCAGGAGACACCCTCGGCCTTGCGTTAGCCTTTTGCGGCACATAGCGCTTGCACGTATTTACGCACACCGGTCTGCACGTCGGCGAAGTGGTGTTGACAACCGGTGCTGCGCAATGAACTCAGGTCGGCTTGTGTGTAGCTTTGGTATTTGCCCCGCAAAGCATCGGGGAAAGCAATGTATTCGATGTGTCCACCGGATACCGCCTCCTGCAGTGAAAGCGTTGCTTCTCCCTTGTGTTCGCGCAAGGTGTTAACCACCGTGATTGCGACGTCATTGAAGGGTTGGGCCCTTCCGGTTCCCAGGTTGTAAATGCCGGATTCACCTGGATGATCGAAGAACCACAAATTGACCGCCACCACGTCATCGACATAAATGAAATCGCGCATTTGTGCGCCGGCGGGGTAACCGCCATACTCGCCAAACAGTTTCACCCGGCCCTCGGCCTGGAACTGATTGAACTGGTGGTAAGCAACGCTGGCCATGCGACCTTTATGCTGTTCATGCGGACCATAGACGTTGAAGTAGCGAAAGCCGACAACCTGGTTTGTCTTGCCGGCCTTGGTGCGCTGAAAATCCTGTCCACAATCGCGGCGCATGCGTTGATCAAACAGCAGTTTGGAGTAACCATAGACATTGAGCGGCAATTCGAATGTGGGTACTTCGCGGAAAGTGGCAGAGCCGCCATAGGTGGCCGCTGACGATGCGTACAACAGGCGTGCACCCCGCTTCTGGCAAGCGTGAAAGAGATGGCAGGACAATGTGTAATTGTTTGCCATCATGTATTTGCCATTCAATTCCATGGTGTCGCTGCATGCGCCTTCATGAAATACCGCTTCGATCTGACCGTATGCCCCACCGGCGAATGCGTCATAAAACGTATCGGCGTCCACATAGTCGGATACTTGCAAGGCAGCCAGATTGCGGAACTTGTCGCCCTGTGTCATGTCATCAACGGCGATGATGTCGTCGATGCCGCGGGCGTTCAGGCCCTTGATGATGTTGCTGCCGATAAAGCCGGCAGCGCCTGTTACAACGATTCGGGTCATGATGTTCCTTTGCTTTCAGGTGTTGGCAAACAGTTCGTCATAGCTGACGGTGGCGGTTCCGAATTTGCCCACAACCAAGCCGCCTGCTCTATTGGCCACAGGTACAGCGTCGCGCAGGCTGACACCAGCCGCAACCAAAGCCGCCATGGTCGCAATGACGGTGTCACCAGCGCCAGTCACATCAAATACTTCCCGTGCCTGTGCGCTGACATGCAATTCACCCTGGTTGTCAAATAATGTCATGCCTTCTTCGCTGCGGGTCAGGAGCAGTGCCTCCAGATTCAGTTGCAGGCGTAAGGCACCGACCCTGGCACGCAGGTCGTCTTCATCACGCCAGCTTCCAATGACTTGTTGCAATTCGGCGCGGTTGGGCGTGATGACTGTCGCATCTTTGTAGCGCGTATAGTCGTGGCCCTTGGGGTCGACCAATATCGGTTTGCCGGCGGCGCGAGCCCGCGCGATCATGTCGGTAATGTGCCCCAGTCCACCCTTGCCATAGTCAGAAAACAGCACGGCACTATGTTGTGGCAATAGATTTTCAAATTCGGTGGTTTGTGAAGCCAACAGTTCATTTTTTGGTGTGTTTTCGAAGTCGAGTCGCAAGAGCTGCTGCTGGCGCCCGATGACCCGCAGCTTGACAGTCGTTTTTAGATCGGCATCGCGTCCGAAGTGCGGCTCGATGCCGGTTTGGGCCACCAGTGCCTCCAGCTTATGACTGGCTTCATCGTCACCGACCACGGTGAGTAATGACGCCTGCGCACCCAGCGTCACCAGGTTGTAGGCGACATTGGCGGCGCCCCCGTTGCGCTCTTCTTCGCGCGTTATTCGCACCACAGGAACCGGTGCTTCGGGCGAAATGCGGTCGACTGCGCCATACCAGTAGCGGTCCAGCATCACATCGCCCACCACCAATACGCGTGCGGTGGACATTTGTTCTTTGGAAATTCTGATCATGGTTTGTACTTCAATGCGGAAAACGCAGCGCCACGCAGTGTGTTGAGCCGGATGGTGTTCATAGCTCCTCCACCCGTCGGGCCGGATAGCTGTCCCAGGCCTGGCACCCCGGGCATTGCCAGAAGTGTTGCTTGGCCTCAAATCCACAGGCAGCACATCGATAGCGCGTTAACGGCTTGACTGCCTGGTCCAATGCACGTTGAACCTGCGGATGAAATTGTTCATGCTCTAGCTTTTCACCCGCAATCCACTTGGCTGCAGCAACCAGCGAGGGTTCACTTTCCAAATGATGGGCATACCACTCACGGGCAGTTGCAGTAGGCGCACCACTGGCCGCCTCCAGTGCAACGATGGCATCCAGCACATCTAGTGATGGTGTGTGTGTGTACACCGTTTTGAGTTGACTCAAGGAGCGTGCAACTTGCCCGGACGCCAGCGCATGCCGTGCCAGCAGGGGCGCGATCAATGGGATGGCTGCCGGTGTTGTTACAAGGGCTTGGGTTAGCGTTTCACATGCCAGCGCCGGGTTGCCATCCTGGTACTGCAAATTTGCCAAGTCGATTCGCGGACGTGGCGCAGACGGTGCGATGTGCATTGCCTGATTTAAATAGGCAGTGGCCTGGGCGTGTTCTTTGGCAGCAACACAAGTGGCGGCTTGTTCACAAAGGTAGTGCGCTAGGCGGCCCCTAAAGCTGCCCTGGTCTTTTGATTCGAGTTTTTGTGCAATCTGAGCAGCATGTTCCCAATCCCGGGATCGCTCATAGTTGGCAAGCAGCGCCAGACGCGCTTGTGCCTCAAATCGGGTGCCCTCCAGTTTCAACAGAGCTTCTTCTGCCCGGTCCAGCAATCCTGCCTTCAAGTAGTCCAGTGCAAGTGCGTGTTGTGCCCGATGCCGGTCATCGGGGCTGAGGTCACCACGGGAAAGCAGGTGCTGATGCACGCGCACTGCACGTTCATATTCTCCGCGGCGGCGAAACAGGTTGCCCAAGGCGAAATGCAGCTCCGAGGTGTCGGGATCACTTTGCACTGCTTCGATAAAGGCGTCAATGGCCTGATCCTGCTGTTCATTGAGCAAAAAATTAAGGCCTTTGAAATAGGCCTTTGGGGCTTGGCGATTCTCGATGCGCAGTTGGCGCATATCAAATCGGGATGCTATCCATCCCAGTACAAATGCTATTGGCAGAGCCAACAGGATCAAGCTGAGATCAAATTCCATAGGGTGGCTGGCTTGGATTCGACTTTTCGGGTGCGGATGCAGATCGGCGCGCCAGCGCTGCAGCTTTACGGTGCTGCCACCAGCGCGGAACCATTCCAAGAACACCAACCAGCAAACCCATTGCAAATGCGCTCAAGACCACCAAGACCAGTGGGGCAGTCCATTGTTGGCCAAAGAAAAAGCGAACGGTAGCGTCATGCTGGTTGTTCAGCGCAAAGGCAAAAAGGGTAAAAAAAATGGCTGCTTTCAGCACCCACTTCAACAACCATGCGACTTGTTTCATCGATCTCCCCGGTGGCTAGGGATTCTAATAGCCAAGGCTCACAGTGCCTTATTCTTGGCTTCTATTTCAGCCGTGCGTTGATCGACAGATTCCCGCAACGCCTTTCCAGGTTTGAAATGGGGTACCCGTTTTTCCGGAATGGCCACACTTTCGCCACTGCGCGGGTTGCGACCCATCCGAGGTGGACGGTGGTTGATGGAAAAGCTGCCGAAGCCGCGAATCTCGATCCGGTGTCCGGCTACCAGCGCATCGTTCATTGCGTCCAGAATCGCCTTGACGGCAAATTCAGCATCGCGATGGGTCAGCTGGCCAAACCGGTTGGCCAGTTCTTCAACTAAATCGGAGCGGGTCATGATTGATTCAAATTCCCATGAAAAAACGACCGGTGCCCCAACGCTTGGCAGGGCAACCGATCGTCAATTCAGTTCAAGCAGTCAGTCTTAGTTGTTGTCCAGCTTGGCACGCAATAACGCGCCCAGGCTGGTTGTTCCAGCGTTTTCACGGGCCGATTGCTGGCTCAGGGTGGCCATGGCCTCGGACTGGTCCGCGGCATCCTTGGCCTTGATGGACAACTGGATGTTGCGGGTCTTGCGATCCACATTGACAACCACAGCAGTCACTTCGTCGCCTTCTTTCAGCACGTTGCGAGCGTCTTCAACGCGGTCGCGGGAAATTTCAGACGCGCGCAGGTAGCCGATGATGTCGTCACCCAGATCGATTTCAGCGCCCTTGGGGTCAACCGTCTTGACCTTGCCGGTCACAACCTGGCCCTTGTCATTGATCGATACGAAGGTGGTGAAAGGATCGGAATCCCGCTGCTTGATACCCAGGGAGATACGCTCGCGGTCCACATCCACAGCCAAGACCAAGGCCTCGACTTCTTGACCCTTCTTGAATTCGCGCACGGC
>CAIQBN010000563.1 GCA_903870065.1 uncultured beta proteobacterium | reverse complement strand
GCTATGGTGGCCGCTGTCAAAGGCTACAAACTCATTCTGGTGATGCCCGACAGCATGTCCGTCGAGCGCCGCCGCCTGATGCTGGCCTATGGCGCCAGCTTCGACCTGACACCCCGCGAGAAAGGTATGAAGGGCGCCATTGCCCGCGCGCAGGAACTGGCCGCCGCAACGCCCGGCGCTTGGATTCCGCAGCAGTTTGAAAACCCCGCCAACATCGACGCACATGTGCGCACCACGGCCCAGGAAATTCTGGCCGACTTCCCTGACGGAATTGATGCCCTGATTACCGGCGTGGGCACCGGCGGCCACCTCAGCGGTGTGGCGCAGGTGCTCAAAGCAAAGTTTCCCAAGCTCAAAGTGTTTGCGGTAGAGCCCGCAGCCTCACCCGTGATCTCGGGCGGCGCGCCCGCACCGCATCCGATTCAGGGAATTGGTGCCGGATTTATTCCGGCCAACCTCAAAACCGACTTGCTCGACGGTGTCATCCAAGTCGAAGCCGAACCGGCCCGCGAATACGCCCGCCGCTGCGCCGCGGAAGAAGGCATTTTGGTTGGAATTTCCAGCGGCGCCACGCTGGCCGCCATTGCACAAAAACTGCCCGATCTGCCAGCAGGCTCGACCGTGCTGGGCTTTAACTACGACACGGGTGAGCGCTACCTGTCGATCGAGGGGTTTCTGCCGGCCTGATGGCACGAGGCGGTTCCCGGGCCAGCTTTTGCTTACTGCCCCGCCTGCACCACAAAAGTGGAGAGCAGGCCCAGGTCGAAAACGGTGTTGCCGCTCAGCGGACCCAGGTAAAACAGGTGCGCCGTGCCGGTGTCATTGACGGCCAGAAACTGGCCACCGCTGTAGGCCCGGTAGCGGTAACCGGTGATGGTCTGCGAGGCCTGCCCTGCGGGGGCAAATAACTGCGCAAAGCTTCGCTCGGCCCAGGCAAACACCTTGTCGGCTTCAGTTGCCAGGCTGGTTGCAGGCGCAGCCGTTGCATTGAGCAGGCCCTGACCGTTGGCACCAACGACGGAAGTGGGGGTGTAAACGAATGTGCGGCCGGTACCCAGCTGACCAAACTCGTCTGACCCCCAACACTGCACGCTGCCCGTTTTCAGCAAGGCGCAGGTGTGGCTATCACCCACGGAAACGGCGCTGGCATTGCTGATGCCGAAGACTGCCGTCGGCACATAATTGCTACCCAACGTGCTGCCAGTGCCAAGCCGACCGTCCTCGTTTGATCCCCAGCACTGCACGGCACCGCTACTGAGCACGGCACAGGTGGCTGGTGTGAAGCCTAAACTTGTAGCAACCGAGGTTGCCGTGCTGATGCCCGCAACCGGGCTACTGCTGCCCGGCCCCCACCAGCATTGCACAGCACCACTTGCGAGCACGGCGCAGGATTGGGAAGTCCCCGCAGACACCGAGACCGCGTTGCTGACGCCAGACACTGCCACCGGAACCAGGCTATTCGCCGTGCCTCCATTGCCGAGCAGCTGGCCTTGACCCTGGCCCCAGCACCACACCGCCCCGCTGGTGAGCAATGCGCAGCTGTGATTGACGCCTGCTGACACTGCCTCGGCGCTGTTGATGCCAGTCACTGTGACGGGGGCCGAGAAGGCACCTGTCGTCGTGCCATTGCCAAGCTCTCCATTGCTGTTGTTACCCCAGCAGCGAACCGTGCCGTCTCTGAGGGCTGCACAGGTGTGGCTACCACCCGATGCCACGGAGGTGGCTGTGCTGATGCCTGCCATCGGAGAATAGGCTGTGAAGGCTGTGGAGGAGCTCAAATCTTGTACCGAGCCGCTACTGAGCAAGACGTTCGTCCTACCAAAAAGACCACTGGAAACCGCAGTCGCACTGCTGATGCCAGCCACGGCAATCGGTGAGGTCTTGATGCTGTAACCGCCCCAACACTGCACCGCGCCGCTGCCGAGCACGGCGCAGCTGTACGAGTTGCCTGTTGTAATGGCAGTGGCTGTGGTTATGCCAGCAACCGTTAACGGTGTGTAGCTGGTGGTTGTACTGCCATTGCCTAGCTGGCCCTGGGAGTTGCTGCCCCAGCACTTCACGCCACCGTCTTTGATCGTTGCACAAGCATCGCCGCGATATACCGAAACCGAAGTGGCATCGCTGATGCCTGGCAGTGCTACTGGCACGAGATTTTCTTGGTTAGTAGCAACACCAAACAAAGTGGAGCCGGCGCCCCAGCACTTGACCAGCCCCGTGCTGAGCAGAGCACAGGAAAACGAAATATCCAGCGCCAGTGCAGTGGCATTGTTGATGCCAGACACGGCCACCGGCAAGGCACTAAACACCTTGGTGCCATTGCCGAGTTGACCTGAATCGTTTGAGCCCCAGCACTGCACAGCGCCACTGATGAGGATCGCACACTTATGGTCATAAGCCACTGCGACTGATTTCGCGTTGCTGACGCCAGCGACAGCCACCGGGCTGAGCTGGCCATCGCCCCAGCACTGCACCGCACCACCACCCACAACGGCGCAAGTGGAACTAAAAGGATTCGCCGCAATCCAGCTGGCATTACTGATGCCCGTTACGGCCACGGAGTTGCTACTTCCACCCGCGATGCCATTGCCAAGCCGGCTGCCACCCCAACACCGCACCGCACCGGTGCTCAGCAGCGCGCAGCTATTGTCATCCCCGATTGCAATGGAGCTGGCGTTGCTGATGCCGGACACGGTCACTGGAACTGTGCTTTGGTTTTTGCCGCCATCGCCAAGCTGGCTGTAATAGTTATTGCCCCAGCACTGCACACTACCGCCGCCGAGCACCGCACAGCTATGGTAGCGGCCCGCTGCGACCGAAACGGCATCGCTGATACCGCTTACCGTTACCGGCGATGCACTACTGGTGGTGGTGCCATCGCCAAGCTGGCCGTTGCCATTCAAGCCCCAGCACTGCACTGCACCCGCGCTGAGCACCACGCAACTGTGCATATTGCCTACCGCCACCATGGGCGTTGCAGCCCCGGCGGGCAGGCTCCACAGGCATGCAAACACAGCAAGCCAGTTAAACAGCCAAATAGCGGGTTTGGAATGGCTCTTTACGCCCGGCGCGCCCCAGCCGAATACGGATTGAAAGTACTGTCGTAGGCGCGCGGTTGCACTGACCGTTGATTGATCGAGCATTTTTGTAATCCTCCCAAAATTGTGGAGGCCAGTGTAGCTCACTGCAGAGACCACGGTTAAGTACCACCGCCGGCTACCAGTGCACCCCGCTAAAAACCCGCGAAAACAGCTTGCCAGCGATTTCCATGGGGTTGATTGGCAGACCGCCCGTACTGGCGCCGTCTTGGTCAAGCCCCTGTGCGGCCAGCGAATCCGGGAACAGGTGGAATGCCTGGTTCAACACAAACTCACTGATCCCTGGCGTCAATGCCTGGGCTACCGCACCCACCAATCCCAACGCAGTGGCGACGCGCTTGGGCTTTTCGACCACCGCTTTCATCACCATCTCGGCGGCCTCGTCGGGCGACAGCGCAGGAAACGCGTCATACAGTTTGGTCGGTGCAATCATGGGGGTTCGCACCAGGGGCATGTTAATTGTGGTGAAACGCACGTTGCTGTCGGCAAATTCTGAGGCCGCGCACCATGAGAAAGCGTCAAGCGCCGCCTTGGAAGCCACATAGGCAGAAAAGCGCGGCGGACTCGCCAGCACCCCAATGGAAGAAATGTTAATGATGTGACCGCTCTTGCGCTGGAGCATGGTGGGGGCAAAGCCAAAAATCAGGCGCAAGGCGCCAAAGAAGTTGAGCTGCATGGTGCGCTCAAAGTCATGAAACCGATCAAATGAGTGTGCAACCGAGCGGCGAATCGAACGCCCGGCATTGTTGATCAAGATGTCCACATGGCCATGTTCCTGCAATACACGCTGGCAAAAGCGGTCACAGTCGGACATGCTGGAAATATCACAGGCATAGGCAAAAGCCCGACCGCCCCCAGCCTTGATCTTGTCCACCGATTCCTGAAGCTTCTCTGGCGTGCGGGCCGCCAGGATCACGACGGCCCCGGCCGCAGCAAGCTTGATGGCGCAGTCTTCACCTATGCCCGAACTCGCCCCGGTGACCACTACCACCTTGTTGTGCACTGCCTGACTTAAGCGGCTGGCTTTGGCGGGCGCAGACTGTCGTGCGTCGAACGCCTCTTGCACGGGTTTGACCGGACGCCGGGCAGCCCGT
The DNA here is from genome assembly GCA_903870065.1 of uncultured beta proteobacterium. Classification (GTDB taxonomy): domain Bacteria; phylum Pseudomonadota; class Gammaproteobacteria; order Burkholderiales; family Burkholderiaceae_C; genus Allorhodoferax. Next base: position 9,024 of record CAIQBN010000563.1, on the reverse strand, counting down.
GCCGTCGGTTTGGCTGGCGCAGCTGAGCCGACCTTGCGCCGCGGAACGGGGTCGGTGACCGTGGCGTTGACCTTGGCGGACTTTTTGACCGTAACCATAAAGTGTGTCTCTTTTGAGTGCTGCAACAGAAATGATGGTACTGCAGGACCCTGCCCGCAACGGCCCGTGTCAACCGCCCGTTGATTCCCTGCCGGCCCGCCGTATCATTGACCCTTGCTTGATAACCACGAGCCTGACCCGCCATGATTCGGATAACTGAACTCAAACTTCCACTCTCGGACGTCCCGGTTGAGGCGCGCCGCGCCGCCGATGCGCCTACCGAAACTGAAGCAGACCGTGCCCCAGCCCCGCACCCGGTCAATGCGTTGAAAGCGCTGGCTGCCCAGGCGATCGGAATAGCACCTGCCGACATTGCCACACTTGATGTCTTCAAGCGCAGCTTCGACGCCCGCAAGGCGGAACTGTTGGTGGTCTACATCGTGGACATTTCCCTGGTGAACAGGGTTCAGGAAGATGCCCTGCTGCTGCGCTTTGACAGGCACCCGCACATCAACAAGGCGCCGGACATGGCCTACCACCCGGTCGGCCACGCTCCGCCTGATCTGGCGTTGCGCCCGGTCGTGGTGGGCTTTGGACCCTGCGGCATGTTTGCCGCACTGGTGCTGGCGCAAATGGGTTTTCGCCCCATCGTGCTGGAGCGCGGTACCACCGTGCGCCAGCGCACCAAAGACACCTGGGGTCTGTGGCGAAAGAACACACTCAAGCCCGAAAGCAATGTGCAGTTTGGCGAGGGCGGCGCCGGCACGTTCTCGGACGGCAAACTCTACAGCCAGATCAAGGACCCGCGCTTTTTGGGGCGCAAGGTGATGCAGGAGTTTGTCGCCGCCGGTGCACCGCCCGAAATTCTGTTTGAAGCGCACCCCCACATTGGCACCTTCAAGCTGGTCAAGGTGGTGGAGAGCATCCGCGAACAAATCATTGCCATGGGGGGCGAGGTGCGCTTTGAACAACGCGTGGTTGATGTGCTATTAAAACGTGAGCATGGTACGCAATGTTTACGAGGGCTAGTGCTTCAAAACGCTCAAAACGGCAGCCTCAGCGAACTTTCCGCCAGCCACGTGGTGATGGCGCTGGGCCATAGCGCGCGTGACACTTTTGCCATGCTTCACCAGCGCGGTGTGGCCATTCATGCCAAGGCGTTTTCGGTAGGCTTTCGCATTGAGCATCCCCAAAGCGTGATCGACCAGGCGCGCTGGGGGCGGCACGCCGGCCATCCGATGCTAGGCGCTGCCGACTACAAGCTGGTGCACCACGCGCAGACGGGCGCGGGCAAGGGGCGCTCGGTCTACAGTTTTTGCATGTGCCCCGGCGGCACAGTGGTGGCGGCCACCTCGGAGCCGGGTCGCGTGGTCACCAACGGCATGAGCCAGTATTCGCGCAATGAGCGCAATGCCAACGCCGGCATCGTGGTGGGCATTGACCCCGCAGACTTTCCGCGTGACGAGGCCAGCTTCGTGCAGGCCTTTGGTCCGGTTGACGGGCCGCGTTACGCACACGAGGCAGCCGCTCTGGCCGGGACACACCCGCCGGGCAGTGCAGCCGCCACGCATCCGCTGGCCGGCATCGCTCTGCAGCGCATGCTGGAATCGCGTGCCTACGCACTGGGCGGCAGCAGCTACGAGGCACCCGGGCAACTGGTGGGCGATTTTATGGCCGCCCGGCCATCAAGTGACTTGGGTAGCGTGCAGCCGTCTTACCAGCCCGGAGTGAAGCTCGGTGACCTGGCCAGCAGCCTGCCCGTCTACGCCATTGAAGCCATCCGCGAAGCACTGCCGATCTTCGGCAAAAAAATCAAGGGCTTTGACATGGCGGACGCGGTGCTGACCGGTGTGGAGACACGAACCTCGTCACCGCTCAAAATTCCGCGCGGTGACAAGCTGCAAAGCACCAACGTGACAGGGCTCTACCCGGCCGGCGAAGGCGCCAGCTACGCCGGCGGCATTTTGTCGGCAGCGGTCGACGGCATCAAGGTGGCCGAGGCAGTGGCGCTGAGCATGCTGGCCTGAAGCGCCGACCAGCCCTTGCCAGCCTGCGGGCTGCCATGCAAGTTTGCAGTAGACCAATCAATCTGCAAACGCAGTAACCACCTGCAACCCAAACCCGGCACAGCAACAGTGCCAGCGGGAACCGTCCGTGCCGAGTGACCGCGTGTAACCCTCTAGGGGTTTACGCTAATGCACCATTTTGCGGCACAAAACTTGAGTATTTGCATGCACTCCAGCAACTCGCGAAGCGGTTTGCTGTGGAGACCGGATGGTGGGTTTGCGCATTTGCACAGAACACGCTTGACGCCCGTTGCCATGGGCGGTGGGCAAAAAAATGAGGAGAACTTGATGAACGTTCGTGAGTTTGATATTGCCGACGAAACCGGCCATGACTTTTCTGAAGTCGAAAAGCGTTTGGGTGTCTCCCGTCGAACCTTCCTCAACTTCTGCACAGGCGTCGCGGCTTCGTTTGGTCTGGGAACAAAGTCTGCCCTTGCAATGGCAGAGGCAATCGCAAATCCGGCAAGAACACCCGTGATCTGGTTGCATGGCCAGGAGTGCACTGGACCTACCGAATCTTTGTTGCGCTCGGAACAGCCCAGTTTTGAGCACCTGATTCTTGATCTGATTTCACTGGACTACCACCAGACGCTGGACGCTGGAGCAGGTCACCGCGTGGAAGAAATCAAACGCGAGACCATGAAAAAATACAAGGGCAAGTACTTGCTGGTCATTGAAGGCGCGATCCCGACAGGACAAAACGGCATCTTCTGCAAGATCGGCGGGCAGACCATGATGGATGCCACCAGGGAAGCTGCCGAAGGCGCCGCTGCCATTGTTGCTTTTGGTTCCTGCGCTAGCTGGGGGGGTGTGCAATCGGCTTCGCCCAACCCCACCGGAGCAACGGGCGCCCCGCAATTTCTCAAGGACAAGACAGTCGTCACCATCCCCGGTTGCCCGCCGAACCCGGCCAACTTCCTGGGCACCGTGCTGTACTTCGTAACCTATGGCAAGTTGCCTCCGATCGATGAGAAGGGGCGACCAAAATGGGCCTACGGCCGCTTGATCCACGAGAACTGCTACCGCCGCCCACACTTTGATGCGGGTCGCTTTGCCACGCAATTTGGCGACGATGGTCACCGGCAAGGCTGGTGCCTCTACAAGCTCGGTTGCAAGGGGCCTGAAACGTACAACAACTGCCCCAGCCTTGAATACAACAACGTCGGTGGTGGCGTCTGGCCCATTGGCGTGGGTCATCCCTGCTTTGGCTGCTCCGAAGAAGGCACAGGGTTTAACAAACCTATGTTCAGCCTGTCTGAGGTCAAGACCCATACGCCGCCTAACGTCTTCCCGATCATTGCCGAACGGCAGAGTTCTGCCTCATCCACCATTACCGTGGCAGCCGCTGTGGGCGGTGCCGCAGTCGGCGCTGTCATGGGGGCGGCTCTGGTCACCGGCAAAAAGCTGGGCGAGAAGGATGACGAAACCAAGCAAGAGCCCGGCAAAGGGGCATGAGCATGAAGCGCAGAAAATTCTTTCAGACGTCACTCGGAGCCGCCGGCGCCGCGCTGGCGAGCACGACCGCAAACGCCAGACCCAATCTGGAGCCCGCACCGCAAGCTGTTGGCATGCTTTTTGACTCAACGCTGTGCGTAGGCTGCAAGGCCTGTGTCAGCAAGTGCAAAGAAGTCAACGGCATGCCACCAGTACCCATGGGCAAGGACGTGCATGCGGACTTCGCTTTGGACCTGTCACCCAAGACATTGAACGTCATCAAAGTTTATAAGGACGGCACTGGCGCTCAGAAAGACCGCGAAATTAACGGTTTCGCCTTTGAGAAGCGCAGTTGCATGCACTGCGTCGACCCGGGTTGCGTGTCGGTCTGCCCGGTCACCTCGCTCACCCGCGACCCGCTGACCGGCATTGTCAACTACGACCCCGATGTCTGCATTGGCTGCCGGACCTGCATGACGGGCTGCCCTTACAACGTGCCACAGTACGACTACGACAACCCGCTTGGCAAAATTCACAAGTGCGAAATGTGCAACCAGAAGGGTGTCGAACGGATCACCAAGGGTGGGATGACAGGGTGCGCAGAAGCCTGCCCCACTGGCGCGACGCTGTTCGGATCCCGCGCGGCGTTGCTTGAGGAGGCAAAACGCCGCCTAGCACTCAAGCCTGGTCAGGTCTACAAATACCCGATGGGGGACGTGCGCAAGCCAGCAAGCCACCACGAAAAGGCCGTACCAAATTACCAAAACCACGTTTGGGGCGAAAAGGAGGCCGGCGGCACCAACGTCATGCACCTGTCGGCGGTGCCCTACGACAAGCTTGGCATGCCGCCACTGGGCGAACGCTCAGCCGCTTCGATATCCGAAGGCGTTCAAAGCACGGTGTACGCCTATATGGGCCTGCCGGCAATCGCCCTGGGTGGGTTGACCTGGATTGTCAGGCGCAACACAGAGATCGCCAACCACGGTGAGGGAGACAAGCCATGAATCACCACGTTGTATTGAATCGACCGTTACTTACCCCCCCGTTCCTGGTGCTGGGAGCGTTCGGTGTAACCGCCATTGTTTTGCTGCTGGTGCGATTTTTCTTTGGCATTGGTGCGGTCACCAATCTCAATGGGGGCTACCCCTGGGGCATCTGGGTGGTCTATGACATCGTCGTGGGCACCGCGTTTGCGTGTGGCGGCTACGCGCTGGCCGTGACGGTCTACGTCTTCAACAAGGGGCGCTATCACCCACTGGTGCGTACGGCGGTGCTCACCAGCTTACTGGGCTATGCGCTCGGCGCGGCCGGCGCCTTTGTTGACATGGGTCGCTATTGGAATTTTTACAACATCTTTCTACCCTGGCAGGTCAACACGCATTCGGTGATGCTTGAAGTGGCGTTGTGTGTATTTCTTTACGTCACAGTGCTCGCCATCGAGTTCTTGCCAACGGTCTTCGAGAAGTACCGGGCAGAAAACTTGCAGAAGAAACTCAGTGGCGTACTGTTCTTTTTCATTGCGCTTGGAATTCTGCTGCCAACAATGCATCAGTCGTCGCTTGGCAGTTTCCTGATTGCCATGGGCTGGAAGGTCCATCCGCTGTGGCAGACCATGGAACTGCAGCCTCTGCTGGCCATCCTCTCAGCCTTCATTATGGGATTTTCCGCCGTCATTTTTGAAGCTTCCGTGGGCGCAGCAGGGTTCAAACGGCAGCCTGAAACTCCGATGTTGGTCGGAATAGGCAAGATTATTGTCGGGGTCAGCGTCGCCTTTCTGGTGGTGCGATTTGGGACACTCCTGGTCACTGGCAAGCTCGGACTGATCTTTGCACTTGATCTGGGCAGCCTCATGTTTCTGGTCGAGACAGCAATGTTCGTCTACCCGGTGGTCATTCTGAGTTCGCCAACGCGTCGTGCCGAAGGCAAAAAGCTGTTTTACGCAGCGCTTTGCATGATGCTGGCAGGCGCGCTGTACCGATTCGACGCCTTCTTGATCACCTTCAATCCGGGCGAAGGCTACGCCTACTTTCCTGCCCTGCCCGAGATCTTGATCACCGTAGGAATGGTTGCCATCGAAGTCATGGTTTATCTGTTCATCGTGACCCGATTCCCGGTTTTGGCTCGCGAAGAGCATTAAGCATCTGACATCCCATTCGGTTAAGGAGAATTTAAGTGGCAAAACGCATCACAGTAGACCCCATCACCCGTATTGAGGGTCATTTGCGCATCGATGTCGAAGTTGACAACGGCCATGTCACCAAGGCCTGGTCTTCCGGCCAAATGTGGCGCGGCATTGAAAAGATACTCGTCGGGCGCGATCCGCGTGAAGCATGGTCATATACCCAGCGTTTCTGCGGCGTCTGCACCACGGTCCATGCCATCACATCCGTGCGAGCGGTAGAAAACGCACTGCAACTGGAGGTTCCGGTCAATGCACAACTCATTCGCAACATCATTCAGACGGCACATGCCATCCAGGACCATATCGTCCATTTTTACCATTTGTCGGCACTCGACTGGGTGGATGTAACCTCGGCACTGAAGGCCAATCCCGCCACCACATCAAAGCTCGCCGAGTCGCTGTCTGACTGGTCCTTGAACGGTCCGCATGAAATGAAGGCCGTGCAGGATCGTCTCAAGACCTTCGTCGGCAGTGGTCAACTCGGTCCGTTTGCCAGCGGTTTTTGGGGACACCCGGCAATGAAGCTGCCGCCTGATGTCAACCTCATGGCCGTTGCCCATTACATGCAAGCCCTGGATGTGCAAAATTTTGCCAACAAGATTGTGGCGATCCTGGGCGGCAAGAGTCCACATATCCAAAACGTGGCGGTTGGCGGGGTATCCAACTCCATCAGTCATGATGCGCCTTCCGTCCTGAATATTGAACGGTTGATGCTGATCAAAGGATTCATTGACAAACTTTCACATTTCGTGAAATCGGTCTACTTGACCGACGTGCCTGCCGTCGGGGCGTTCTATCTTGACTGGACCAAATACGGTGGCGGCATCAACAACTACCTGTCGGTCCCGGACTGCCCACAAGACAGCAAAGGCACCGTGTTCGACCTGCCAGGCGGCTATATCAGCGGCGGCGATCTGAAATCGCTCAAACCCATCACCAACTTCAATGATGCCTATTTCCGCGACGGTGTTGCCGAGAGCTCCAAGCACGCCTGGTACACCGGCGACAAGGCCCTGCATCCGTGGGATGGCGAAACCGAACCGCAATACACCGACTTCCAGGAAAACGGCAAATATTCGTGGGTGAAGGCGCCTACGTTCTATGGCAAACGCGCCGAAGTCGGCCCACTTGCTGACGTGCATGTGGGTGTGGCCTCCGGTAACAAGCGCTATATCAAATACCTGGACCAAGCCATTGGGACCATGAAGGCGGTGGGCAAGTTGTCGGATGTTCCGCTCATCGCGCTGCAATCCACCATTGGCCGCCATGCTGCACGCGCGGTGCGCTGTGGTGTGATGATCGACACCCTGAACGACCAATGGGAAAAACTGGTGGCAAACATTGGCAAAGACCAGACCACGTTCAACGCCCCCACCTTTCCCAAGGGGGAGATCAAGGGTGTTGGCTTCCACCAGGCGCCGCGCGGCGCATTGTCACACTGGGTGGTGATCGATAACGGCAAGATCAAAAATTACCAGGCGGTGGTGCCGAGCACCTGGAATGCGGGTCCGCGCGATGCCAATGATCAGCCCGGACCGTACGAAGCGGCGCTGATGAACAACCCGATTGCGGACCCGGACCGGCCACTGGAAGTGCTGCGGACCGTGCACTCCTTTGACCCCTGCATTGCCTGCGCGATTCACATGTTCGACAACGAGCAGCGTGAAATCGTTCAGGTCAAGGCTTTGTAGGCACCCAGCCATGGCGCAAGACATGAATACAACGCGCGAGTTCAACAACATCCTGGTCATTGGCATGGGCAACGTGCTGATGCAGGATGAGGGCATCGGTGTGCGTGCGGTCGAGGAGCTGGATTGCCGTTATGAATTTCCGGCAAATGTGCGACTCATGGACGGCGGCACCACCGGAATGGAACTATTCGAGCCAATGCGCACGGCAGATTGCCTGATCATTGCCGATGCAGTCAATTTTGACCGGCCGCCGGGCACCTTGGTTCGCATCGCAGACAAAGAAATTAACGCCTTTTTTCAGACCAAGATTTCCAACCATCAGCTCGGACTCTCTGACCTGTTGGCACTGCTGGCCATGCGCGGAGAGACGCCGCAGCGTGTCGCCATCATCGGCATGGTTCCGTATGGGCTGGAGAACCGACTGGGATTAAGCACACAGGCAGCGGCCGGACTCGAACCCATGGTTGAAATGTTGCTGCAGGAACTGGCTCTGATCGGTGTAACGGCCGCGCGGCGCAATGCTGTGCGAATGGGGCATTGGCACCACCAGGCCGCGCTGGAGGAGCAAGCCGAATGTGCGTAGGAACTCCTGTTCAGGTGATCCAAAGCGATGAGATCATGTCCGTGTGCCGTGGACGCAACGGGGATGAAAATGTCAACATGCTGCTGGTCGGCCAGCAGCCCATTGGCACCTGGGTGATTACCTTTTTGGGTTGGGCGCGCGAAGTGATAGACGAACAACAAGCACAAGAAATCGACCTGGCGCTCGATGGTCTGCAAAAAATCATGGATGGTGCCGACGCAATTGATGTGCCCCATCACTTTCCGGGGCTGGGTCAAGCCATGGCGGAGGCCGGGGCATGAAAACAGACTCCCCAGAAAACCAGGCGACGCAGGTAGCAAATCTGTTTGAAGGTATTCACCGCGAGCAAATGGCAGGTTTACCCTTGCTGAACCCGACACTCAAGGTCACAACATTGGGCTTCCAGCACTTTGAAGGACGCATCATGGGCATGCTGATCACGCCCTGGATGATGAGTCTGCTGTTATTTCCAGGGCCGAAGGACGCCTGGCAAGACCTGCCATTGGGAAGCAAAAACTTGATCGCCTTTCCCGGCGGGAATTTTAGGTTTATGGTCAATACGATTGACGAACTGGGGGTCTGCCAAATGCACTCCCTGCATTCACCGATGCACCGGTTTCGCACCCAGGAGGCGGCCATCGCTGAGGCCACTGCGTTTCTGGACAAACTGCTGGTGACTCCACCGGGCGGCGTGCAATATGATCCGGTCGATGAAGAATTGTTAGGCAAAATTTTGCGCGGCGAAAAGGTGCCCGCAATGGACAAAGACGGAAGCCTGGTACAGGAAAAACCGTCCTTGATGCGTGAATCAACCCCTGCTGTAACGGAGACTACCTAAATGAAATCCCTCACATCCCACACTGTCGCAAAGTTCGCCGCAACCGGTTTGCTGGCTCTGGCGGGCAGTGCACAGGCGCACACCGGTCACGACACAACGAGCCTCGTTTCCGGCCTGTTGCACCCCTTGGGGCTGGATCACATGCTGGCCATGTTGGCGGTCGGTTTGTGGTCGGTCAGGGTGCTGCCGGC
>CAIQBN010000562.1 GCA_903870065.1 uncultured beta proteobacterium | reverse complement strand
CTTTTGCCACTAAACAATGCGTATCCGTCGATTGCGAGGATTGCCGGGCAACCGGCCGCAACAGAACCGCATCGACCGGCGCCAGGATCCGCTGCGCTTGCGCTAACGATTTGTCGATAGTGCAGTGCATGCGCGATGCGCAGGTATTGACTCGCCTTGGCGTAAACCGTAAATTGCGGCTCTGGTATTGCATGTTCCTGGGGCGGCTCGCTCCGGGCGCGAGCCGATAGAGGATGTAAGCATGATGACCTGTCTGATTCGCTGGCTCGCTTGCGCAGCCGTCCTGTTTCTTGCTCAAACGGCATGGGCCGATTCGACCAGTCTGCTTAGCCAGGCGCAAACGGCCAACCCCACACGCTACCAGTTCGCTGTCACCAATGGCGCCGAAATTCGAAACACCACGGACAACAAGGCGTTCAGCATTTGGTGGCAGCCCGCCAGCGGCACACCCGCGGGCGTGATCGTGACACTGCATGGTCACGCCAGCTATGCCACGGACGAGTTTTATTTGTGGCAGCCGTACGCCCAGTCGCGTGGTTACGCCATCCTGGCCCTGCAATGGTGGTTTGGGGGTGGTGAAGCGGTGAACGACTACTATTTACCGCACGAAATGTACCCCCTGTTGGCAAAGATTCTCAAGGACAAGGGAGTCAAGCCCGGCACCGCCCTATTCCACGGCTATTCCCGTGGGGCAGCCAATTCCTACGGCATGGCTGCGCTGGATACCTCATTGGGCAACCGCTACTTTGGCATGATGCTCTCCAACGCGGGCGGGGCAGCCACCGGCTTTCCACCCAACCAGGAGGTCGTGGCAGGCACCTACGGTAGCTTGCCCTTTGCTGGCGTCCAGTGGGTGATGTACTGCGGTGAACTCGATCCTGACCCCACCCTCAGCGGCTGCCAGGGCATGACGGCCGCCAAGGATTGGGTGACGAGGTATGGCGCCACCATGAAGTTGCTGATGAAGGACCCGGTTGGCGATCATGGCGGCTTTATGACCAACCCCGACAACGTGGTGACGGCATTGGGCCAGTTCTCGCCCGCAGGCAGCAGCGTCGCCGCATCGGACTGCCTCTTCAATTGGGCAGAAAAGTCATTTGCGACCTTCTTTGCACCTGCGGGGTTGGCATCGCAAAGCGTGTCGAGTTATTACTACCGGTATTACACCAATACGCGCAATTACCTTGCCACGAATTTCGCGGATAACCACTTGATCGCGCTGGGCGCCGCCACCGGCGGCACGCTGGTTGACCTGGGAGTTATGGCCAACTTTCTGGGCAATGCGGGCTGTGTGGCGGCCAACCCACCCGGTGCAGTGACCGTGTCGGCGGTCAGTACGCAGAACGCTGGCACTGCGAGCTTCGGGTCCTCCAGCAAGTTGCAAGTAACGTGGACAGCACCCAGTGGCTACACCGTAGATCACTACGAGGTGGTCGCCACCGAGGCCACCACCACCACCGTTGTCAGCGTGAATGCCACCGCAACGGCAAGCAGCGCCACACTCACACCGCTTAAATCGGCGACCACCTATGCCGTGGTCGTGCGGGCCTGCAAGGACAGCACCTGCAGCAGTGCAGGATCTTCTGCGGCCGTGGGCGCGACGACGGCGGCTGAATATTGGCAACTGCAAGGCAGTGGCAATACGGTGTCCGGACTGACCAAGCCGGTTGCCGACGGCAACGCGCGCCTCTCGGCCACACGCTTTGGCCCGGAAGCGGGTGCCGCTGCCAACACGGTGCAGTTTTACTATGGCCCGCTGGGGATCACAGGGCAGTCCGTGGCGAGCAGCGCAGTGGTATCTGCGGGCAATCCATCGAGCTACTTGAGCGGTTTTACCAGCTATGCCAGCACCAGTGGGATACGCTCACCTTCCAATGCCACCAGCGGCATCAAGGGCATCATGACCGGTCAAGGGGTACCACTGTCGGTGGCCATGGGCGCCAAGGTGCGCCTGTTTTTTGAATCCAACGATGTGGATGGAAAAACACGCATTTACTCGGTCGACAGTGTGGATGGTTACGTGGGGCGGGACTTCAACAAAGGCACAGCCACCACCTGCTCCACGTCGGCCGACTACCAGTCTTCCGGCAATTGTCCTGCCACGGTGGTTCTTGGTGTGGCGGGTGATGCAGTCAACCCTGTCAACAAAATCAACGCGGCGCGCCAAAACAAGATTGCCTGGCCCACGTTAACCGACTGGCGCTGGGACGGCGCGGCCGGAACTTTCATGGTGTTCACCATCGATAAAATCAGCGGCTGCACCACGGCCAGCCACAACCATGGCTACGCGGTGTGGAATGGCACTGCCTTTGTTCCCCAGTATGACACTGCGGGTTGCCCCAAGGCATTCGCGAGTGCGCAGGCGGCACTGCCCATGCACATTGGCGATACGCGCTACAAGATGTACTTTGGCGATCCCTCCATCACCACAGGAAGAACCACCACCTCCACCTTGCCATTTGTAGGTCCCAAGAAGCTGATCTATGCGGATGCACGCACCACAGGAGCTGCCGCCACAGTGGAGTTTGAGGACTGGGAGGGTGTGAGTGTGGCCAGGAATGTGCGCTTCCTGTGGCCCAATGGCGAGCAGCTCAACGACACCGCCGAAGGCTACATCGACGATTTCCATTTCCTCACGCCCACTGGCAGCATCGATACCCAGGTCCTCTACTTGTCGATTACCGATGGGTCGGTCGTGCCCTTTGCGGCAACGGCGGTGTTGCTCAATCCCTGACTTGGGCGTGATCCTTGGCGCACAGCAGCAGGAACACTTCGTAGATGCAGGCGATTAACACCGCTCACAGGTACTGCACCGGTGAGCGCTCCGGGCTGCACGGGTTGTAGAGCTTGGATTTTCCCCGCTGGCCCACCCGCGCGCGGCTGCAGTAGCGAGTGGGCTGGACGTGCGGCGGTAGGCATGGGGCAGTGCCAGGGCGAGCGTCCAGCTTTATGCACTTCACCGTGACCAACGGACAGGTTAATCACTCCTGAATTGATAGCTTCTTACGCAGACTCCACGAGGGAAAAAGGCCTATTTTTCTTACAATCCCCGACTCCCCGCGCCTCAAAGATTCCGTCCATGCGCTGTTGCACAGTGGCCTCCATGTGATGGTTCGCCCCCAGGCGCAAATACGTCCAGATCACGGTCGACGTAGCCACCATGCGGGTCATGCAATACCGGGAACGCATTCTCCAACCCCAGCGACAGCCTGCTCCAATTGGCGTGAGCGCTGCATGAGTCGAGTGGATCGGTAGAACCTACACGCGATGCGGAATCAGCAATCATTCCGCGCACCTCGCCGGCGGCCGCTTGGCTGCGACGTGCCAAATTTCGCACCTCAGTTGCTACCACTGCAAAGCCATTACCCTGTTCGCCAGCTCTTGCTGCTTCTACCGCTGCATTGAGCGCCAGCAAATTGGTCTGAAAGGCAATACCATTGATCGTTCCGATGATCTCGGACATGCGGTTGGAGGTGGTCTGCAACGCAGTCATACCCGCAATGGTCGTGGCCATCAGTTCGGTGGCATTTTCCGCCTCATTGTGCAGACTACGGGTCATCATGCTGACTTCCTGCGCAGCTTCCGAATTGCGTGCAACGGTGTCGCTGACCTCGCCGACATTGGTGGTGGCCTCTTCCAGGCTCAGGGCCTGCGACTGGGTACGCTGCGATAGCGAGTGACCATCGTCAACCAACAGGCCGCCAATGTGCGTCACCATACTCGAAGCACTGCGCACATCGGCTACCAACGACGAAAGAACCGCAAGCATTTTTTCAAACTCGCGGCCAATCATTGCCAGTTCATCCGACCCTTTCAAATCCACCTTGGTCGCCAAATTGCCATTGGTGCCTTCTTGCAGCGCCACCAAGATGCCGCCCACGATCAAACCCTCCAGCAAGCCCCCTTGCTCCAGGGATTCGCTTTGCCGACTCTGAAGTTTCTCCAGAAGACGATTGGCGGTATCGGTTCGCAGTGCGCGACCCGCATCCAGCAGCTTGCCGGTCTGCGCG
>CAIQBN010000561.1 GCA_903870065.1 uncultured beta proteobacterium | reverse complement strand
GCAGGACAATTGCCGGAAGACTGGTAGTCGGCCGACGTGGAGCAGGTGGTGGCTGTGCCTTTGTTGAAGTCCCGCCCCACGTAACCATCCACACTGTCGACCGAGTAAATGCGTGTTTTCCCATCCACATCGTTGGATTCAAAAAACAGGCGCACCTTGGCGCCCATGGCCACCGACAGTGGCACCCCTTGACCGGTCATGATGCCCTTGATGCCGCTGGTGGCATTGGAAGGTGAGCGTATCCCGCTGGTGCTGGCATAGCTGGTAAAACCGCTCAAGTAGCTCGACGGACTGCCCGCAGAAACCACCCCGCTGCTCGCCACGGACTGCCCGGTAACGCCCTGCGGTCCATAGTAGAACTGTACGGTGTTGGCGCTGGCACCCGCTTCGGGCCCAAAGCGCGTGGCCGAGAGGCGCGCGTTGCCATCGGCTACCGGCTTGGTAAGGCCAGACACGGCATTGCCACTGCCTTGCAGTTGCCAATACTCAGCCGCCGTCGTCGCGCCCACGGCCGCAGAAGATCCGGCACTGCTGCAGGTGCTGTCCTTGCAAGCACGCACGACCACTGCATAGGTGGTCGCCGATTTGAGCGGTGAAAGTGTGGCGCTGCTTGCCGTTGCGGCGGCGTTCACGCTGACAACGGTGGTGGTGGTGGCCTCGGTGGCGACCACCTCGTAGTGATCTACGGTGTAACCACTGGGTGCTGTCCACGTTACCTGCAACTTGCTGGAGGACCCGAAGCTCGCCGTTCCTGCGTTTTGCTTATTGACCGCCGACACAGTCACCGCACCGGGTGGGTTCGCGGCCACACAACCCGCGCTGCCCAGAAAGTTGGCCGTAACCCCCAAGTCAACCAGCGTGCCACCGGTGGCGGCACCCAGCGCAATCAAGTGGCTATCCGCGAAATTTGTGGCCAGGTAATTGCGCGTGTTGGGGTAATACCGGTAGTAATAGCTCGACACGCTTTGTGATGCCACCCCCGCCGGGGCAAAGAAGGTCGAAAATGATCTCTCAGCCCAATTGAAGAGGCAATCCGATGCGGCGACGCTGCTGCCTGCAGGCGAGAACTGTCCCAATGCAGTCACCACGTTGTCGGGGTTAGTCATAAAGCCGCCATGATCACCAACGGGATCCTGGATAAACAGTTTCACATCGGCTCCGTATTTCGTGACCCACACCTTTGCCGCTGCCATGCCCTGGCAGCCACTAAGGGTGGGGTCAGGATCAAGTTCACCGCAATACATCATCCACTTAACTCCGCTGAACGGCATTGCGCCATACGCTCCCGCCGCAATCTGTTGGTTCGGTGGAAAACCGGTAGCGGCACCGCCCGCGTTGGAGTGGATCATGCCAAAGTAACGGTTTCCAGCGGCGGTGTCCAGCGCAGCCATGGCATAGGAGTTGGCCGACCCGCGTGAGTATCCCTCCAACAGTGCGGTCCCTGGCTTGACGCCCTTCTCCTTCAAGATCGCAGCAATCAGGGGGTACATTTCCTCCGGCAAGTAATAGTCATTCACGGCTTCGCCGCCGCCAAACCACCATTGCAGGGCCAGGATGGCATAGCCGCGAGATTGAGCGTAGGGTTGCCACAGGTAAAACCCGTCAGTGGCATAGCTGGCGTGCCCATGCAGCGTCACGATCACGCCCGCGGGTATGCCGCTGGTTGGCTGCCACCAAATGCTGAACGCCTTGTTGTCCGTGGTGTTTCGAATTTCGGCGGCATTGGTGATAGCGAACTGGTAGCGTGTGGGGTTCGCCGTTTGCGCCTGGCTGAGCAGACTGGCCGAATCGGCCCATGCCGTTTGAGCCAGGAACAGGATAGCGGCGTAGTTGAGCCAGCGAATCAGACGGGTCATCATGCTTTCATCCTCCAAGGGCTCGCGCCCGGGGCCAATCGCCCCAGAACATGCAGTACCTTAGCCGCAATTTACGAGTTACGCCCAGATGAGTCAAGAGCAGCGCATCGCGCATGCACTGCACTATCGACAAATCGTTAGCGCAAGCGCAGCGGATCCTGGCGCCGGTCGATGCGGTTCTGTTGCGGCCGGTTGCCCGGCAATCCTCGCAATCGACGGATACGCATTGTTTAGTGGCAAAAG
>CAIQBN010000560.1 GCA_903870065.1 uncultured beta proteobacterium | reverse complement strand
TATGTCTCCGAGATGAACAAACTGGTCGCAATCGTTGAAAGCAATCATCTCGACACATTTGTGCGGGAGAAATGTGCCAGTGCATGTACCGATATTTTTCTGGCTGGAGAGCGTAGGTACGTTGATCAAGATGCCAGATTCGGTTTTCATCAGTCTGGTTACAAGGGCAGGCCACGCGACACAGAGTGGTCCATCACCGAGTACATGACGTCCATTGATTTTCGGGCGAAGGGCTTGCCGGAGCCATTCATCAGCAAAGCCCTGAACACTTCGTATTACGACCTGTGGCGTCCAGATGTCCTTGAGTTAAAAGCGTCAGGATTTGCGACCGCCTGGTGGAGCGATCGCGGTCCGGAATACAGATAACTGACAAAAGTGAGGAAATAACATGACAGCTCAATTTTCAGAGCGGTTGCATTACAACGGAGAAGATCTCCCAATGTGCACCAACCCGCTGAGTGACTATTTCGGCATGGGTGGTGTCAATCCAGGTTTTGAGTCTAATTGCACGGCGCTCTGGCGTGGCTATGTCGGCAGCTGGGAAATTTTGGATGGCAGGTTGTACCTTATTGGTATCAGCGGCACGCTTGAAGGCGGTGTCGAGGCTTCATTGACAACTATGTTTCCCGACTTTCCAGATCGAGTGTTCGCTCACTGGTACTCCGGCACGATCAGGATTCCCCAGGGAAAACAGCTTGAGTATGTTCACATGGGCTACGGCAGCACTTACGAGTGCGATGTGCTGCTGGATCTTGAGCGCGGAATCGTAAAGACGACTCGCGTACGCCACAACGGAAAGTCTGAGTCCGAAACGGCCCCTGAAGGTTATGAAGTGGGGGCCATGACCGTGTTCCCCCGGCCATTCAAGGGTAGTGGGGAGGTCAAGTGATCTATTTGTATTGGTATCTTGGATTCGGTGCGTTTGTCTTTGTCGTCGTGCTCGGTGCGCATCTGCAGACGAAAAAGAAGGAGTCGGATTCGTTTCGTGACATTCTCAATGCCATGGACCCAGATCGGGAGAAACTCTCGTATCGAATCCTGCACAACTTTGTGGTGCCGCTGCTTGCCTTTGTTGCTGTGGTGGTCGGGTGGCCTATTGCCATTTTCATGAAGGTCAAAGATATGCTGGGAATGGATTTCAACTCAGGCGCATCTGCTGGCGAGCAGCGTGAATTTTCAGTCGGCCGCGATGATTTTCAAGAGAGACTGTCAGTTGAAGAAATTGAATCTCGTGAACGCGTCATAGATCCATTGGGTGCGGTGCCTGCGTTGCCATTTGGTCATCTGAACTCCGCATGGAAGACGTTTCTGGAGGGTATGGGACCAGATGATGCCATCTGGTCCTTTTCGGCGAACTGGACGAGATGGGGTCACAAAGAATTACGGGCGGGCTACGTCATTGTGCGCGGCGACATCATTGGTGCACACTTCCAGACTGTTTGGAAAAATGTCGATGAAGAAGCAGAAACTGATGCGGAGAAGGCTAACAATCTAGCGTGGCGTAAGAAACTTGCAGATTGAGCAAGCTGACGACGAAGCTCCACTTTTTGGGAGACGCCATGGAATACAAAAAAGGGGAACGAGAGACGCACCCCAGAACGGGTGATTGGGGCATCGGACAAGTCCTGACTGCTAGTGCGGGTAGGTCTGTAAAGGTCTTTTTCATGCATCCAGGTGAAAAAGCCATTGTGCTTGGTGTTATGCGGCCCGTGACGGTTTGAGTGATAAGCCAAAACATTATCAATTAGCGATCCAAAAAAAAGACAACGCCATGGTGAAGATTGATGACTCAGCGCAGGGCAAATTGCCGTGCTTTGACATGTGGACAAAATTTTTACTACTGCGGTATCAGTTGCAGAAAGATGCTATTGATGCGCGGGAAAATCTCTGGTCGGTAGCATCAATTTCCTCCTCGGAGGCACATTGCTCCAAATGCGGCAATTTTCATCTTTACGACATAAACGGGTTTGGCCTAACCAGTAGGGAAAGGTTGGACGTTCATGTAAGTTACGAACGTGAGCCAATTTCGAGTTATGTCCGGCGGGAGATATGTCCGGAATGCATAAGCTCAAATGGAGCGCCAAAAACAATCTTTAAGGACCTAAAGGACGCTCAGGATGCAATTGATTCACTGACTGTAAATCTGGATTCGCCTCAGTGGCCGTATGAGTGTCCGATTGGCAATGGAATTCATTTAACTAAGGTGGCTCCTAAGAATTCAGATGGTCAGTTAGGGAAAATTTCTCAAAAATATTTGAGCAAGATGACTTTTGAAGTCACAGAGGTTCCGTCCCCCCCGCAGAGCTTGAAAAAAGTAAATATGTCCAGTCAAGTTGCCTCGTTAGGATCAGAGACACCAACGGGACAATTGTCCACAACCGCGACAACTGAGCATTTAGAGAGAAATGCAAAGAACATTGCCAAAGAAGCAAAGCTGGCTGCAGAAGTTGCACGGCAAGACGCAAAGTCCATAGCTGAATTGAGGCGTTACTTGGATCCGTCCCCCAAGATGGGAAGTTGGCGATATATCGAGGGTAAGAAGATCGGCAAGGGTAAGCTTTACAAATGCAATAAGTGTGGCTACGACGCGAATATGTGGCCGGAAGAAAGCTGTGGGCAATGTTGGGAAAGTGGTCCTTTTGAGGGGCCTGCTTGATTGGCGGAATTGGTTCTCGAAACTCGACTAATCGAATTTTTCAGATTAACCGACAAATAAGATTGCTAGATGGAGATCCCGGTATGGAATTTTTGTCATTAGACGAAAAGCGATTCATCGCATGTTTTGTGGAGAATTGCCATGCGGTCTTGAAACCCAGGCACCAAAACTACATCTCACTTTATTCGTATCTCGATGGCACTTTTGAAAGTGAAGGTCAGCAAAGAGAACAAATTAAGACAAACGATGTTGACTTGGTAGATTGGCTCAATCTGATTAGCTATAACGTTGACAACGAGCATGTCTATTCCCACGTCATGAAGTCTCTCGAGAAGTGTGGTTACTTGGCTAGTGCCATTTTTCGTGACCGTTTCGAGCAAGTGGCTGGTTGGTTATGTCTTGCAGAGTCTGACGAATATCGTCTCAAAGTGCGAAAAGAGCTGAAGGCCAGGTGCAAAGATTCAACGCCAAAGTCAGCTGCGCCACGCAACGTTGCTCTGCCCAAGGTGAGCAAAATTGCATCTCCGGATGTCTCTAGAAATGAAGTTGAGGATTTATTCCCAAAAAGTGTATTCAACCCAGATGAGAGAAACGCCATTCTGCAGGTACGAAGAAGCACTAAGCAGGTCTTTTTCCCCCGTAAGAACTTTTGCTCAGATTTCGATAAGGATGTCAGATTTTTTGCAGCGTTTGTCGCATTTCAGTTGCAAGTGAATAGGTATGCCACTATCGATGATGCCGCTTATTACAGGGCTCTCGTATTCAACGAGAAGGAGAGATCTGCAATCCAGAGATGGGTAGAGCTTTATCAAACAATTCCTGAGTCTGAAGTTAACCCAGTTTCAACTCAATTCCAGCGTAAGAAATTGTCGCCAGCTGAAGAAAAATTAAGTCGCCAACAGTTTTATGAACGCGTGAAACAAGCAGAAGAGAGTTTAAGAAAAAAGGCAAGGGAAAGAGCCATCGTTTCTACGTCTGAAAGCCCCCCCGATGATTGGGGGAGAACTAGGCGTTCAAGACTTCTGGACGATGGTAATTCCTGGCGTGAACAAAAGTAATTTCTAGCTAATCGGCGACGAGTTTGGCACGGCGTCGAGAAAGTCGGATTGAGGGCTGCAGCTCGTGAATAGAGAGCAAAATTCGCCCGCCAATTGGGCTCTTATCAAGACTGCTAGCTTTGGTGCTTATGGGCTCGGGGGATTTTTTTCGTCTGTACTTTTTGCGACTGGCAATTGCACCCGCCACTTCCAGTCTTTGAGCTTGTCACCGGTCTGCTTCATATGCGTGTAGCGCTGCAGACTCTTCCAGCTGCGGTGGCCCGACACAGAGGCCACGCGGGGGATGTTCCAGCCCAATTCAAACAGGCGGCTGATACCTTCATGGCGCAGGTCATGGAAGTGCAAATCCTCAATTCCCAGGATCTGGCACGCACGAGTGAATGACGAACTGACCGACTGGGCGTTGAACGGCCAAATTCGCCCCTTGGTCACTTTGCGAGCCTGGATCAGCTTCAAGGCCTCGGGCGGAAGCATAGTGATCACATCGTTGCCGATTTTCTCGCCGGGGTTTTTCATATCGCGCACGATGATCTCGGATTGCTCCACGTCAAGGTCTTCCGCCACCATGCGACAGGATTCCTCCTGGCGCCTGGTGGCGTAGATCGAAAACAAAATCAGGCTTGTCATGGGGATCGCGTTGGATCGCTTTTTCTCGCTGACCGTGAAGTGCGCCATTAGTTTGTCCAGCTCGGGCAGAGTGGGGCGCCTGGTGCGTTGCTTGGACCGGCTGATCAGCCCAAGCCGATCAGCCGCCATGCGTGCATCGTCAATTTGCTGCTTGTCCAGCGGGTAACCCCACGCAGGCCGGGCCACACTGAAAACTGAACCAAGGTGTGACAGGTAGTTGGAGCGGGTTTGCGGCTGCGACGTCATTCCCTGCAGCCACTCCACCAGCGTGTGACTCTTGATCTCAGAGCAAAGCAGCTCACCAAGACTGGATTCCTTGATACTGCGCAGAACCTGGTCCTTGGTCTTGCCGTGGGGGCGAATGGTGTCCTGGTTGTACTTATCGATGACGTCGGCCAAGGTGGGGTCTTCAATCTTCGCCTGTTCCAGGGCACCGGGTTCGGCCAATTCAGTCTCGCGCTTCTTGAGCCAAGCCGATGCGGCCGGTTTTCGGTCGAAAGTCTTGGACTCACTGAAGATGATGCGGCCCGCTTTTTTGAGGCGGATCTGGGCCGTGTGGCCCATCGTTCCATCACTTCGCTTCCGTGTTGTAATCGTTCCCATTGGTCGGTCCCATCATTCGTTTCAGTGCTACGCGGTCGGTCAAGTAGCACCGAATGTAGCACCAACATAACGAAATAGCACCAAATAAGCGTAAATGACAGGAAACGAGACAATAGAAAAGCAGTCGCAAGCTGTTGATTTTAAAGAAAAACGTTATGAATCAACGGCGTGGCGGTTATCTGTCGCGCCGATGATGGATTGGACCGACCGGCATTGCCGCTATTTCCACCGTTTGCTGAGTCGAAAAGCCTTGCTTTACACCGAAATGGTGACCACTGGAGCTCTGATTCATGGTGATGTAGAGCGCCACTTACGCTACAGCGCAGATGAACACCCGGTTGCTCTGCAACTGGGTGGCAGTGATGTAGCAGACCTGACACATTGCGCCCGCCTTGGTCAGGACTGGGGCTATGACGAAATCAACCTCAACTGCGGTTGCCCGAGCGAGAGGGTGCAGCGCGGAGCCTTTGGTGCCTGTCTGATGGCCGAGCCCAAGCTGGTGGCGGATTGTGTCAAGGCCATGGTCGACGTGGTGCATATTCCGGTAACGGTCAAGCACCGCATTGGGATCGACAAGTCGGAGAGTTATGCCTTTGTCCGTGACTTTGTCGGCATAGTCAGCGAGGCGGGCTGCAGGGTGTTTATTGTGCATGCACGCAATGCCTGGCTCAAGGGCCTGAGTCCGAAAGAAAACCGCGAACTGCCGCCATTGCGTTATGGGTTGGTGCATCAGCTCAAACGTGATTTTCCGCAACTTAGCATCGCCATCAACGGTGGCATTACCACCAACGAGCAGATTACTGAACAACTTTTGTCAGTGGATGGCGTGATGGTGGGGCGCGAGGCATACCACAACCCATGGTTGATGTGTGATTGGGACGCGACTTTTTATGGTGAGTGCGCATCCGCTCTGACCCGCGAATCGGTCGAGCTGCAGATGGTGGACTATATGTCCCGCGAGTCAGCGCTACACGGCACGCCGTGGAGTGCCATTGCACGCCACATGCTGGGCCTGCGCCACGGGCTGCCCGGAGCTCGCCGTTGGCGTCAGGTGTGGAGTGACCACCGACTCAAGAGCCTGTCGGCATATGAGGTCCTTGCGCAATCGCATGGGGGCACGTTTGCAGCAGCTTGACAAAGTTTCGTTGGCTTCTGCGCAGCACGAGCGCCGTGAGCGGCTGGCGCGATTTGCCATTTGGGGCGTGCCAGCGTTGTGGGCTGTGAATTACATCGTGGCCAGGCGAGCACCCGGCGTGGTGGAGCCCTACTCTCTGGCGTTGGGGCGATGGGCTTTGGCTGGCGGGCTGCTCGCCGTGGCGGCGCGCCAGGAGCTTTGGGCGCAGCGACGCACCATTGCAGTTGTTTGGTACCAGTACGTGGTGCTGGGCTTTTGCGGCATGTTGGTTTGTGGGGCCTGGGTGTACGTGGGCGCCAAGACTACGGCCGCCATGAATATTTCGCTGATTTACTCCGCCTCACCCGTGCTGATTGCTTTGGGAGCCGTGGTGTTATTGGGCGAGCGTTTTCGCTTGCTGCAGGCTGTGGGGGTGGTGATTGCCCTGTCCGGGGTGGTGCACGTCATCGTTAAAGGTCAATGGATGGCGTTGAACCAGGTGCAGTGGGTAACCGGCGACGCGTGGATTGTGGCTGCCATGGTGGCATGGGCTTTGTATGCGTTACTGCAGAAGCTTTGGCCCAGCCCGCTGGGGTCGACCGCGCGCCTAGCGGTCATTTGCGCCGGTGGCGTGGCGGTGCTGCTGCCCTGTGCGGCGTGGGAGATGCTGCAATCCAGAACCCCAGATTGGTCATGGACAGCAACGGGTTTGGTTGTTACAGCGGCTCTGGCGCCGGGGTTGGCGGCGTATTGGATTTACGGATGGGCGCAAAAGATACTTGGTGCCAGCCGCGTCGCCGTAACGCTGTATCTTGGGCCGCTTTATGCGGCCTTGGCAGCCTGGAGCGTGCTCGGCGAGCCTCTGGGGTGGCACCATCTGGCGGGTGCTGCGTTAATCTTGCCTGGGGTCTATCTTGTGTCCAAACCCTGATGTGAAAAAGTTCCAATAAGCCTCGTGGAATATGCGTTCGATGCTATAGGAGTAGTAGCATTTTCTTGGCGCATGACGGGTGCGAATTGGGCGTTAGCGTGTCTAATTCCTGTGATCATAGATGTTTGTGATAGCTGCAGACAGCAGGCAATGGAAATCAGGCTGCGGCCTCTAGTCCATTGGCAAAGTGTTCTTGCATACGCAGCACCGTGGCCCTGGCATCCCGTGCCAGCAGTGCATGGAGAATGGAGCGGTGTTCCACCAGCGACTCTGCGATGCGTCCCGTCTTGAGCAGCGAATTGTGGCGGTTGAGCTTCATGACTTTGCGCAGGTCAGCCACCATCTGGTCGCGCCAGCGGTTGTTGGCAATTTCCAAGAGGCGCATATGAAAGCGCTCGTTCACGGCAAAGAATGCGTCGGCATTGGTGGTGCCCGGCAGGGCAGCAGCCTCCAGTTCGGTGTGCAGAGCCTGTAGCTCGGCCAGTTCGGCGTCTGTCGCCCTGGTGGCTACGACGCCGGCGGCATCGCTTTCGAGCAGGCTTAACAAGTGGTAAACGTCGGCCAGGTCGTTGGCTGACACTTCGGTCACATAGGCACCACGGCGCACCTTCATCGTCACCAGGCCTTCGGCTGCGAGTACCTTGAGGGCTTCGCGCAGGGGTGTGCGACTGATGCCGTATTCATCGGCAATGCGCAGCTCGTCTATCCAGCTTCCAGGCTCGAGTTCGCGCTTGAAAATGCGCTGACGCAGCAATTCGGCTACTTCCACATACAGGGCTTTGTGCGATAGCGACTTGCCACCTCGCAGGTCAGTCGAATGGTCGGGCTTGGGGCTCATCTTGAAATCGTGGAGGCGCTGTAAGCTGCAAAGAATATTTTGAATCAATAATTATGAATAATGTAAACTAAAAGACCACTAAGACTCGACGATCGAGACAAAAACGGTCACCATTTAGGCCAAACAGGACCCTGCCATGACAGACAAGAACACTGAATTCAAAGCCGCCAACCTGGAAGCCTGGGCCAAGGCCGCCGCCAAGTCTGCACCCGGCGGCAACGTGGACGCGCTGAACTGGATCACGCCCGACGGTATTGCCGTCAAACCCCTCTACACCGCTGAAGACACGGCCAACCTGGCGCATACCAACACGCTGCCGGGTTTTGAGCCATATCTGCGCGGGCCACAGGCGACGATGTACGCGGTGCGCCCCTGGACCATTCGCCAGTACGCAGGGTTTTCCACCGCTGAAGAGTCCAACGCCTTCTACCGCAAGGCGCTGGCCGCCGGTGGTCAGGGCGTGTCGGTTGCGTTTGATCTGGCCACCCACCGTGGTTATGACTCCGATCACCCACGTGTGACGGGCGACGTCGGCAAGGCTGGTGTGGCGATTGACTCGGTCGAGGACATGAAGATCCTGTTCGACCAGATCCCGCTGGACAAGGTGTCAGTCTCCATGACCATGAATGGCGCGGTGCTGCCGGTCTTGGCTGGCTACGTTGTGGCGGCCGAAGAACAGGGTGTGAGCCAAGACAAACTCTCGGGGACGATTCAGAACGACATTCTGAAAGAGTTCATGGTGCGCAACACCTATATCTACCCGCCGGCGCCTAGCATGCGCATCATTGGCGACATCATCGAATACACGGCCAAGAACATGCCGAAGTTCAACTCGATCTCAATTTCGGGTTACCACATGCAGGAAGCCGGTGCCAACCAGGCGCTGGAACTCGCCTTCACCTTGGCGGACGGCAAGGAGTACGTGAAGACTGCGATTGCCAAGGGCATGGACGTGGATGAATTCGCTGGGCGCTTGTCATTCTTCTGGGCCATCGGCATGAACTTCTATTTGGAAGTAGCCAAGATGCGCGCCGCGCGCCTGCTCTGGTGCCGCATAATGAAGGGCTTTGACGCCAAGAACCCCAAGAGTCTGATGCTGCGCACCCACTGCCAGACTTCCGGGTGGAGCCTGACTGAGCAGGACCCCTACAACAATGTGGTGCGCACCACGATTGAGGCCATGGCGGCAGTGTTTGGCGGCACCCAGAGTCTGCACACCAACAGCTTTGACGAAGCGATTGCACTTCCAACCGAATTCAGCTCGCGCATCGCCCGCAATACCCAGCTCATCATCCAGGAAGAGACCCACATCACCAATGTGATCGACCCCTGGGCCGGCTCGTACATGATGGAAAAACTGACGCAGGACATGGCTGACGCCGCCTGGGCCATCATTGAAGAAGTGGAAGCCATGGGCGGCATGGTCAAGGCCGTGGACAGCGGCTGGGCCAAGCTCAAGATCGAGGCCGCCGCGGCCGACAAGCAAGCCCGCATCGACAGCGGCCAGGACGTCATCGTCGGCGTCAACAAATACAAACTCAAGACCGAGGACGTGATTGAGGCACGCGACATCGACAACGTGGCGGTGCGCGATTCGCAAATCGCGCGGCTGAATGGCATTAAGCAAAAACGTGACTCAGCCCTCGTCAATGCTGCGTTGGCTGCTATTACTTCCGCAGCAGAGAGCAACTCAGGCAACCTGCTGGACCTGTCCATCAAAGCGATCCGCCTGCGCGCGACCGTGGGTGAAGTGTCGGACGCCATGGAAAAAGCCTTTGGCCGCCACCGTGCGGACACGCAAAAGGTCAGCGGCGTGTATGCCGCCGCCTACGACTCTGCGCAAGGAGACACCATGGAATACTGGAACCAGCTCAAGAAAGACATTGCTGCCTTCGCTGAAGCGCAAGGCCGCCGTCCGCGTGTGATGATCAGCAAGCTAGGCCAAGACGGCCATGACCGCGGTGCCAAGGTGGTGGCCACGGCCTTTGCCGATCTTGGCTTTGATGTGGACATGGGCCCACTTTTCCAGACGCCCGAGGAATGCGCCCGACAAGCCATTGAAAACGATGTGCACGCCGTGGGCGTCTCGACCCTGGCCGCAGGCCACAAGACCCTGGTGCCTGCCATCATTGCCGAACTGAAGAAGCAAGGCGCGGACGATATTGTGGTATTTGTGGGCGGCGTCATTCCGCGCCAGGACTACGACTTCTTGTACGCAGCTGGTGTCAAGGGCATATTTGGCCCGGGCACGCCGATTCCTGTATCTGCCCGCGAAGTGCTTGAACAAATCAAAACGGCCCTGGCCTGAGCGAACGTCGCGGTTCCGAGTTCAGGACGTCCATGACAATGGTGACACACCATGCGCCAGGCACCAAGGAGCGACCCTCTGTGTCTGCAACCTCCATCACCGACAGTTCCGGATTAGTGCAGCGCCGCGCGATTGCCAAAGCCATCACCTTGCTGGAGTCCACCCGTGCCGACCACCGCGTGCAGGCCGATGAACTGCTCACTGCTTTACAGCCGCACACTGGAAAGTCACTGCGCCTGGGCATCAGCGGTGTGCCCGGCGTGGGCAAATCCACATTTATTGAGACCCTGGGTTTGTACCTGATTGGGCAGGGCCATCGGGTTGCGGTGCTGACCATTGATCCGTCTAGCTCGGTCTCGGGCGGCTCTATCCTCGGTGACAAGACCCGTATGGAGCAGCTCTCAGTACGTAATGAGGCCTATATTCGCCCCAGCCCGAGCAGCGGCACGTTGGGTGGTGTGGCCGAGAAAACCCGTGAGGCCATGCTGGTGTGCGAGGCTGCAGGTTATGACATTGTGATTGTGGAAACGGTTGGAGTCGGGCAGTCCGAGACTGCCGTGCACGGCATGACCGATATGTTTGTGTTGCTGCAGCTACCCAATGCGGGTGACGATCTGCAAGCCATCAAGAAGGGGGTCATGGAGTTGGCCGATCTGGTGGTTATCAACAAGGCCGATATTGACCCCGATGCGGCAACCCGTGCGCGCGCTCAGATCACGTCCAGCTTGCGCCTCCTTGGCATGCATGGCAGCCCCGAACAGCACGCCCATGCACAGGCCGGAAATTTCTGGCACCCCAAAGTAATTCAGATCAGCGCCTTGAATGGCACGGGCGTTGACAGTTTTTGGTCGGCGGTGACTGAGTTTCAGGCATTGGGACAGGCAAACGGGAAGCTGGCAGAGCGTCGGCGCCACCAGGCACTGGCCTGGATGTGGGAGCGTATCGACGCCGGACTGAAGCAGAGCTTTCGCCAAAACCCGGCGGTGCGCGCCAGCCTTCCCGAGATGACCCGTGCCGTGGAGGCGGGCCAGCTGGCCGCTTCAACTGCAGCCAGAAATCTGCTTGCAGCCCTCGAAAATACTGTTTAGTACGCTACGTTTTTTATAGCAATTGAAGTCCAACCCAGAACATCCGAAAGAAGGAAAACATGCACGACATCCTGGAACAACTTGAAGCCAAGCGCGAACTTGCACGCCTGGGTGGCGGCCAAAAGCGCATCGACTCCCAGCACAAAAAGGGCAAGCTCACCGCCCGCGAGCGACTGGAGTTGCTTTTAGATGAAGGGACGTTTGAAGAGTGGGACATGTTTGTCGAGCACCGATGTGTCGATTTCGGCATGGCGGATCAAAAAATTCCTGGTGACGGCGTGGTCACCGGCTACGGCATGATCAACGGTCGTCTGGTCTTTGTATTCAGCCAGGACTTCACGGTGTTTGGCGGCGCGCTGAGCGAGGCACATGCAGAAAAAATTTGCAAGATCATGGACCAGGCCATGAAGGTTGGTGCACCCGTCATCGGCCTGAATGACTCGGGCGGTGCGCGCATTCAGGAAGGCGTCGCATCGCTGGGCGGTTATGCCGACGTGTTCCAGCGCAACGTGATGGCCAGCGGCGTGATCCCGCAGATCAGCATGATCATGGGCCCGTCGGCGGGTGGAGCAGTTTACAGCCCAGCCATGACCGACTTTATCTTCATGGTCAAGGACAGTTCCTACATGTTTGTCACCGGCCCCGAAGTGGTCAAGACCGTGACGCATGAGGAAGTGACCGCTGAGGAACTGGGCGGCGCTGTCACCCACACGACCAAGAGCGGCGTAGCCGATTTGGCGTTTGAGAACGATGTGGAAGCGCTCTTGATGCTGCGCCGGCTTTACAACTACCTGCCTTTGAGCAACCGCGAGAAGGCACCGGTGCGAAAGAGCGGCGACCCCATTGACCGGATGGAAAAGAGTCTGGACACCTTGATTCCAGATAACCCCAATAAGCCATATGACATGAAAGAACTCATTGTCAAGACCGTGGACGACGGTGACTTCTTTGAGCTGCAACCGGAATACGCCAAGAATATCCTGATCGGTTTTGCCCGCATGGACGGCCAGTCCATCGGCATCGTTGCCAATCAACCCCTGGTGCTGGCAGGATGCCTGGATATCAAGAGTTCCATTAAAGCAGCACGTTTTGTGCGTTTTTGCGATGCCTTCAATATCCCGGTCATTACGTTTGTGGATGTTCCGGGTTTCATGCCCGGAACCAGTCAGGAGTACGGCGGCATCATCAAGCATGGCGCGAAGCTGCTGTACGCGTACGCCGAGTGCACCGTGCCAAAAATTACGGTGATCACCCGCAAGGCCTACGGCGGCGCCTACGACGTGATGGCCTCCAAGCATCTGCGTGGCGATGTGAACCTGGCATGGCCGAATGCCGAGATTGCTGTGATGGGTGCCAAAGGTGCGGTGGAAATCATCTTCCGCGAAGACAAGGGCGACCCCGCCAAACTGGCCGCCAAGGAAGCCGAATACAAAGCCCGCTTTGCCAACCCGTTCGTGGCGGGGGCACGCGGTTTTATCGACGATGTGATTTTGCCCAGTGAAACGCGCAAACGCATTTGCCGCTCACTGGTCATGCTCAAGGACAAGAAGCTTGAAAACCCGTGGCGCAAGCACGGGAATATCCCACTTTGATCATTGCTAAAAACAAGAAAAGGATCACCACCATGTTTACTAAAATTCTGATAGCCAACCGCGGCGAGATCGCTTGCCGTGTTATTGCCACAGCCCGCAAGATGGGCATCAAGACAGTTGCGGTTTATTCTGAAGCCGACAAGGACGCCCGCCATGTGATGCTGGCCGATGAGGCCGTCAACATTGGCGCCCCCCCCAGCCGGGAGAGTTATCTGGTGGGCGAAAAAATCATCGCTGCTTGTAAACAAACCGGAGCCCAGGCCTTGCACCCCGGCTATGGTTTTTTGAGTGAGAACGCAGAGTTTGCCAAGCGAGTCGAAGAAGAAGGCATTGTTTTCATTGGTCCCAAGCACTACTCCATGGCGGCCATGGGCGACAAGATCGAGTCCAAAAAACTGGCTGGTGCGGCTGGTGTGAACTGCATCCCGGGGGTCAATAGTGCCATTGAGTCGGCTGAAAAGGCCGTCGAAATTGCCAAGGGCATAGGTTACCCGGTCATGATCAAGGCCAGCGCAGGCGGCGGTGGCAAGGGTCTGCGCGTAGCCTACAACGACAAGGAGGCCTTTGAGGGCTTTACCAGCTGCACAAATGAGGCGCGCAACAGCTTTGGTGATGACCGCGTGTTTGTTGAAAAGTTTGTCGAAGAGCCGCGTCACATTGAAATTCAACTCATTGGCGATGCCCATGGCAATGTGTTGTACCTGAACGAGCGTGAGTGCTCCATCCAGCGCCGCCACCAAAAAGTGATCGAAGAGGCGCCATCGCCGTTCATCTCCGACGCCACCCGCAAGGCCATGGGTGAACAGGCCGTGGCGCTGGCCAAGGCCGTAAAGTACCAATCGGCCGGTACGGTCGAATTTGTCGTTGGCAAGGACCAGAGTTTCTACTTTCTGGAGATGAACACCCGTTTGCAGGTGGAGCATCCGGTCACAGAATGCATCACCGGCCTGGACCTTGTGGAGCTGATGATTCGGGTGGCTGCTGGCGAGAAATTGCCGTTGAGTCAGGCAGAGGTCAAACGCAACGGCTGGGCTATCGAGTGCCGTATTAATGCAGAAGACCCGTTTCGCAATTTTTTACCATCCACCGGTCGCCTAGTGCGTTTTGCACCGCCCGAGCAGACCATGTTCCAGTCCAATACACAAGACTGGTTTGGCGTGCGTGTGGATACAGGGGTGCAAGACGGCGGCGAAATTCCGATGTTCTACGATTCCATGATCGCCAAGCTCATCGTGCATGGTATTGACCGCAACGATGCGATTGCGAAGATGCGTGAGGCCCTCAACGGCTTTGTCATCCGCGGAATCAGCAGCAATATTCCGTTTCAGGCCGCATTGCTTGCGCATCCGCGCTTTGTTTCAGGTGACTTCAACACCGGATTCATTGCCGAGCAATACAGCAAAGGGTTTTCGGCAGAAGATGTCCCGCATGATGATCCGCAATTTTTGCTTGCACTGGCGGCTTTTGTGCGCCGCAAATCACGCGAGCGCGCGGCAGGCATCAGTGGTCAATTGCCTGGCTACAGCGTGCAGGCCGGAAAGGACTATGTGGTAGTGGCGCTGCAGCAAGACGGTAACCATGCCTACACCCCTGTGCATGTGGATGAGTTTGTCGGTGAAACCGGTTCCGCGCGCGTGCGCGTCGGCGCCACCAGCTATGAAATTCGCAGCAATTCGAGGATCAATGACGTTGCCATTACCGGCACTGTCAACAATATTGCGTTCACTGCCCAAGTTGAGCGTGGCACACCCAGGAATCCGCTGGCATTGCGCCTGCAACACAATGGCACCCGGGTCGATGCACTGGTAGTGTCACCGCGAATGGCCGAGTTGCATGCATTGATGCCGCACAAAGCACCGCCCGACATGAGCCGGTATGTGTTGTCGCCCATGCCGGGATTGCTGGTCGATGTAGCTGTTGTGCCGGGTCAAAAAGTCCAGGCCGGTGAGCGGGTGGCTGTTATTGAGGCAATGAAGATGGAAAATGTCTTGTTTGCTGCGGCAGACGGCGTAGTTGGTAAAGTGCTTGCCGGCCGGGGCGAGAGTCTGACTGTAGATCAGCCGATTGTGGAGTTTGTGTAAATGCAGCGTCCTTTTCATGTGCTGGGCATCCAGCAAATCGCAATTGGTGGGCCTGACAAGAAGCGGCTACAAACCCTGTGGGTGGACATGCTGGGGCTGGAGATGACGGGTAGCTTTCGCAGTGAGTCCGAGAACGTGGATGAAGACATTTGCGCCATCGGCGCGGGCGCCTTCAAGGTCGAAGTGGACTTGATGCAGCCCATTGATCCGCAAAAGAAACCCGCTGTCCATGCGACACCGCTCAATCATATCGGATTGTGGATTGACGATTTGCCCGTGGCGGTGGAGTGGCTCACTGCACACGGAGTGCGATTCGCCCCAGGCGGGATCCGAAAGGGTGCTGCCGGATTCGACATTTGTTTCTTGCACCCAAAAGGTAATGAGGCATTTCCAGTCTCCGGCGAAGGCGTACTGATTGAACTGGTGCAGGCACCACCCGAAGTCGTCAAGGCATTTTCGCAGCTTGCACACCCCGGGCAAAGCCGGTAGCAATCGGCAGATCGAACCAAGCACATAGGGGGCGTTTTGCAGAATTCTTGCCGCACCAGTTTCGTCAAGGATGAGACGTGACCCATGCCCCGGGGGAAACCCACGGAGGTGCGTTTGGACTCCGTCAACGGGTACACAGTTTTTCTTGACCGAGATCATAAAGACACCAATTGGTTCGAAATTGAGGGATTTCCCGAGCCCACTGAGCCCGCGATCGCCGTAGACTGCAGTCCACCTGTGCGGCCGCCTTTCAAGGCTGGCAGGGGCTAAGGAGACAGATTTGCAGCCAGTCAATATTTCTCAGCCGGCTTACTTTCACAAAGTCGTCGATTGCCAATGGGCTTGTCCGGCCCACACCCCCGTTCCTGAATATATCCGCCTGATAGGGCAGGGCCGCTACAGCGACGCCTACCTGATCAACTGGGTGTCCAATGTGTTCCCCGGCGTTCTGGGGCGAACGTGTGACAGACCCTGCGAGCCGGCCTGCCGGCGCGGCCGGGTCGAGGAAAACAATGGCGACAAGCCTGAACCCGTCGCAATATGTCGACTCAAGCGCGTTGCGGCTGATCACAAGGATGATGTCAAGTCCCGCATGCCTGCCATTGCTTCGAGCAATGGCAAGCGCATAGCCTGTGTCGGTGCTGGTCCCGCAGCGTTAACAGTCGCGCGCGACCTGGCGCCGCTTGGCTATTCCATCACGGTGTTTGATGGCGAGGCGAAGGCCGGTGGCTTCATGCGCTCGCAAATTCCACGTTTTCGCCTGCCTGAGTCCGTTATTGATGAAGAGACGGGCTATGTGCTGGATATGGGTGTCGACTTCCGGAGCGGCCAGCGGGTCGATTCGCTGAAAGCGTTGATGTGCCAGGGTTATGACGCTATCTTTGTTGGCAGCGGCGCACCTCGCGGTCGGGAACTCGATGTTCCGGGCCGCGCCGAAGCGGCAGCCCATATTCACATCGGTATTGATTGGCTGGCCTCGGTCTCCTTCGGGCATATCACCAGTGTTGCTCCCCGCGTCATTGTGCTGGGTGGTGGCAATACAGCCATGGACTGCTGCCGCTCCGCCAGGCGCCTCGGTGGCAGAGACGTCAAAGTGATCGTGCGCAGCGGCTACGACGAAATGAAAGCCTCACCCTGGGAGCGTGAAGACGCAATCCATGAGAGCATTCCAATCATCAATTACCACGTTCCCAAGAGTGTGCAACACCAGGACGGCAAATTGCTGGGGATGACCTTCGAAATCGTTCGTGCCGAGTACGATGCGAAGGGCCGGCGCAGCCTGATCCCAACGGGCGAGCCCGACGTGTTTTTTGAATGCGATGAAGTCCTAGTAGCTGTCGGTCAAGAAAATGCGTTTCCTTGGATCGAGGCAGACGCCGGTATCGAGTTTGACCGGTGGGGTCTGCCGGTGTTAGGTGCCAACACCTTCCAGTCGACGGTTGCAAATGTGTTTTTTGGTGGCGATGCGGCCTATGGTCCCAAGAATATCATCACGGCGGTAGCGCAGGGTCATGAGGCGGCGGTGTCAATCGACCGTTTTCTGCATGGCGAGTCGGTTGTCGTGCGGCCGGTGCCATTGACCAAGCTGATGTCGCAAAAGATGGGTATTCACGAGTGGAGCTATCGCAACGATCCCTCCAACGACACCCGTTTCAAAGTGCCATGGGCCGAGGCCGAAATGGCGCTGGCCAATATCCGGGTCGAAGTGGAATTGGGCTTTGATGCCGCCACGGCGTTCAAGGAGTCCAGCCGCTGCCTGAACTGCGACGTTCAGACCGTTTTCAATCGCGACACTTGTATTGAATGTGATGCATGTGTCGATATTTGCCCCATGGACTGCATTACCTTCACCGCCAACGGTGAAGAAGATGACCTGCGAACGCGATTGAAGGCGCCGGCCACCAACAAGACACAGGACTTGTATGTGTCGGCGGAACTCAAGACCGGTCACGTCATGGTCAAGGACGAGGACGTCTGCCTGCACTGCGGACTATGCGCAGAGCGATGCCCAACGGGCGCATGGGACATGCAGAAATTTTTGCTGAATACGACGCAGGCTGGTGCCGCTTGCCGTGACAGCCGGGTCGCACACAAGGAGGTCGCATGAAGCGCCTGGATGCCATTAACGATTTCGTCATCAAGTTTGCCAACGTCAATGGGTCTGGGTCGGCATCGGCCAATGAGCTGTTTGCCAAGGCTGTCATGCGCATGGGCGTACCGGTCAGCCCGCGCAACATTTTTCCCAGCAATATTCAGGGCATGCCTACCTGGTACGAAGCACGGGTTTGCGAAAAGGGGTACCACGGGCGTCGCGGCGGGGTGGACATGATGGTTGCCATGAATCCGCAGACCTGGGACACCGATATCGCCGAAATTGAGTCGGGTGGCTACTTGTTTTATGACAGCACACGCCCATTGCCTCTCAATAAGTTTCGCGAAGATGTGCACACGATTGCCGTGCCGCTAACGGAAATAGCGAATGCAGCCTACACCGACCCCCGCCAGCGACAGCTGTTCAAAAACATTATTTACGTTGGTGCTCTGTCGGTTCTGCTCGATGTTGACGCTGATGTGTTTGAGACCCTGTTTGCCGAGCAATACAAGGGTAAGGAGCGGCTGCTTGACTCCAATATTCAGGCGCTGCATTTAGGTCGCGACTACGTTAAACAGCACCTGCAATATCCGCTGGGGCTGCGCGTGCAGCGGTCCGACAAAGTGGGCGATCAGATCTTTACCGATGGCAACAGCGCGGCGGCGCTGGGCTGTTTGTATGGCGGTGCCACGGTGGCTGCCTGGTATCCGATCACACCCTCATCATCCATTCCAGAGGCGTTCCAGAAGTACTGTGACAAGTACCGTGTGGACGCCGCAACGGGGCAACACAATTACGCCATCGTGCAGGCCGAGGATGAGTTGGCGTCCATCGGCATGGTGGTCGGCGCCGGGTGGAATGGTGCACGGTCCTTTACCGCGACTTCCGGCCCCGGTGTGTCACTCATGACCGAGTTCATTGGCTTGGCCTACTTTGCCGAAATACCGGTCACCATCATCAATGTGCAGCGCGGTGGCCCCTCAACCGGTATGCCAACCCGAACCCAGCAAGCTGATTTGGTTTCATGTGCCTATGCGTCGCACGGCGACACCAAGCATGTACTGTTGCTGCCACAGGACCCGCATGAATGTTTTACCCATTCGGCCGCAGCATTGGATCTGGCAGACCGCCTTCAAACGCCAGTTTTTGTGATGACAGATCTTGACATTGGCATGAACCAGCGTCTGTGCAAGCCCTTTGTGTGGGATGACACCAAAGCGTATGACATCGGCAAGGTCATGACCGCGGCAGAACTCGAGGCCGGTAAAGATTTTGGGCGTTACAAAGACGTAGACGGCGATGGTATTCCATGGCGCACACTGCCCGGCACGCACCCCAGCAAAGGTGCGTTTTTTACCCGTGGCACAACGCGCAATCCCTACGCCATGTATTCAGAGCGGGGACCGGACTACATCTACAACATGGAGCGTTTGATTCGCAAGTTCAAAACCGCTGCCGATCTGGTTCCGCAACCGATTTTGCGAAATGCCGCGCAAAAGACTCCGTTCGGTGTCATTTATTTTGGTTCGACCAGTCCGGCCATGCGCGAAGCGCTCGATGTGCTGGAGGTCGATGGCATTCATGTTGACGCTCTGCGTCTGCAAGCGTTTCCGTTCCCCGAATCGGTCAACCGCTTCATTGCGGAGCATGACAAGGTGTTTGTGGTTGAACAAAACCGCGACGGACAAATGCGCTCGATGTTGATCAATGAGCTCGACGTTGACCCAGCGCGCATGATTCGCGTGCTGCACTACGATGGCACACCCATCACCGCGCGTTTTATTGGCAGTGCAATACGCAAAAGTGTGGAGGTTGCTGTCCTGTCGGCTTCCGTGTCCGCCAGCAAGGAAACTGTATGACCTACATCGCAAAACCCCATCTGCACCACCCCACCTTGACCAAGAACAAGGTCGGCTATACGCGACGAGATTACGAGGGCCGCATTTCCACCCTGTGCGCTGGATGTGGGCACGACTCTATTTCTGCTGCAGTAATTCAGGCCTGCTGGGAACTCGACATTGAGCCCCATCGTGTGGCCAAGTTGTCGGGCATTGGTTGCAGTTCCAAAACACCCGACTACTTCCTGGGCGCCTCGCATGGTTTCAATACCGTGCACGGTCGCATGCCGTCGGTGCTGACTGGTGCCAATTTGGCCAACCGTGATTTGCTTTATTTGGGGGTTTCGGGGGATGGTGATTCGGCCTCAATTGGTTTGGGACAATTTGCCAACGCCATGCGCCGCGGCGTTCGCATGGCCTACATTGTTGAGAACAATGGCGTGTATGGTCTGACCAAGGGACAGTTCTCTGCCACCGCAGACCGCGGTTCTAAAAGCAAAAAGGGTGTCGTCAACAGCGATAGCCCGGTAGACCTGGTCGCGCTGGCCCTGCAACTTGGCGCAACTTATGTGGCGCGGAGCTTTTCAGGCGACAAGGCACAGTTGGTGCCGTTAATAAAAGGCGCCATGGCACATGGTGGTGCCGCTTTTATTGATGTCATCAGTCCCTGCGTTACATTCAATAATCACGGTGGCAGCACCAAGAGTTATGACTATGTGCGTCAGCACAATGAGGCAGTCAGCCGGATTGACTTTATCAACACCCACAGCGAAATCACAACTGACTACGCGCCGGGTGATGTGGTTGAAGTGCAGCAGCACGATGGCTCCCTTTTGCGTTTGCGCAAATTGCATCCCGAATACGATCCGACCGATCGGTACGCGGCGTCGAGTTATATGCAAGAGCATCAGGCAAGAGGCGAGGTCGTCACCGGTCTGTTGTATGTGGACCCACTTGCCACGGATCTTCACATGGCGCTGAATACAACCCACAAACCGTTGAATACGCTGGGTTCAGATACCCTGTGCCCAGGTTCCAAAGCTCTGGAGAAAATCAATGCTGCGTTACGATGATGCATTGAGTTCAATTTAAATTTAACGAGGTGAAGATCATGCCCGAGCGCACCGTATTCCAGTCGATGTCCCAGCGTCATGTTGTCAGTTTGGGGCCACAGGCCAGTGTGTGGGACGCGGCCTGCGTCATGACCCGCGCGAACTGCGGCAGTGTGCTAATTGTTGACACGCCTGGCACCTTGCTGGGAATCGTGACCGAACGCGATTTGATGACCCGGGTGCTTGCCAAGGCGCTGAATCCGCAGACGACTACGGTCACTGACATCATGACCCGCAGTCCCTACTGTGTTGCGCCCGAGGTTTTGGTTTCCGACGCAGTTCTCATCATGATTGAGCGCGGATTCCGCCACTTACCAATTGTTGGCCCAGGGGCAAAGATACTCGGCGTTTTTTCCGTCAGGGATGCAATGCCCCGTGAAATTGGCAACGCGGTCAGCCTTGCCGAGTTTCATGAGCAGGTCAACGACGCGCTGGGATAGCGCGGGGTTCCCACGTAAGAGGGCGTTTAAGCTTGAGCTCGCTTGGCCTTGGCGCGCGCCATGGCGGCTTCAATGATCGCTTTTTTCTTGTCCAGAATTGCGGAGTCAGTGATTCGTGAATGGGTGGCCAAATCCTTTAGTTTGAGTTGTGCCAAGGCATGTTGTGCCTGTTCTTTCGAAGCTAGTTCATGGCTGCGGCGAACGCTCCGAAGCGCATAGCGCTGCCGCGCAAGGTCGGCCTGGTCTGACGTCCAGGCGTCCCAGCCTGTCATGGTGTCGCTAATGTTTTCCAGGATGATGCAATCAACCGGACACACTGGCAAACACAAATCGCAGCCAGTGCAATACGATTCGATGACCGTATGCATGCGTTTGTTGATGCCAAAAATTGCATCTGTGGGGCAAACATCCCTGCACAGGGTGCACCCAATGCACCAGCTTTCATCGATAAAAACAACATGGCGCGGTGTCTCTTGCCCACATGACGGGTCAAGCGATTTTGGGGAATGACCGGTCAGATGCGCCAGGCGAGAAACACCTTCAGCACCGCCCGGAGGGCACTGATTGATGTCAGCTTCGCCGTTGGCAATTGCATTGGCGTAGCCGGCGCAGTCCGGGTAGCCACAGCGAGTGCACTGTGTCTGTGGAAGTGCATCCAGAAGCCGGACCGCAAGACTGCTGTCCGATTTCGAAGCCGACTTCACTTTTTCGTTGGCGCGCGTTTAGATGCTACTTTTTTAGTAGCAGGCTGCGCAGTGTCTGCGAGGGCTACCGCTGAATTTTGTGCTGTAGTGACTGACGCAGCGCCATTGGTATGGTGGGCAAGGATGAAACTCTTGACCCGGGGGTAGACATGTTCGCGCCAGCGCTTACCCGAGAATATCCCGTAGTGGCCCGCGCCCTTGACTTCGAAGTGATTTTGGCGGGAGTTCGGCACGCCGGTGCAAATTTCATGGACGGCCTGGGTTTGGCCTGATCCAGAAATATCGTCAAGCTCGCCTTCTACAGAGAAGAGGGCAGTTGTCGTGATGTCGGCAGGACGAACACGCTCCAACTTGCCCTTGACGCTGACGACGTCCCAAGTCCCATTGACCAGACTGAAATCCTGGAAAACCACCTTGATGGTTTCCAGGTAGTAATCGGCGTCCATGTCCAGCACTGCGTTGTACTCATCGTAAAACTTGCGGTGTGCTTCTGTGCTGGCCTCATCCCCTTTGATCAGGTCTTTGAAATAATCGTAATGGCTCTTGGCATGGTTGCTAGGATTCATGGCAACAAAACCGGTGTGCTGCAAAAAGCCTGGGTATACCCGCCGCCCAGCACCTGGAAATTTCGCTGGCACGCGGTAAATCACGTTGTTTTCAAACCAATTGTGGCTCTTGTTCATTGCCAGGTTGTTGACCGCAGTTGGTGACTTGCGCGCATCGATTGGCCCGCCCATCATGGTCATCGTCAGTGGCGTTGTTTCGCCACGGCTTGCCATCAGCGATACGGCCGCCAGCACGGGCACAGTGGGCTGACAGACACTCATCACGTGGCAATTGCCATATTTGTGCTGCACGTGGCGAATGAACTCCTGCACATAGTTTACATAGTCATCGAGGTGAAACTCACCCTCGGACATCGGAATCAGCCGGGCATTTTTCCAATCCGTGATGTAGACCTTGTGGTCCTTCAGCATGGTCTTGACCGTGTCACGCAACAAGGTTGCGTAATGTCCCGACAGAGGCGCAACGATCAACACTGCCGGTTGGTCTTTTGTCTTTTCAAGGGTTGCCTGGTCATCGCTGTAGCGCTTGAACCGGCGCAATTCGCAAAACGGCTTATTAACTTCGACGCGCTCATGGATGGCGACCTCAATACCATCGACATCAATCGTGCGGATACCAAATTCCGGCTTCTCATAGTCCTTGCCCAACCGGTGCATCAGGTCATAGCTGGCAGAAATTCGCTGGGCGAACGGGCTTTGGCCAACCACCGACAGCGGATTCGCAAAAACTTTGGCCGCAGTCTGGGCCAAGTCTGAAAATGGCTCCATCAATGAGCGTTGAGATTCATAAAACTGGTACAGCATGTTGGCTCGCTTTCAGAAAACGCAATTTTTGCAAAAAATGTTGCAGTGCAATATAACAGTTTTGAACGCTTGGTGTGCGGCTGTTGTCAAAAGCATACCGGATTTGTAGGATGTGCTTTTGTTCTGGAAATGACCCGCCTGCAGGGAGGGGCATCGCCCACTTTTGGGTCTGGGCGGAGCTGAATCTGGCGGTAACCCGTCAGCCTTTTGTCAGCCATTTTTCAGGCTTGTGGTGATTGGCGGGCTGGCGGCAAATAGTCTGCAGCCCAACGCCCGCCCTGCGTTGTGCGCCGATGCCTGCAGCTAGATAACTTTTGCGATCGATGCACACACATAGTCAATGTTTTTGCTATTGAGAGCAGCCACGCACATCCGGCCCGTATCGGTGCCGTAAACGCCAAACTCGTTGCGCAAACGCACCATCTGGTCCTTGGTCAGGCCCGAGTAGCTGAACATTCCGATCTGGGTGGTGATGAAGCCCATGTCCTGCTTCACGCCG
The DNA here is from genome assembly GCA_903870065.1 of uncultured beta proteobacterium. Classification (GTDB taxonomy): domain Bacteria; phylum Pseudomonadota; class Gammaproteobacteria; order Burkholderiales; family Burkholderiaceae_C; genus Allorhodoferax. The sequence goes on along the minus strand of CAIQBN010000560.1, from coordinate 8,777 downwards.
GCAGCCTTCAGGCCATCCACGAGTTTTTGGCGCATCGCCTTGATACGCACCCGCATGTCGCCGAGCTCTTTTTCCCACAGGGCACGCAATTCAGGGTTGCCCAGCACTGCAGCAACCACAGCGCCACCATGAATCGGCGGGTTGGAGTAGTTGGTCCGGATCACGATCTTGAGCTGACTCAAGACCCGACCAGCTTCTTCCTTGTCTTTGCACAGTACCGACAATCCGCCAACCCGCTCACCGTAGAGACTGAAGCTCTTGGAAAAGGAGGTTGAGACAAAGAAATTCAGTCCTGCGGCAACAAATTTCTGGATCACAGCACCATCTTCGGCAATACCATAACCAAATCCCTGGTAGGCCATATCCAGAAACGGTGTGAGCTCCTTGCCCTTCAACACGGCAATAACCTGGTCCCACTGTCCGGGCGTGATGTCATAACCAGTTGGGTTGTGGCAGCAGGCGTGCAGCACAACAATGGTGCCGGGCGCTGCCGCGTTCAGGCTGGCCAACATGCCTTCAAAGTTAACGCCGCGCTTGACTGCGTCGTAATATGCATAGGTGTCGACCTCAAAACCGGCATTACCAAACAGTGCGCGGTGGTTTTCCCAACTCGGGTCGGAAATTAACACCTTGGCATTCGGGCTGACTTTTTTCAGGAAGTCTGCGCCAATTTTCAATCCGCCCGTGCCGCCTATGGCTTGGATGGTGGCAACGCGCCCCGCGCTAACAGGCTCGCTGTCGGTTCCAAAAACCAGTGCTTTGACCGCGTTGTCATAAGCCACAATTCCGTCGATGGGTAAATATCCACGCGCCGTCGGTTTGTCCATCATGGCCTTTTCTGCTGCCTGTACACACTGCAACAAAGGCAATTTGCCGTTGTCGTCGAAGTACACGCCCACGCCCAAGTTGACCTTGTTGGGATTCGTGTCGGCATTAAATTGTTCATTCAGACCCAGAATTGGGTCACGCGGGGCCATTTCGACGGCAGAAAAAAGAGACATAGCAGTGTCCTGTGAGAGAGGTTCCTGGGGGTACTGGCAGCAAAGCGGACAGCGCTTGCCATTCTACTGGCATTGGGGTTTCTACTAAGAGTTTGGCGTTCGAAGGTTCACCTTCGCAGTGCGTCTTGCACCGTTGTAGGGAATCGGCTGGGTCTCAGGCTGGCCCGGTCGACCCAGCCGACGCGCACCGAACCCGTACACAACAGCGCCTCTTCATCACGCGCTGCTGACTGTTCCCTCAGTCGCACCTCTTGCGTGATGATCAAAGAGGACCGACCCAGGCTGCTGAGCTGCGCACTGACCAATAATTGATCATCCAGACGCGCTGAGCGCAGGTATTTGATGTTGGCTTCGCTCACCACGAAGATGCCGGCATAGCTGCTTTGCAGTTGCCATTGCTCAAGTCCGAGGGAGCGCAGCCATTCGGTGCGGGCGCGTTCAAAATATTTCAAATAATTGGCGTAGAACACGATGCCACCGGCGTCCGTGTCCTCCCAGTAGACGCGAACAGGCCAAAAAAATTTGCTGGCAGTGCCTGTTGTTGTTATGGGTGTTGTTGGTGTCGGTTGCATGGCCACCATTGTGGCCTACCGTGGGCGCCAATCCGTGCCGAATTGCTGCCGGCAGGGCCGGGCGTAGGGGCTGAGCATCTGGCGCTGTGGCGTGCCATTGAGTACTATGTCCGGTTGTTTTGCGCAGAGTGCGCTGCTTTCGGAATCCAATGCCAATGTCTTTACCAGTCCATCTTGCTGACGACCTTCCCGGCACAACTTCTCCGGCGGGCGCGTTCGTGCGCTTCGCAAACTCACCCTTCGAGTTGTACCAACCGTACCCGCCTGCCGGTGACCAGCCGACCGCCATTGATGAACTCGTGGAGGGGGTAAACGACGGCGAAGTATTCCAGACCCTGCTCGGTGTAACCGGCTCTGGCAAAACATTCACCATGGCCAATGTCATCGCCCGCCTGGGCCGGCCAGCCATCGTATTTGCGCCCAACAAGACATTGGCCGCCCAGTTGTACAGCGAGTTCCGTGAGTTTTTCCCCAAGAATGCTGTCGAATATTTCGTCAGCTATTACGACTATTACCAGCCCGAGGCCTACGTGCCCCAGCGCGATCTGTTTATTGAAAAAGACTCTGCAATCAATGAGCATATTGAGCAGATGCGCCTCTCCTGCACCAAAAGCATCCTGGAGCGTCGCGACGTGGTGATTGTGGCCACCGTATCGGCCATTTATGGTATTGGCCGCCCTGAGGCCTACCACCAAATGGTCATGACGCTGCGCGTGGGGGACAAACCGGGCCAGCGCGACTCCATCGCTCAACTGGTGCGCATGCAGTACCAGCGTAACGATATGGACTTTTCCCGCGGCACCTTTCGCGTTCGCGGCGATACCATTGACGTGTTTCCGGCAGAGCACAGCGAGATGGCCATCCGCATTGAGCTGTTTGACGATGAGATCGAATCGCTGCAGTTGTTTGACCCCCTGACCGGTCGCATCCGCCAAAAAATTCCGCGCTTTACGGTCTACCCCAGCAGCCACTATGTGACACCGCGCGAACAGGTACTGGCTGCTGTTGAAACCATCAAAGTCGAACTGGCGCAGCGACTCACGGACTTTGTAAGCCAAGGCAAGCTGGTGGAGGCCCAGCGCCTGGAGCAGCGCACCCGGTTCGACCTGGAAATGCTCAGCGAAGTAGGCCACTGCAAGGGCATCGAAAACTACTCACGACACCTGTCGGGTAGCGCGCCGGGCGAGCCGCCCGCCACCCTGACCGACTACCTGCCAAAGGACTCGTTGATGTTTCTGGACGAATCGCATGTGCTGATCGGCCAGTTTGGCGGCATGTTCAATGGCGACCGCTCGCGCAAGACCACGCTGGTGGAATACGGCTTTCGCTTGCCCAGCGCGTTGGACAACCGGCCGCTCAAGTTTGAGGAGTTCGAGTCCAAGATGCGCCAGGCCATCTTTGTTTCTGCCACACCTGCCCAGTGGGAGATCGGCCATGCCGGCAAGGTTGTTGAGCAGTTGGTGCGCCCCACCGGGCTGGTGGACCCTGAGGTCGAGGTGCGCCCGGCAACCAACCAGGTCGATGACGTGCTGCAAGAAATCCGCATCCGGGTCGACAAGCGTGAGCGCGTATTAATTACCACACTGACCAAGCGCATGGCAGAGCAGCTGACCGACTACCTCACCGACAACGGCGTCAAGGTTCGCTATTTACATAGTGATGTCGATACCGTGGAGCGGGTCGAGATTCTGCGTGACCTGCGCCTTGGCGTGTTTGATGTACTGGTGGGCATCAATTTGTTGCGTGAAGGGCTGGATATTCCTGAAGTCTCCCTGGTTGCAATTCTGGATGCAGACAAGGAGGGCTTTTTACGCTCCGAGCGGTCATTGATTCAGACCATCGGGCGCGCTGCGCGTAACCTGCACGGCCGCGCCATCCTGTATGCGGACAAAGTGACCCAGTCGATGGCCAAGGCCATGGGAGAAACGCAGCGGCGGCGCCAGAAGCAGGTTGATTTCAATTTGGCACATGGCATCACGCCACGCTCCATCGTCAAACAGGTGCGTGACCTGATTGACGGCGTCTACAGCGAAAAGGCCGGCAAGGAGGCGGAACGCCTGGAGCGCGACGCGCTGGCGCGTGCCCAAGTGGAAGAAATGAGTGAAAAGGATGTCTCACGCGAGATCAAGCGCCTGGAAAAGCTCATGATGGAGCATGCCCGCAATTTGGAGTTTGAACGTGCAGCCGCAGTACGCGACCAACTTCACCTCCTGAAGGAGCAGGCCTTCGGCGCGGCCGGTAGCGACAATGTTCTGCCCCTGCGCGAGAGTCGCCCCTAAAAATGTGACTGATCAGTCTAATTACCCGAGCATTTCGGTGGGTTTATGGATATACTCTACTGCATTAGTCAACCAAGTTGCGACTGAAGGAGCTTCTGATGCGTCTCACCACAAAAGGCCGTTTTGCGGTCACCGCCATGATCGATCTGGGTTTGCGCCAAAGTGCCGGTCCGGTCACCCTGGCCGCCATCAGTCAGCGCCAACAGATTTCGCTCTCCTATCTGGAGCAGCTGTTTGGCAAGTTGCGCCGTCATGAGTTGGTGGAATCCACCCGCGGTCCTGGGGGTGGCTACACCCTGGCGCGCAAGGCCAGCGACATCACAGTGGCAGACATTATTGTCTCAGTGGACGAGCCCATTGATGCTACCCATTGCGGCGGAAAAGAAAACTGCCTGGGTGAGGGTGAGCGGTGCATGACCCACGATTTGTGGACTTCGCTCAACGTGCGTATGGTTGAATTTTTGGACTCCGTTTCCCTGCAAAAACTGGTGGACGACCAATTGGCCAAGGGGCACCCGGTAGAAGACAAGCCCAGCGTCAAGCGTGCCATTTCGGCGATGCCGATGGGCAAGCCGATTCGCATAAACGCTCCCAATTCCGTGTTTGCCCTTGGGAATGCGTTTTCCAAAACCTGACCGATTGCCCACACGAAGTATTGCCCCTCCGAAATTGCTGATTGAAAAAGCCCCTTCATGGACACCACTCCCCATTTTCCCGTTTACATGGATTACAGCGCAACCAACCCGTGCGATGAGCGCGTTGTGGATGTCATGGTGCCGTGGTTGCGTAACCACTTTGGCAACCCTGCATCACGCAGCCATGCCTGGGGCTGGGAGGCCGAGGCCGCCGTCGAGCGCGCACGCGGGCAAGTTGCCGACCTCATCGGTGCCGATCCGCGCGAAATTGTGTGGACTTCCGGGGCAACCGAATCCAACAACCTGGCTTTAAAAGGCGCGGCCCATTTTTACAAATCGCGCGGAAAACACCTGATTACCGTCAAGACCGAACACAAGGCCGTGCTTGACACCTGCCGCGAGTTAGAGCGCCAGGGTTTCGAGGTTACCTACCTTGACGTGCAGAGCGACGGCCTGATCAATCTGGATGCCTTCAGGGCCGCCATCCGCCCGGACACCATTTTGGCCAGCGTCATGTTTGTTAACAACGAGATCGGTGTAATTCAGGACATTGCCTCCATCGGAGAGCTGTTGCGCGATAAAGGCATCATCTTCCATGTTGATGCCGCACAAGCAACTGGCCGTGTTGCGTTTGATATCTCGAAGATGCCGGTCGATCTGATGAGCCTTACCGCCCACAAGACCTACGGCCCCAAAGGCATTGGTGCTTTGTATGTCCGGCGCAAGCCGCGGGTGCGCCTGGAAGCCCAAATGCACGGCGGTGGCCATGAGCGCGGCATGCGCAGCGGCACCTTGCCGACCCACCAAATTGTTGGAATGGGCGAGGCCTACCGCATTGCAAAGGAAGAAATGGCCGCAGAAAATATTCGCATTCAGGCCTTGCACGACCGCATGTTGGCCGGCCTCAAAGGTGTTGAGCAAGTCTTTATCAACGGCCATGAAACCCAACGCGTGCCGCACAACCTCAACATGAGCTTTAACTATGTCGAGGGCGAGTCACTCATCATGGGCATCAAGGGCCTTGCCGTGAGTTCCGGGTCTGCTTGCACATCGGCGAGCTTAGAGCCCAGCTATGTATTGCGTGCCCTGGGGCGCAGTGATGAACTGGCCCACAGCAGCCTGCGCATGACCATTGGCCGCTGGACCACTGAGGCTGAAATCGACTATGCCGTTGATACCATCAAAAAGAACGTTGCCAAGCTCCGTGAACTCAGCCCGCTGTGGGAGATGTACCAGGACGGAGTGGACATTAGCGCCATTCAGTGGGCAGCACATTAAAAGGAAATAAATATGGCCTATTCAGAAAAAGTCGTTGACCACTACGAAAATCCACGCAACGTTGGCAGCTTTGAAAATGGCGATGACAGCGTAGGCACTGGAATGGTCGGTGCGCCCGCCTGCGGCGATGTCATGAAACTGCAGATCAAAGTCAATGCGCAAACCGGCGTGATCGAAGACGCACGATTCAAGACCTATGGCTGTGGTTCGGCCATTGCATCAAGCTCACTGGTCACCGAGTGGGTAAAGGGCAAAACGCTAGATGAGGCATCGGCTCTTAAAAATAGCCAAATTGCAGAAGAATTGGCGCTGCCGCCGGTCAAGATTCACTGCTCCATCCTGGCCGAAGATGCCATCAAGGCTGCAGTCGACGACTACAAAAAGAAGCACCTATCCTGAAACTCTGCAGGAACGGTCGTGAACTGCCTTGCAGTTGACGACTTTCCAAAACCGATTCGTATGGCTGTAACACTGACTGAAGCTGCCGCGAGGCACGTCTCCCGCTATTTGACCAAGCGGGGAAAAGGCGTTGGGGTCCGTTTGGGGGTCAAGACCACGGGTTGCTCCGGGTTGGCTTACCAACTGGAGTATGTCGACGAACTCTCGCCCGAAGACCTGGTGTTTGAGGGGCACGGCGTCAAAGTACTGGTTGACCCCAAAAGTCTGGCCTATCTGGACGGCACCGAACTTGATTTTGTCCGCGAAGGGCTCAATGAGGGTTTTCGCTTCAACAACCCGCGTGAGCGTGACAAATGTGGCTGCGGTGAGTCATTTCGGGTGTGAACCTCCAGTCCACCGATTTTGAGCTGTTTAGGGTCAAACAGCAGTTTGCGCAGGACTCCGCGGTGCTTGATTCCCGCTGGAAAGACCTGCAGCGGCAGGCACATCCCGACAAATTTTCTGCACAGGGCGAGGCCGCGCAGCGCATCGCCATGCAGTGGTCCGTGCGCATCAACGAAGCCTACCAGCGCCTCAAGGATCCGCTGCGCCGCGCTGCCTACCTGTGTGAACTCACCGGTGCGCCCATCAACGCGCATAGCAACACCGCCATGCCAGGTGCCTTTTTGATGCAGCAAATGCAGTGGCGCGAGGACTTGGACGACGCCACCAACCCGCAAGCCATCGAGGCTCTGCGCGACAATGTCGAGGAGTACCGGCGGGCGCTGTTGAGTGACTGTGCGGACCAATTGGACACCCGGCACGACCCTGCCGCTGCGGCACTGTCCGTGCGGGCGCTGATGTTCATCGAAAAGCTGCTGCGGGATTTGGATCAGCGCAGCGAACAATTTGATTTCTAACTGATTGAAGATGGCGCTTTTACAAATTTCCGAACCGGGCCAGGCACCCAATCCGCACGAGCGCCGTATCGCGGTGGGGATTGACCTGGGCACCACCCACTCACTGGTGGCCAGCGTGCGCCACGGCGTTGCTGAATGCCTACCCGACTCCCAGGGCAGAGTGATCTTGCCCTCAGTGGTGCGTTATTTGGCGGGGGGAGGGCGCGAAATTGGTCATGTGGCTCAGGCCGCTTTGGCAGCCGACCCCGAGAACACCATTGCCTCGGTGAAACGCTTCATGGGCCGCAGTCTGGCCGATGTACACGGCGCAGACAAGCTGCCGTATCACTTCATTGACCACCCAGGCATGCTCGGTGTGCAGACCGCTGCAGGTGAAAAGTCGCCAGTGGAAGTCAGTGCCGATATTTTGGCCACCTTGCGCTACCAGGCTGAAGACACCTTCAATGCCGATTTGTATGGCGCAGTAATCACCGTACCAGCCTATTTTGATGATGCTCAGCGCCAGGCCACAAAGGACGCAGCCCAACTGGCAGGCCTGAACGTTCTGCGCTTGATCAACGAGCCCACCGCTGCTGCCATCGCCTATGGGCTGGACAACGCCAGCGAGGGCATCTATGCAATTTATGACCTCGGTGGTGGCACCTTTGACATCTCCATCTTGCGCCTGAGCCAAGGCGTTTTTGAAGTGGTTGCCACAGGCGGAGACTCTGCTTTGGGAGGCGATGACTATGATCATGCCTTGGCCGACTGGGTTGTGGCGCAAACCGGCGTGGCCGTCACCACGGCAAATGACAAAGCGGCATTAAAAAGTGCCGCCAGAGCCTGCAAAGAAGCACTATCTGCTACTGAAATCGTAGCATTTTATGCTGATCTGACGAGGGCTAGCGTCCAATTTGACGTAACTGTTAGCCAATTTGAAGCTGCCACCGCCAATTTGACCGCGCGCACCATCACTGCAGTGCGCAAGGCCCTGCGTGACGCCCGACTGACAGTCAGCCAGGTCCGCGGTGTTGTCATGGTGGGTGGCTCTACTCGCATGACCCAAGTGCAGGCTGCGGTTGAGGCACTGTTTGGAACGCCGCCGCTCAACAACCTGAACCCCGATGAAGTCGTGGCCCTGGGTGCGGCGATTCAGGCCAATCAGCTTGCTGGCAACAACACCGCGGGCGATTTGCTCTTGTTGGACGTCATACCCCTGTCGCTAGGCGTCGAAACCATGGGTGGTCTGGTCGAGCGCATCGTTCCGCGCAACCAGACCATTCCCACAGCCATGGCTCAGGACTTCACTACCTATCAAGATGGGCAAACGGCGCTGGCCTTGCATGTCGTGCAGGGGGAGCGCGACATGGTTGCCGACTGCCGCAGTCTGGCGCGTTTTGAATTGCGCGGCATTCCACCCATGGCAGCGGGTGCTGCGCGCATCCGCGTCACTTTTACCGTTGACGCCGATGGCTTGCTCAATGTCACAGCGCTGGAGCAAGTCAGTGGCGTGCATGCTGAAATCAACGTCAAGCCCTCCTATGGTCTGGCTGACTCCCAAATTGCACTGATGCTGCAAGACAGCTTCAACACCGCCGAACAAGACATCCTTGCCCGTGCCTTGGTGGAAGCCCGGGTAGATGCCGACCGCATGTTGCTAGCGACCCGCAGTGCTCTCAAGGCTGATGGCGACCTGTTGTCTGAAGACGAACGCCGGACCGTTGATGCGGCGATG
>CAIQBN010000559.1 GCA_903870065.1 uncultured beta proteobacterium | reverse complement strand
TGGCCCAAGCGCCCGCAAACACTGCGCAAGCAGCTACACAAAACATAGCAACTCAGGGGGCGTAATGGCAACGTCAACCCTGGAGCTGGCGATAGACGCCAAGCTGGTGACCATCCAACTGAAGCAGGTAATGGCACTGCTAGACCACGTGCCCCTTCGCAGGGCGCGGCGCCTGCATCGCAAGCTGTACCGGCTGATGCACGGGATTGAGTTGTCCGAGTGCGCCACCCGCAAGCGTGGGCATGCATTCGGTAGACAGGGCACTGCGTTTCGGGTTCACGTTGCCGGGCTTGACGCTCTGATTGCGGACGCCATGCGGGCCACTGGTAAGAGTGGGTGGTGCCACGGGCCGTAGGCACGTTGGTTTCGTCTTCGTCTGTGTCCATGGCTGCAGTGTGCGCAGTCAATCTCGCCGTATCAATCACAACAAAACCAAGGCCCTGCCATGAACCTGCTAGATGCCAGCTACAACCTAGCCCACGATTACCCCGGTGGCGCCGCCAGCCTGGCCCCGCGCGTGGGCAAAAACGCCACCACGCTGAGCCACGAACTCAAGGGCACGGGCGATGCCAAACTGGGCCTGCTGACGGCCGAAAAAATGACCGTGCTGTCAGGTGACCTGCGCGTCCTGCACGCGTTTGCCCACAACTGCGGCCAGATGGTGCTGCCCTTGCCCGCGGTGCCCGATGGTGGGTCTGACGATTGCATGCGCCGCCTGGGTGCCACGGCGGAAGAATTCGGCAAGCTATGTGCCGAGGTGGCGGGCGACCTGGTGGACGGCCAGATCAGCGACAACGAGCTGGCCCGCATTGACCGGGAGTGTGGGGCGCTGATAGCCTCCCTGCACGCCATGCGCCAATCCCTGGCCCAGCGCAACCAGGATGGCAAGCCAGCCTGCGAACGGTCAGGGGCCTGACGTTGGACAATTACCAGCAGGTGGTCCACCAACTGGGGGAGTTCCTCCAGGGCTTCGGCCATGATTTCCGCAGTGGTAAAGACTTGCCGTTGCGGGTGGACACGCCCAAGAGTGTGGGCTTTGGCACCAAGGGCAAATATTGGTACAAGCTGACTACTTTTAGGCCCAACGCGGGTGGGTCGTTGATACGGGGCAGCTTTGGCAAATATGGCAGTGATCAGCGTGAGCGGGTAGAGATCGACTGGCAACCCATCAACGCTGCCGAGCGTGAGCGCATCAAGGCCGAAAACGATGCCAAGCGCGCAGCAAACGAGCGCCTGCGGGCCGAAGAAGCCGAGCTGGCGGCCATGGGTGCCACGGATCTGTGGCGCCGCGCCAGCAAGACAGGGCAGTCCAACTACCTGACCAAAAAGGGCGTGGTGGGCGAGGCCTGCCGCTACCTGCCCAATGGCGAATTGATCGTGCCATTGCTGCGCTACGACCTGCCGCGTGAGCAGGCCCTGCGTGCGGTGCAGCGCATCAAGCCTGATGGGTCCAAACTCTTCACCAAGGGTTTTGCCAAGGCGGCCTGCAGCCTGCGCCTGGGTGATGTGTTGCCCGGCCACATTGTGCTGATCTGCGAGGGCTACGCCACCGGCCTGACCCTGCGCATGGCCATCAACCAAGCCTTGGCCGTGTACGTGGCGCTGGACGCCGGCAACCTGGCCCACGTGGTGCCCCTGGTGCGCCAGTTGCACCCAGACAGCTACATCTTGATCTGCGCAGATGACGATTGGCGCACGCGCGACCCTATCACCAAGCAGCTCAACAACCCAGGCCGCACCGCTGCGAAAAAAGCCGCCAAGGCGACCGATCACTGTGATTTCGTGTACCCGATTTTTAACAACGAAACACGCGGCCCAAAAGACACCGATTTCAACGACCTGCACGCCGTTCAAGGCCTGGAGGCCGTGAGCCGCCAGATTGGCCTGGTGGTGGCCGCTATGAGGAACCGATATGGTTGATGAAGCGGACACACCGCCACAACCGGCCAGCGCGAGTGATGAATCGCCCGCTGAGTCTGTGACACCGCCATCAGCCGACCGCAAGGTGGTGAGCCTGGCTGATGTGGCTGCAACCAAGGCGGCCTCCAATCCGTCTGCAGGCGCCGCTGCGCCTGACAAGGGGACGGGGGGAGGCAAGCCCTCTGGGCGTGCGCCCAAGGCAGCAAAGCAGATCGACTGGGGCAAGTACAACTACCTGCTGGCCAACTTCACGTTGATCTACGGCACCGACACCGTGTGGGACGCCGACACCCGCAAGATGCTGAAGATCAGCAACATGGCCCACGCGCACGGCACGGACATGGTCCGTATGTGGAAGGCCGCGGCCGAACGCAAGACGGTGCAGGAAGAAGACGTGGTGTTTGACCCCACGGGCAAGTGCGCCGCGCACTGCATCAACCTGTACAACGGCTTTGCAACCGTGCCCATGGCGTGCACCGAGAAGGATGTCAAGCCCATGCTGGACTTGTTGCAGCACCTGTGCAGTGAGTCGGAGTCTGACCACGCCACGGTGGACGATGTCATCCGCTGGGTGCTGTGCTGGCTGGCTTTACCCCTGCAGCAGCCCGGCGCCAAGTTGCGCACCGCGCTGGTGTTCCACGGGCCTCAGGGCACGGGTAAGAACATGTTTTTTGACGTGGTGCGCCGCATGTTCGGCAAATACGGCGTGATGGTCGGGCAGAACGAGCTGGAAGAAAAGTTCAATGATTGGCTGAGCGGCAAGCTGCTGGTGATCGGCAATGAAGTGGTGACCAGGCAGGAGTTGTTCCACAACAAAAACAAGTTGAAGTGGATCATCACTGAGGATGAAATACCCATCCGCGCCATGCAGCAAAGCGTGCGCTGGGAGGCTAATCACGCCAACGTGGTGTTTCTATCAAACGAACAAATGCCGCTGATCCTGGAAGACGGCGACCGGCGCCACTTGGTGGTGTACACGCCATTGGCGGATGAGACCGGCCTGTACCAGCGGGTAAAGCTGTTCCTGGACGACGATGGCGCGGCCAAGTTCATGCACTACCTGCTGAACTACCCGCTGCAGGACTTTCACGAGCACACCAAGCCCTTGATGACCCAGGCCAAAGCCGACCTGCAGGAACTGAGCATGCGCCCGCCTGAGCGAGTCATGGTGGAGTGGAGGGAGGGGTTTCTCCCCCCCCCTCAACAGGTTTGCAGTGGGGATCAGCTCTACCGGGCTTTTGAGGCCTGGGCGCGGCGCTCTGGCTTGAAATGGGTGGATGACAAATCGAAGTTCACCAGCACGGCAAAGCGCTGGGCTCTGGAGCGTGTAGAGCGCGAAGCCGACGGCAGCCGTAAGACCCCGTGTATCGAGCACAAGGTGGTGCAGCTCAAGGACGATTTGAAAGAAGGCGGGCGCTCGGCCGTCAAATGCTGGCTACCGCGCGGCACGGGTCCAATGAACGGGGTGTCTTGGGGCGAGTTCGCCGCGAGCGCTGTGGCCGCGTTTGAGCTGCCTCTTGGGCGTTATTTGCGCTCAGGCAGGGAGGATGGAAGTTACGACAAGCCATCCGAGGAGGAAAAGCAGCCATGACCGGGCACGCTGTTACGCCTCTGTTACGCCTCTGTTACGGCTGCAACCCGCGCCGTTACTCACGTTACGCTGTTAC
>CAIQBN010000558.1 GCA_903870065.1 uncultured beta proteobacterium | reverse complement strand
TTTCTTGGACTCGTCGGACTCGGTGGTCAACATAATGATGGGGGTGAACTTGTAGGCCGCCATCTGCTTGACATGCTTCACAAACGTGATGCCATCCATGATGGGCATGTTGACGTCGCTGATGATGAGGTTGACTTTTTGTCCGGTCAGCTTGTTGATGGCGTCCTGCCCGTCCTTGGCTTCAATCACTGTGTAGCCAGCGCCGCGCAGTGCGATCCCGACTACGGTACGAATGGACGCCGAGTCATCGACAATCATGATGGTTTTAGACATAACTAAGCCTTACTCCTGTGTGTTCATTCGGTCTGCTTGCGCCTGAATGTGCTCTGCAATGCGGATGTCTTCCTGCGCTATGTGCTTTAAGAGCCAGTCCGACATGAATGTTCGAATCACGTTGACATCCCATACTCCCTGACCAATGTTTGCGCTGATGACGTTGACCTGCGAGATCAGGGCTTCGTGCAGCTTCAGGTGCTTTTGATAGTCCGGAAACTCGACTTGTCGCATCAGGGCTTCCTCGTCATAAAAGTGCACGCGGATATACCGGTACAGATTCATGACGGCGACCTGAAACGTCGACTGATCCTCGGCTGTGAAGACCATGTTTGCCAGCTCAAACAGATAGCGATGCTGGCTGTCGATAGCTTCGTTGCCTACGCTGTATGCAGCTTGCCATTCAAGTTTCATGGGAGTTCGCTTTTTTTAATACTGGGTTAAAAAAATGTAATTTCGTCGTCCGCAGGTGCCGCTGACGGCTTGGATTGACCGGCATGAACCAGGTGCTGGTCTTTCATCACGTAGGTCTTCTTCAGCGCATCCAGAAACTCATTGGGGTCCATCGGCGCAACGCTGCCGGTCGCGGCATACTCGGCTTGGCGCCTTTGCAGGAACTCCGGCCAGTACTCAACATTGGCACGCAACAGGTTAAGAATCTGGCTGACCCGGTCCTGAAACTGGAACTCCACCAGCGATTGACCAATCTCGGTCTGGATGACCAGGCTTTCGTCTTTCAGCAAGGCGCTGGAACGCTCCAGACCCGTTGCAATTTCATGGATTTCTGTCAACACATGCTGGATGGACCCCTCGGTCTGCTGCACCCGGCTCTCGCGCTGTTCGACCGATTCACGCACCACGTCACAGGCCTCTCCAATGGCCGCGCTGATAACGCTCACTTTGGCGGCAATGTTGCGCCCGGTGTCGCCCGATTGGTTGGCCAGCATTCTGAATTCCTTTGCGACCACGGCAAAGCCGCGTCCAAGTTCACCGGCACGCGCTGCCTCAATGGCTGCGTTGAGTGACAACAAATTGGACTGCTGGGCAATTTTGGCCACATCGTGTGCCATGTTTTGCAATTCACCGGTGAAGCGGTCCAGCGCCTGCACCTTGTCGAGCATCAGCGCCATACTGGTCATGGCGGCACGCTGCCCTTCGATGACTGCGCTGAGTTCCTGTTCGGCGCGGCCAAACACGGCAACCAGACTGGCGTCGCCGCCCTGCCCGCCCAAGGTGGTGGTTTCCATATTGGCGGTTTGCACCGCTTCGCCCAGCTTGTCAACGATGGCACCAAAACGGACGGACAACTCGTTAATAGCAGTCTCCATTTGTGAGCGGGAGGACTCAATGTGGCCGCTCCAGACCGGAGCCACATGTTCACCAAACCGCTGCTGATCGGCCATGAACTGATCCATGGACTGCTGCGACGCCATTTGCTGCGCGCGTTGCTTCAAGCCCACACCGACCCCTGCAGCGACTAGCAAGACAGCGCAAATAATCGCTTCAACATGCCCGTCGCCAACCAACAGCATGGCCAGCGCGCCACCCGCCGCCAACGCAATCGGGTACACCAGAGCGGGCCGTTGCGCAGTGCTCTGGCTCATAATGCTGCTCCTTGACTCATCACGCCGCCCTTGTGCTGAAGTGGCGTTTTTGTGACCAGGCTGTCAATGAGTGGAACCAGATCCACCACAAAGTCACCCTTGCCGACGTAGCCAAAAACGCCCAGCTCACGCGCGGCCGTGCGGTATGACTCACTGTCATGCATAGACAAAATAATGATGCGTGGCGGCTGTGCCAGCAAGTTGAGCTGCTGCGCCAGTTCAAGGCCATTCATTTCCGGCATAACAATATCCAGAAGAACCAGGTCTGGTTGAAGCTGCGTTGCCAAGGCCAGCGCTGCCAGGCCGTCGTGGGCTTCACCGACGACAGCCACATCCGGCACCATGACCAGAAAGTTTCGCACGGCCGCCAGGAAGGTCTTGTTGTCGTCCACCAAAATGGTTCGAAGGGTCATGGCCTAGACTGTAGGGCGCCTGTGGCTTCTTCAACATCGGGCCAATACCCTAGTGGGACAGGTGAAATACCTGAGTCAACCCACCAAGTTCGCTGACCCAAGTGGTGTAGAGCTGGCTGGCTCAGGCAGATTCAATGGGGAATGTCACGGAGAATGCCGCGCCGCGATCCGCTGCAGGCTCTACCACGAGCGTGCCACCGAGTTGCCCGGCCAGATCAGACACCAGTTGCAGACCCAGGGTTTCGCTGCGCCGGACATCAAAGTCCGCTGGCAGGCCCGCGCCCGTGTCACTGACACGCAGCTTCCACATCGGCTTGGAGTTTGAATCGGGCGAGGCCGGCTGCAAAGCGATGCAGATCTCGCCGCACTGCCCTTTTGCAAACCCATGCTTGAGGCTATTGGAGATCAGCTCATTGACCAACAGGCCACACGGCGTAGCAAGATCCAGTGTGGCGCGCACCGGCTCCAGCTGCAAAACCAGGCGCACCGCACCGTTGTTATTGGCCTGTGCACGAAATGCGGTGGTGGCCACTTGCTGCAGGTAGGTGTGCAGATCGACCGCCGCAAACGTGCCGGACCGGTACAGGGCCTCATGTACCAGCGCCATGGAGCGGATGCGCCCCTTCATTTCAAACAACACGGATCGGGTTACGGCATCAGCGGCACGGCTGCCCTCCATGCGCAGCAAACTCGTAATAACTTGCAAATTGTTCTTTACCCGGTGATGCACTTCATGCAGCAGTGCCGTCTTTTCCTGCAAGGACGACTCCAGTGCTTCTTGATGCCTTTTTTGTTCGGTAATGTCTTCCTTGATCGCGACATAGTGCGTGGCGTGACCATCTGGCCCCAGCACCGGGGCCAGCACTGCGCGCTCGGTAAAGAGTTCACCACTGCGTTTTCGGTTGCGAAACTCACCTCGCCACACACCGCCGTTGCGCAAGGTCTCCCACAAATCAGAATAGGTTTCGGCCGGTGTATGGCCAGACTGCAAGATGCGCGGATTGCGCCCCACGACGTCGTCAGACCGGTAACCCGTGATTTGCTCAAAGCGGGGGTTGACATAAGCAATCGTGCCCCTGAGATCGGTGATGACAATGGCAATAGGCGCCTGCTCCGTAATGCGTGAGAGTTGACGCAGGCGATCTTCTGCGGAGCGGCGCTCCGTGATGTCGTGAAAGGCGAATTGGCTGGCAATTTGGCCGTTGTACCGAATGGCAATTCCCTGCCCTTCCACCTCAATGTGCCGGCCGGTCAGGGTAATGAACCGGTACTGGACCCAGCCCATGACCGCGCCCTCCGCTACGGCTTGCTTTGCACGCTCGGTGGCCAGTGCCAACGAACTTGGGTGCACCAGGGACAAAAGAGGCTTGCCAATCAGTTCATCTGGCGCCTGCGCATCGAGCACTTTGAGCGCAGTGGAGTTGGCATACACAATGCGGGTACCGTCGTGAACGCTGAGCCCCTCGGACAACCACTCCACCAAGGTTCGAAACCGGGTCTCGCTCTCCACAGTGGCTGCTTCACGCTGATGCAAAACTTCCAGCAGCCGGTTAAATCCGCCAATCAGCAAGCCCACTTCGTCGTGTCGCTTCACATCCAGCGCACGTGGAAACGACGTGCTTTCGCTCAATTCAGCGAGTTTGCTCGCCGTGGTCAGTATGGGGGCGAGCTCACGCCGCAAAATCCAGTCAATCAGACCCGCCACAACAAAAGTTAATAACGCGGCCACCAGCAGCATCTTGGACTCGATTGCCTTAATGGGTGCGAAAGCCTCGC
>CAIQBN010000557.1 GCA_903870065.1 uncultured beta proteobacterium | reverse complement strand
TCATGTGACCGAAACCCTGACTGCGGGAATTCAAGACATCACCAATGCCATGGTCGAGGATTTCAAGCTCAGTGATGTACTTCGGATGATTCTGGAGACCATGTTTCGAGCAATGGAATTTGATCACATCATCTTTTGCATGCGTGATGCCAAGAGCGAGTGCATGACGGGCCGCTTCGGTCTGGGCGGCGGTGTGGAGCCGCACGTCAAGACCTTCAAGGTTCCACTGAAAGCTGCCGTGCCAGATTTGTTTGCGGTGGTTTGCAACAAGGGGACTGACACCATGATCAGTGATGCAACAGAGTCTCGAATTGCGCAGCGCCTACCGCCCTGGTTTGCTACAGGACTGAATGCGCCGACCTTTTTGTTGCTGCCATTGGTGATTAAGGGCGCGCCGTTTGGCCTAATTTATGCTGACAAAAAGGCCCGGGGCGCTCTCGAATTGGATGAAAAGGAACTGGCCTTATTGCGCACCTTACGCAATCAGGCTGTCATGGCATTCAAGCAGTCCAGCTAATTTCGAAATTGCAGAACAATGCTCTGACGAGGATATGTGCAACAGTTATTTTGCGCTATTGCGCTGTCCAGCCGCCGTCCATATTCCACGCAACGCCGCGCACATTGTTGCCCGCAGGCGAGCAAAAAAATACAGCCAATGCCCCCAGTTCTTCAGGCGTTGTAAATTGGAGCGAAGGTTCTTTTTCGCCTAGCAGCAGCTTGGTTGCATCACTATTACTGATTTTTAGCGCCGCCGCCTTGGCATCCACTTGCTTTTGAACCAGCGGGGTCAACACCCAGCCCGGACAAATTGCATTGCACGTGACTCCGGTGGTGGCGTTTTCCAGCGCGGTGACCTTGGTCAGGCCGATGACGCCATGTTTTGCCGCCACATAAGCCGACTTTTCCGCGGACGCCACCAAGCCATGGACAGAGGCCACATTGATGATTCGACCCCAGTTCTTTTCTAGCATGAAGGGCAGCACCAGCCGTGTGGCGTGAAATGCACTGCTCATATTGATGGCAATAATGGCGTCCCAGCGTTCGACAGGGAAGTTTTCAATGCGGGCAACATGTTGGATGCCCGCGTTATTCACCAAAATGTCCAACGAACCGAATGTGGTTCTTGCATGTTGGATCATGGCCTCGATTTCTAGTGGCTTGCTCATGTCAGCGCCGTGGTAACTGACCTTTGCTCCGAGCGCAGTCACTTCTGCCATCGGTCCATCTACATCGCCAAAGCCGTTAAGGACAATGTTGGCACCCTGGGCTGCAAGTGCCTTTGCTATGCCTAGTCCGATGCCACTGGTCGATCCGGTTACGAGGGCTGTTTTGCCTTTGAGCATGGTGTTCTTTCCATTGGGTTGGGGTATTGCCCGGTTGGCTACCCCATGGGTTAAAAAAAGGACTGGCGATTCAATTACGATCAGGCCATGGCATTGAAATTACAGAATGCCTGCCACACATCGTCAATGCGCTGCCTGACATTATCCAATGAGCGATTTCACCATGTTTCAACCTAAGCTGAATTACCTACCGTGCGGTGGCGGTCTCGCCGGACACCACCGGATGGCTTATTGGGAATGGGGTCCACCAGAAGCCGGGCATGTTGTGGTCTGCGTGCACGGGTTATCCCGCCAGGGACGGGATTTTGATGTTCTGGCCCAGGCATTGGTTGTCAGCTCGGGGGGCAAAACCCGAGTGATCTGTCCCGATGTGGTCGGGCGTGGTAAGAGCGACTGGCTTTCAGAACCCATGGCGTACCAGGTTCCGACCTATGCCGCGGATATGCTTGCATTGTTATCCCATCTGACACCAACAACCCAGACGCTGGACTGGGTTGGCACAAGCATGGGGGGACTCATTGGTTTGGCTGTTTTTGGCCAGACCCAAGTTCCGCTGCCATTGCTGGTTCGCAAACTTGTTCTCAACGACGTCGGGCCCAGCATTCAGTGGCAGGCACTGTTACGCATCGGCGCTTATCTTGGAAGGGTTGTTCATTTTGATTCGCTTCAGCACGCAGCTGATGCGATGTGGGGTATGTCCAGCAGCTTTGGACCGCATACTGCGGCGCAGTGGTTGGAGCTATCGCGTTTTATGGTTAAGCCGGTGATGGATCGTGGTGACAAGGTGACCCTGCACTACGATCCAGCGATAGCGGTGCCCTTTGCCGCCATGACGCAAGAGTCAGCCGCTCAGGGAGAGGCTACGTTGTGGCAGTTGTATGACGGCATCCAGGCTGAAACCTTGCTGGTGCGGGGCGCTCAGTCCGATCTGTTATCGCATCAAACCGCGCTGCACATGACACAACGTGGTCCAAGGGCGCGGTTGATCGAATTTGACGGGGTCGGGCATGCGCCGACATTGGTTGCGGTTGACCAAGTTGAAGCCGTTACAGGTTTTTTGCTGGGTTAAAAGGCTGGAGCCGCAATCGTCTTATGAAAAGTCTGTCAACCGCGCCTACGGTGGCACCAGTCATTGCCGCCACTGCACATGCCCTGCCTGATCAGCTTGATGCGCTGGCGCGCGCGAGGGCATTTGCCGAACCGCTTCTCGCCACTGCACTGCTCGATACCGGCGAAAACGTGCTGGAGCACGCCGACGCCGTTGCCAGCGTCCTGCGCTCCATTGGCGGTTCGCAAGCCATGCAGGCCGCCAGCTACCTGGTCTACGCTTGTGACC
>CAIQBN010000556.1 GCA_903870065.1 uncultured beta proteobacterium | reverse complement strand
GTTGACGTCGCTGATGATCAGGTTGACTTTTTGCCCGGTCAGCTTGTTGATGGCGTCTTGCCCGTCCTTGGCTTCGATAACGGTGTAGCCTTCGCCCCGCAACGCGATACCAACGACGGTGCGTATGGAGGCAGAGTCGTCAACGATCATGATGGTTTTAGTCATGGTGAATACCTGATTGAGTGCATGATGGTTTGTAAAAGGGCCATTCGCTACACAGAGCGCTGACGAATGTGGGCCGCAATCTTGGCGTCTTCCGTGGCGAAGTGCACCAGGACCCACTTGGTTATGAAGACGTGAACCTCTTCGTCTGTGGCCTGTCGTCTGCCAATGGACGCACTGATGGCATTCATGCGCGCCAGCATGTCGTGGTGCAGATGGCGGTGGGACATGTAGTCGGGGAACTTGCACTCGCGCATCAGGGCTTCTTCGTCGGAAAAATGGGTTCGAAGGTGGGCATAGAGCTGCATCATCGCCAACTGCTGGCCCGCAAGACCGTTCATTTCAAACACGGAATTGGCATATTCGATCAGCATTTCGTGCTGCTCGTCGATGCGGTCATTCCCGGTGCGGTAGCTGTCTTTCCATTCGATGTGCATGATGCTCTTTCCCGTTTTTCAGTGAGGTCAAAAGAACGTAATTTCGTCGTCGGCGGGAGCTTGCACCGAACCGCCGGAGTGCACAACGTGCTGGTCTTTCATCACGTAGGTCTTCTTCAGTTCATCCAAAAAGTCATTGGCCTCGAGCGGAGCGACGTCACCGCTCTCGCCAAAAGCCTGGAGGCGTCGCTCCATAAAGTTGGGCCAGTGCTCAATGTTGGTTTTCAACAGCCCGAGGATCTGGCCGACCCGGTCTTGAAACTGCAACTGCACCAGGGCCTGTCCGATTTCGGACTGGATGGCAACGCTCTCGTCCTTGAGCAATGCGCCTGAGCGCTCCAGGCCATGGGCCACATCGCGAATCTCGCTCAGTACATGACCGATCGTGCTGGTGGTCGCCTGCACTCTTACGTCGCGTTGTTCGACCGAATCACGCACCACCTCGCAGGCATCGGCAATGGCGGCGCTGATAACGCCGACCTTGGCTGCAATGTTGCGTCCGGTATCGCCAGACTGGTTGGCCAGCATGCGGAACTCTTTGGCCACCACGGCAAAGCCACGGCCCAGGTCACCCGCGCGGGCGGCCTCGATGGCGGCATTGAGTGATAGCAGGTTGGACTGCTGGGCGATCTTGGCCACTTCATGCGCCATGTCTTGCAACTCACCCGTAAAGCGGTCGAGCCCCTGCACTTTCTCCAGCATGATAGTCATGCTGTTCATGGCGGACCGCTGGCCCTCAATGATGCTGCTGAGCTCGCGCTCGGCACGCTCGAAAACTGCAATCAGGCTGGTATCTCCACCCTCGCCGTTCACCGTGGCTGTATCCAAATTGGCGGTTTGAATGGTCTCGCCAAGCTTGTCCACAATGCCGGCAAAGCGCAGCGACAGGTCGGAGATGGCATTGTCCATCTGCTCCCGGGATGACTCGATGTGACCACCCCACACAGGGGCCACGGCGGCGCCAAAGCGTTGTTGCTCGGACACCATTTGCTGTAAGGCGGCTTTGACTGCGGCGTCTCTGAGGGCCAGTTCACGCCCGGTCCAGATTCCGCTTGCAACCAGGACCACGGCGCCGACGATTGCCTCGATATGGCCGTCACCCACCACCAGCATGATCACTGCGCCTACGACGGCCATCGCGATGGGGTAAACCCGCGAAGCCTTGGAAACGTGGAGATACTTCATTGCAACTTCCCTCTAGCACTTTCATCGCCTTTTTCATCCCCTGCGAATGATTCTGCCAGACGATCCAGGATGGGAATCAAGTCAACCACAAAGTCGCCCTTGCCCACATAGCCAAAAGCTCCCAGTTCACGAGCGGCGGTGCGGTACGACTCGCTGTCGTGCATGGAAAGAAAAATGATACGCGGGGGCAACAGCGATTCTTTGAGTGCCTGCGCGACCTCCAGGCCATTCATTTCTGGCATGACAATGTCCAGCAGCACCAGATCCGGCACCATTTGCTGGGCCATTTCGATGGCCGACCAGCCGTCATGGGCCTCACCCACAATTTCAATATCTGGGACCATCATCAAGAAATTGCGCACCGCTGCGAGAAACGTCTTGTTGTCATCCACGAGCAGGGTTCTAACTGTCATGGGCTTGACTGTAGGGCAGGCAGGCCATTCCTGTAATCAGGCCAATACCCTAAACACCCTAGTGAAATACCTGAGTCGGCCGCGCAGCGACTGGGGTGCCTACACCTTATCGACCGAAAAAGTGACCGAAAACGCAGCCCCAGGACCTGGTTCAACTACCAGCGATCCACCGATTTGCCCCGCCAGGTCCGACACCAGTTGCAGGCCCAGAGAGTGGCCGCGCCGCTCTTCAAAGTCAGCCGGAAGACCAACGCCTGTGTCACTGACTCGCAAACACCAGCTAGAGGCATCCTGGGGTGAGCTACCAACTCGGTGCAATGTGACCCGCACCTCACCTCCTTCGCCGGAGACAAAGCCATGCTTCACACAATTGGAGATCAGCTCGTTGACCAGCAAACCACACGGTGTGGCCAAATCCAGACTGGTGGTGACGGGAGACAGGTCCAGCGCCAGGCGAACGTTGCCGCCAGTGACGGACTGTGCCCGGAAAGCGACCGTCGCCACTTGCTGGATGTAGCGATGCAACTCAACACCGGCAAAGTTACCCGAGCGGTACAGGGTCTCATGCACCAGTGCCATGGAACGGATGCGGCCCTGCATTTCTTGCAGCACAGACCGGGTGGCTGATTCTCCCGCCCTGCCCGCTTCCAGTCGCAGCAGACTGGTGATGACTTGCAGGTTGTTCTTGACCCGGTGATGTACTTCATTGAGCAGCGCAGTCTTTTCTCGCAAGGCGGACTGCAATTCTTCCTGGTGCCGCATTTGCTCGGTAATGTCTTCCTTCAGC
>CAIQBN010000555.1 GCA_903870065.1 uncultured beta proteobacterium | reverse complement strand
GCCGAACAAGACATCCTTGCCCGTGCCTTGGTGGAAGCCCGGGTAGATGCCGACCGCATGTTGCTAGCGACCCGCAGTGCTCTCAAGGCTGATGGCGACCTGTTGTCTGAAGACGAACGCCGGACCGTTGATGCGGCGATGCAAACTCTGGCTGAAACCATGTCCGCCAGCCAGGACGCCGCCGCCATCGAAGCCAGCAGCAAGGCATTGGCAGTAGCCACTGAGGCATTTGCTGCCATGCGCATGAACCGTGGCATTGCAATGGCACTTGCAGGCAAGAATATTGAAAGTCTCTGAAATGCCAATTATCAAAATCCTGCCCCATCCCGAATATTGCCCCAACGGCGCTGAGGTCAGCGCCACGCCCGGCACATCAATTTGTGAAGCGTTGCTGGAAAACCATATCCCCATTGAACACGCGTGCGACATGAGCTGTGCCTGCACCACCTGCCACGTCATCGTGCGCGAGGGGCTCTCGACACTCAACGAAATGGATGAAAACGAAGAAGACCTGCTCGACCGTGCCTGGGGGCTGGAGCCCAACAGCCGCCTGAGCTGTCAGGCTTTTTTGGCACAGTCCGATCTGGTGGTCGAAATACCCAAGTACTCCGTCAATCACGCCAAAGAGAACCACTAATGCGCCAGATCTTTCTGGATACCGAAACCACCGGCCTGTCGGTTGACAACGGTGACCGTGTCATTGAAATTGGCTGCGTTGAACTGGTCAACCGCAAGCTCACCGGCAACAACCTGCACTTCTATCTCAACCCAGGGCGCGAGAGCCATGAGGAAGCGCTCAAGGTTCACGGCATTACCTCTGACTTTTTGCGCGACAAACCGCAGTTCGGCGCAGTGGTCGACGCCTTGCTGGACTACGTCAAGGGCGCTGAGGTCATCATTCACAACGCAGCCTTTGACATCGGGTTCTTGAACAAAGAACTGGAGCTGGTCAACCGGGCGCCCTTGTTAAGCCATGTGAGCGGCGTTGTGGACACACTGCTTATGGCCAAAGAAATGTTTCCCGGCAAGCGCAATGGGCTGGATTCGCTGTGCGACCGTCTGGGCGTGGACAACTCCGGGCGCACGCTGCACGGCGCACTCCTGGACGCCGAACTGCTGGCCGACGTTTACATCAACCTCACTCGGGGTCAGGAAACCCTCATGATGGACATGGTTGGAACTGATCGCAACGGTTCAGTCATCGTTCAAGCCGACTTGCGCGGCTTCAGCTTGCCTGTTGTGTTGGCCAACGCCCAAGAATTGGCAGCGCATGATGACTTGCTGATGCAGCTAGACAAGTCCAGCGGCGGCAAAACACTTTGGCGTAATTTGAACTGAACTTGATATATAATTTAAGGCTTTCCTGAAACCAATTCAGGGCGGTTAGCTCAGGGGTAGAGCACTGCATTCACACTGCAGGGGTCACAAGTTCGAAACTTGTACTGCCCACCATTGAATGGTGTTGATTTATAAGGCTTTTTAGACAAATGCCTTAGCTGTAAGTTTCCTAATTGGCCTTTTTGGCGCAAATTTGACGCACTTGATGCACAAAGGAGCGCCAAATGGCACACATCAGAAAACGCGGTCCGTTCCAATTCCAGGCGACGGTGCGCAGAATCGGTTACCCCAACCAAACCAAGACCTTCGTTGAGCGTCGCGACGCTGAGGCTTGGGCATTGTTAGCCGAATCCGAAATGACGCGCGGCATATTTGTTTCCCGCATTGAGTCTGAGCAGACCACGCTCAAGGATTTGATCGATCGCTACGTGCGTGATGTGACACCCAAACACAAGGGCAGGGCGTCTGAATCCCTTCGCCTACAAAGCCTGGCCAGACACGCGTTGGCACAGCGATTTCTGGCAACTCTCAAGTCCAACGACTTTGCAAAATACCGCGATGAGCGCTTGAAAGTGCGCAAGCCCGCCACAGTTACACGCGAGATGGCGCTGTTTGCGCGCGTGTTCGAAGTGGCTCGGTGTGAATGGGATATCGCGGTCGACAATCCGCTGAAGTCGCTCTCGCGTCCTATCGTGCGCAATGAGCGCGCCCGCAGACTCTCTGCTTTGGAAGAAGAGGCACTGATGCGGGAGCTTGACGTTCAGGAGCGCGATAACCATGGGCGCTTGGAACCAGGCGGCATGCGCAACCACTGGGTCAAGCCCATTGTTCAAATTGCGCTTGAAACTGCGTGCAGGCGATCTGAATTGCTTGACTTTACATGGCGTAACGTCGATTTGCAGCGGCGCGTGGTGCTACTAAGCGACACCAAGAATGGTTATGCACGAGAAATTCCGTTGTCCACGAAGGCCGTTGCAATTTTGACGGCACTGCCGCGCAGCACGGATCCCAGAGTTTTTCCGACCAGTTCTTCCGCACTGAAAAAAGGTTACGAACGGGCAATCCAGCGTGCGGGAGTGGTCGATTTCACGTTCCACGATTTGCGCAGGGAAGGAATCTCACGACTGGCTCGCAAGCTCAGCCTGCTTGACCTTGCCAAGGTAACCGGACATCGCTCGGTCAACGTTTTGCATCAGCGCTACTACTGCATTACTGCTGAGGAAATCGCGCTCAAGATGGGGTGACACAGCAACGTTCACATGCTGCTTTTGGCCGACTCGGCTATGACCGTGTCGCCAAAGGCATCGTGTGCCATGGTTGTTGAGGCGTAAGCGTACGCCGATCCACATATGGCGCAAACACCGGCAATGGTTTAGGCGACGGCAGGAACAGGTGCTGGGGTAGGAGTTTTTTCTGGTGCCTGCCAGTTATGCGGCAGCAATGTC
>CAIQBN010000554.1 GCA_903870065.1 uncultured beta proteobacterium | reverse complement strand
CGATTGACCCGGTCGCGCCTGCTACTTTGTATGCCGGCACAGTGTCTGGGGTATTCAAGAGCCATGACGCTGGCACGACGTGGCATCTTGCCGGCGGGGGCCTCGGGCCAACGGATGTTCGTACTTTGGCAATCAATCCGGCAAGCCCTGCGGTGCTGTATGCCGGAACGGGTTACGGTGTGTTTCGCAGCGGCGACGCTGGCGCCACTTGGACTGCAGCAAGCAACGGATTGGGCAACGTTCCTGTAACGTCTCTGGTTCTGAACACAGCAAAGCCATCTGTACTGTACGCGGCCACGCCAAGCGGCCTCTTTGTAGGGCAGGACAGCGATGGCACAGTGGCACCGATGTATTGCTTCTTCATTTGGGCCGAGACAAATTATCCGACTCTGTTTTCACCGCCCAGTGCTGCCACGCAGACAGTCGACATATTTTCTTACCGGTACTACGCTACGACCCGGTCCTATCTGGGAACCGCCGCCAGCACCGGGGATATCTATTACAAGCGGCCAGACGCAGATGAGATTGTGAATTTGGGGCGCAGTGCGGCTTGGTTCGCTGCGGCTGGCTGCCCCTAGCCGTCCACTGCCAGGGCGTTTTGGTTGGTGTGCGCCAATGAACAACTGGTCTTTGCAGACAGGTTGATTGCTGTTGTTGCTTGTTGGGCGGTGCCCTAAAAAATGAGCAAAACCTACCGGTAGAGCGGGTACTATCGGGCCAAAGAGATACGCAACCGAAGTAATGCAGTGGAGACCGACATGCCCATCACATTTGCCATCCAATCCGTTGTGCGCGAACCGCTGCCCGCGCGAGCGGGGACGCAGCGCTGTCACACCCGGAACGGGTTACGGTAATCGGTGGTGAATACGGCCAATGCGCTGATGTGGGGTATGGCAGCCTGCGCTGAAGTTTTGGCATGATTTCCAGATTCTCACCCAGGCGCTCGCTCAAAACGCGGGTTACGCTGTACACGCTGGCCATTTTTGTGCTGAGTATCTGGGCGCTGTCACTCTATACCAGCCGCATGTTGCAAGCCGACATCGAGCGCAGGCTCGGTGAGCAACAATTCTCGGTGGTGTCGGCGGTTGCTGACACAGTTAATGACCGTTTGATTGAACGCATGCAGGCGCTGGAGGTGGTTGCCCGCGAAATCGATGCCAATCTCATTGGCCAACCGGCGGCCATGCAGGCGCGGCTGGAACAACAGCCCGCGTTGCAACTCCTCTTCAACGGTGGCGTCATGGTGGTTGGCATGGACGGAATCTCGGTTGCCGATGTGCCGCAGGCAGCGCAGCGCGTGGGCACCAACTACATGGACCGTGATTATGTTGCGGCTGCCCTCAAGGACGCCTTGGCCACCATCGGGCGTCCGGTGATGGGCAAGAAACTCATGACGCCGACCCTTTCCATGGCGGTCCCGGTGCTGGACGCAAGCGGCAAAGTCGTCGGTGCCGTGGTCGGCGTGACGAACCTGAGCCAGCACAATTTTCTGGATGCGGTGACGCACAGCCCCTATGGGCAGACGGGTGGCTATTTGCTCATCGCGCCGCAACACAAACTGATCGTCACCGCCACCGACAAAAGCCGCATCATGCTGCCAACGCCGGAGCCGGGCGCCAATGCCATGCATGACCGCTACGTGCAGGGTTTTGAAGGCTATGGAGTGGCTGTGAATTCGCGTGGTGTGCCGGAACTGTCGGCTGCGCGCGCCGTGCCACTGGCGGGCTGGTTTGT
>CAIQBN010000553.1 GCA_903870065.1 uncultured beta proteobacterium | reverse complement strand
CGTAGCGTACAAATGCAAGCGTCAGGCACACAAATGCAATGGCCACAAAAGCAAATTGCGTCCACACCAGAGGCCGCGCCAAAGCCATCCAGTCGTTGCGCCCATAGTGTGCGCTAACCAACAGCAAAACACCCTGCACAATGGCAATGCCCAGCGCCAGAATCAAACTCAAGTGGCCTAACTCAGGAATCATGTCTACTTGTCCTTTCGGTGGTGCGCTACCTGCCTTGCAGCCAAATCATGCTCACACTATCCCATCATCAAGTACAACACTTGACCGGGGCAAAAGTAAGGGATTTGTTCTACACGCAAACCCGTGGCAAGACGAAAAATCAGGGTCACTGGCACTGGCTAACCCAGGTTGCGCGCTAAGCGCGTGATATTACCATCGCAAGTCTGTACCATACGTAGTGCATTCGGCCCTGCCGACAACCCAACCTGAACCCTATGCCTTCGACCCCAGAGAATGCTGCACTCCCGCCGCAAAACCAAAAACGCCGCATAACGCAGTTTTTGATCGGCACCCTGGCGATCGCCTGCCTGCTTGCAGCGATGAACATCGCGTTTTTAACAAAATCGCTGGTAGAGAACAAGCGAATTGAAACCCGCACCATCGCGCAGGGCTACGCACAGCGCCTTCAGGACCAAATCCAGAACGCCATGGTTTCAACCTACGTGCTGGCGTCTGTCGTCAAACAAAACGCCGGTAAAACGGACACCTTTGAAGAAGCTGCAACCGAGCTCATTACCATGTTCCCCAGTGTGAGTGCATTGCAACTCGCTCCCGATGGCGTCATTCAGCACATTATTCCGCGCAAGGGTAATGAAGGTGCAATCGGGCACGACCTTCTGGCCGATAAATTGCGCAACCGTGAAGCGGCGGCAGCCATCACCTTAAGGCAGTTAACGCTGGCCGGACCGTTCGAGCTGGTGCAGGGTGGTATGGGCGCAGTCGGGCGCTTACCCGTTTTCCTCAACAATGCGCGCCGGGAAAACTACTTTTGGGGCTTTGCCAACGCATTGATCCGCATTCCGCGACTGATTGAATCGGCGGGCCTGGGGTCCCTGGCACGCGCCGGTTACCGCTATGAACTGTGGCGCATGCACCCCGACAACGAAAAGCGCCAAATCTTCGCCCGCAACAGCGAGCAAGCCCTGGACGAGCCGGTTGACTATGTTGTAACCATTTACGGCGGGCGTTGGGTGCTATCCATTGCACCGGAACACGGCTGGGTCAGTCCGTCCGATGTGCTGCCGATCGTGGGGCTCAATGTGGTGGGCATCCTGACCGTTTTATTGCTGCAATTCCTTGGAATCCGATTGTTATTGGTGCAGCGTTCAACAACCCCTACTGAAACAGACTAAGCATTACCTGAGGAGAACCCATGCCAGCACCCCTATTCTCTTCGGTGGTTATTTCCGGTTTGCTGTGCCTGGCGTGCGGCGTATTTGCATCCGAAGCCGACGACCTTACGCAACGCAAACGTCTGATCGAGCAAAAAATCCGCCTGGTGGATTCGCTCATGCGTGCGCCCGCTGCAAGCGATAGTGCGTCGATCTCGCCGGCATCGGTCATTGCCGGCAAGCGGCTATTAGATCAAGCGCGCGAGGCGCTAGCCAAGGACCAACTCGACGCTGCCACCGAGGCACTTGATGAAGCGCTGCGCAATGCGTCGCGACCCTCCAATTCGACCACGGGGGACGCCCGCACCCTCAGCGACAGCGCGCAGCGCAACAACTACAAAACCCTGCTGGAGCAAGTGAGCGCCTATCGCGCCAGCATTGCCGACATGCTCAATCACGGCCTGGTGGCTGCCAAACCGGTCCTCGCGCGTCTGGATCGGCTGCAGACAGACGCCGCACAATTTGAAAAAACCGGTCAATTCAGCGAGGGCAACCGAAAACTGGCCGAAGCCTACAAACTCGCTGTTGACTCCGTCGGCCAACTGCGCGACGGCCAGACCGTCACTAGTGTCCAACGATTCGAGCGCCCTGCAGATGAATACCAATTCGAATTGAAGCGCTTCCAAAGCAGTGAAATCCTGATCGACATGCTGATGGGCGAAGGGCGTGCTGACGGCATACGCCGCAGCATGGTGGAAGACCATGTGCGTGAAGGCCAAAAGCTGCAGTCAATCGCTGTGAAACAGGCAGCACAGGGTGATTTTTCGGGCGCCATTTCCCAAATGGAGCAGGCTACCACCCGACTGAACTATGGCCTGCAACTAATGGGCGTGATCATGTTTTAAAGGATTTGAATCCATGTTGCGTCGTGTTTTTTGTTTATCACTCGTTGGTTGCTCGATTGGCCCGGCATTTGCCATCGCTGACGAATCGGTCAACACCATCGATCTTGCCGGGCGTCAGCGCATGCTGTCGCAGCGAATTGCCAAAGCCTATGCCCAAATCGGAGCCAAAGTGCTGCCTGGACTGTCTGCAAAAGTCTTGCGCGACTCGATTGCTGACTTTAGTCAGCAACAGGAACAGCTTCGCACCGTGGCAACCCTGCCGGATCAACAAAAACTGATCGCCGTGATTGATGGACAGTGGGCCGAGGTGCTTGCGATTACCAACATCCCCGTTGACCGCGGGCGAGCCGCCGAACTGCAAACCAAGGTCAACGCCATGGAACGCCTCTCCAGCCAATTGACTTACCTGCTGCGCGGTGCTCACTCATTCAAAATGGGAAAATTGATCAACGTTGCCGGCCGCCAGCGCATGCTCTCGCAACGGCTTGCCAAGGCCTACATGCTGCGCGCCTGGGGGGTTGACATACCCAACCTGAGGATCGAAATGGCCATTGCCGCAGACGAGTTTTCTTCAGCGCTGCTGGTGCTGCAGCAGGCACCTGAAAACACACCTGGCATTCAGCGCGAGTTGGATTCCATCACCACACAATGGGACTGGTTTCAAACTGCGGTCGACCTTGAAGGCACGTTCTCCTACCGCGTTTTGATTGCAGACAGCAGTGAGGCATTGCTGTCGAGCCTGGAAAATCTGGTCGTCAGTTATTCCCGATTGCCCGGAGTTGGCACTGCCTTGCGTTGAATCCGGACCAGAAATCCGCATGAACGGCCGTCCGTACCGTACATCAGGAAGACACGCATGGTGAACACGCACTCCTTCAGGGTTGCTTCCATCACCAGTTGACCATCCGTCAGTGCCGACTCGCGCACATCGTCGTCCGCCGTCGCCCAGCCTGCAGCTTTGAGAAACTGCCGCACATCAGCGCCCACGCAAGCCGATGCCTCCACCCCGAGCAGCTTTGGTACTCCCGGGGTAACGTAACCGATGTGGTAGCTCAGATCGGTGGCCAGCATGGCCGTGTCGGGGGCCAGCCGCGACAGGGTCGACATCACCAACTTCTCATCAATGAAAGGCTTGAACTCAACTTGAACCCGCGACTGAAACTCTGCCAGTGCGTTGAAGTGCGCGGTGTAGTCGCCCTCCATCTCCCGAACAATTTCATGGTGCGTCAGCAAGCCAATTGCAGCGCCGCTGGGGTCTACCACCGCCAGGCGGCGAATGCGCGCAGCCGCCATCGACTTCACCGCATCGTGCAACAAGTCTTTCGCGGTCACCGTAACCACCGGCGAGCGCATGACCTCCCCTAGGGCTAAACGTTCGGACTGTGCGTGATCGCCGCACAGCCACACAACGTCGCGCTCGGTCAGCACACCAACAGGGCGCTTGGCGCTGTCCACAACCAGCACACAGCTTTGATGCCGCTCTATCATTGACTCAACCGCGTCGGCCACCAAATCGGATTCCCGCAGCAAACCCATACGCGAACTCATCACGTCGCCCACGGTCTTGAAATTCATGTAGTACTCAATGCCGAAGTTGCGCATGAGGTCACCTTCGCTGGCAATCCCCATAACATCACCCGCGGCGTCTGTAATAGCCAGATGGCGAATCCCCCGGGTCGACATCAGGTGGTAAGCCTCCAAGCACGGCGTCTCAGGCAGCACGGAAATAACCGGAGACTGCATCAAGCCGGCACACACCATGGTCCGAAAGTCCACACTGGTGTGCAAAGCCCGAACAAAGTCCCGCTCCGTGATGATTCCGCGTATCTCTGTTCCGTCAACAACCAGCACCGAGCTGACAGACTTGCTGCGCATGCGTGCCAACGCGTCAATGACAGTCTGCTCGGACTCGACCAGGCAGATATTGCGCGTCATGATCTCGGAAATCGGCTTGTTCTGGCTGCTTTTTGTCATGGATAGTCTCAGAAAAAGAGGGCAAAACGGCCGCCCGCTGGCAGCCACGAAGCGTGATTATCAATCAGGCGTGCTGTTAACGGACGCAATGCGCAAGCGGGTGTCACCAAGCGCCAGATTTTCGGGCCCCGGTTTGTACAATCCATTTCGGTCACCCCCCATTTGAAAGCGTTCTGTATGCCATTTAAAGTTCACAAGCCAGAGTGGATCTACGAAATATTGCCCTGGCTATATATCGGGGCCGGCGTCATGACCATGCTGATCATTCGCAACGGCATGGCAGTTTTTAGTGGTCTGGCACTCATTGCCACCGGGGCTCTTGTTTGGACCATGCGGCGCCACTACCGCCGCAGCTTTACGGAAGTGAGTGGCGTTCAGGACGACGCGTCGACCGAAACGGGGCAGGACTTCGGCTATGGCGCGCTGGTATGGCGCAGCGCATACGAGTGCGGTGACAAACTGGTCGACAAACAGCATCGCGAACTGTTTGAGCTGGCCAACATGCTGATTGATGCCCTGATGGAAGGCAACCCCCGCTCCGAAGTCGAACTATTGCTGGACAGCTTTGTGTCGCACATCGTCGATCACTTTGACACCGAAGAGGCCCTGATGAACCATTCGGAGCATCCAATCATGGAGGCCCATCTTGATGTTCACCACAAACTGCTGGACCGTGCCAACGAATTAAACCGGCGCTACCACCATGGCGACCGCGTAGTGCGTGACCTGGTCCAGTTTATTGCGCACGACGTTGTGGCCCAACACATCGTCCTGGAAGACCCCAAGGCCATCAAAGTGGCGCTCAATCGGTAGTGCGCACTTGCCCGCTTTGCCCAGACGCCCAACCTAAAAAGAGCCTTTCCGTCACTGGCAAGTAGTCCAAACTTGGACGGACTCCGCCTCAGCTGATGCAACCGGTTTATTAAAACCTGCAAACAGTTTGCATTCAGAAATAGCTCCTAAATTGATAGCTATAAACGCAGATAATACGAGGGCTAGAGGCCAAAAATCCGCAAAATTGTCTGTTGTAATTCTTCACCATTGCCATTGCCATTGCCATTGACGCGGCGCGGCGCTTTCATACATTGAATTTTCTGTCGGCTATGTCATGACCAAGCTTTCCGAGTGCCGTGTCGAACGCAAGGCACTTGCGAAATTTCAAAGCCACTGGCGTTGACAGGCCTACAGTTGACTCCGATGCTGCGCATCGCCGGTGGCCCACGGCCATTGCCGATTTTTTTGCGTGGCGTCATTGTCAGTCAACAGGAGTCGGGCGATGGAAGGATGGACGGCTGCGAAAATTGGGGCGATATTGGTGGGATTGCTGGTTTGCAGTTCTATGGCATTTGCACAATGTGCGCCTATCACGAACTGGAGTCAGGACGACTTTAACTCTGTCCTCTATCCGACCGTAGTGGCGGTCAATACGCCAGGTGAACTGCCGCAAGGACCGCAGGCGGGAGGACCTGCAACTTACATCGTCGCAGTGCCCAGGCCAGAGGGGGTCAGGACGCTGGCAAACAACAGTTCTATTACGATCTATTCGTTTGCCAGTGCGGCGGATGCCGCTGTTTATTACGGATATCGGCGGCGCAGCACTGTGTTGCCAGTGGTTTATGACGCAGCGGGTGCAACGGCCATTGTCAGCTCTACGCTGAGACAGGGTGCTCTCTCCGACCTTTACCTTGATGCGCTGCATGCCAGCACCGTTATCCTTGTTGCAGGTTATGCCGACAGCACGCAGACTATGGCATCGGCTGCCGCGGTCAACTTGTATTTGAACTTTTTGGGGCAGGCCAAGGCGTTGGTCGACGCCAAGTGCAACACACCGACGCCACAGCCCAACCGAGCGCCCACTGTCGCACTCGCACCGGATCCGGCGGCGGTG
>CAIQBN010000552.1 GCA_903870065.1 uncultured beta proteobacterium | reverse complement strand
TGATGAAACGTGGTCTGCCACGCGCTTTGATGACCGATAACGGGGCTGCCATGATGGCCGAAGAAACCACCACGGGGTTGGACAAACTGGGCATCTTGCATCAGCCAACACTGCCTTATTCGCCGTATCAGTATGTGGCGCTTAAAAATATGTGGCCCCCAGGTGTCTGTGCCTCATGTACAGCCATGGCCCGCCAATCAAACAACACATAAGTTTTGACGTTTCGGATTGATGATGCTCGCCCATCTTATTGAAGGAGTCGATCATGATTGAAGTCCTGTTCAAACGCCCCACAGTCTTGAAACGGTACCGCGAGGGACCCCATGCACAAGAGAGGGACTCGTATCTTCAGCACTGCGCAATGGAAGGCTACTCACACTCCATGCTGCACAAGATTGCTTGGGTACTTTTATCCGTGGCCAGTCGCATTGACATTGGCGATAGCAGTGTGACCATTCATGATATCGAACTGGCTGTTGATGGTCGCCAACAATTCAAGCGTCAAGCTGGGAATTCCACGCAGTCAGCGTCTACACGTGAGCTATCGATCCATTTGGTAATGCAATGGGTTCGTTGGCTTGGCAAACTACAAGATACCCCGGCGAGACCAAGCATATTTGCTGAACAGGTCGATACTTTTGCCCGCTACATGCGGGAAGAGCGCGGTCTGTCGCCAGTAACAATCTCAACTCGTTGTGAACGTCTGAATTGGTTTTTTTTGAGCCTGCCGCGAACCCGTGATACCTTGCGTGCGATTACGGTATTTGATATCGATGTCTTTATCGAGTCCAAGGGCAAGGCCGGGTGGACACGGGCTTCAATGTCTGCCTTGGCCAGCTCCCTGCGCAGCTTTTTTGGGTTCGCCGAAGCACGAGGCTGGTGTTCTTGCGGCATCGCCGCTGTCATCCAGTCTCCCAGGATTTACATGCGCGAAGGGATACCGCAAGGACCAGGATGGGATGACGTACAGCGCCTGCTTGTTAGCACCAGCGGTGATAGCCCTGTTGATATCCGTGATCATGCCATTTTGACGTTATTGGCTCTGTACGGACTGCGCCGAGGTGAGGTCGCAGCACTGCAATTAGAGGATTTGGATTGGCTAGGCGAGCTGATTCATGTGACCCGTCCAAAGCAACGCGTAAGTCAGCTTTATCCATTGCTACCCGTTGTTGGCGAGGCAATTTTGCGGTACCTGCGCAATGTGCGGCCTCGCTGCAGCCATAGAGCACTCTTTTTGACCATTGATGCACCCATTCGGCCTCTGTCGGCAAAGAGCATCACGCCGCTCGCACACGTCCGTCTGGCTCGCATCGGCCTGACACTGTCACCAGGCGGTGCGCATTGTCTGCGCCACGCATGTGCCAGTCATCTTCTGGCTTCAGGATTTTCCTTAAAGCAGATTGGCGATCATCTTGGGCATCGCAGTGCGAATTCGACCTTGAGCTACACCAAGGTCGATATGGCTGGTCTGTGTCAAGTGGCCGAAATCGATTTGGGGGCACTACTATGAAACTCTCAGAAGTAATCGTCCGGTACATTGGCCACAAGCGTTCCCTTGGCATGCGATTTCGCGCTGAGGAATTTATTCTCAAGGCGTTTGCCAAATCGCTAGGCGATCCGATGATCACAAACATCGAGGCCGAACCTGTTCTCGCCTTCCTCAATGGCACTGGACAGATCACCGACACTTGGGTAAAGAAGTACCATGTTTTGAGCGGCTTATACCGATTTGCTCTGGCTCGAAGTATGGTTGTGTGCTCGCCTCTGCCGCGCAGCATCCCAAGGCGTGACGCACCAGCATTCGCGCCCTACATCTATTCTCAATTGGAGCTAAAGCGACTACTTGATGCCATCCCCGGAGCGTGCGGAGTGAGAGTACCACTTGATGATTATGTGCTGCGTGCTTTGATTTTGTTGCTGTACGGCGCTGGCCTGCGGATCGGTGAGTCGCTGCATCTGACAGTCGGTGATGTCAATTTGGGCCAGGCGTGCCTGCTCATTCGTGAGACCAAGTTCTTCAAGACCAGATTCGTTCCGCTGGGTAAGGACCTGACCAAGGTACTGACGGAGTATTCAGTCAAACGAAATGCCAGCCATTCGGTTGAAACGCAGGCATCATTCTTTTGTCAGCGAGACGGACAGCCGGTGAGCCAATCCATAGTTCGAAGCGCCTTCCGACGCATGCGCACTGCGGCCGGCGTCGTTCGCGATGGAGGTGCAAGGAACCAGCCTCGAATTCATGACCTGCGGCATTCGGCTGCCGTTCATCGCCTGATTGCCTGGTACCGCAACGGCGTAGACCTGCATGATTTGTTGCCCAAGCTGGCAACCTATCTCGGGCATGTGGACCTCTCGGCGACACAACGATATTTAACCATGACGCCAGAACTTTTGCACGAGGCGAGCCTGCGCTTTGAACACTATGCGTTGGAGGCCCATCATGAATGATCATGCACTGCTGGGCCCTTGGGTGCGGCGATTCCTCCTCGAATATCTGGTGCGGGAACGAAACCTTTCAGTCAACACCCAGAGAAGTTACCGCGATATGCTGACACTGCTCCTGCCTTACGCTGCAAGCAAACTCAAGAAATCGGTCGACCGCCTGAATGTGGAAGACCTTTCTGCAGATTTGGTTCGGGAATTTCTATGCAATCTGGAAGATGTGGGAGGCTGCATTCCTGCCACCCGCAATCAACGCCTTGGGGGGCTTCACGCCTTGGCACGATTCATTGGCCAGAGCAGTCCCGAGCACGTCGCCTGGTGCACGCAAATTCGCCTGATCCCATTTAAGCGCACGGCGCATCCTTGCACTACCTATCTGGACAAGTCGGAGATGGACGCAATTCTGGACTCTCCTGATCGAAGCACGTCTCAGGGGAAACGCGACTACGCATTACTGCTTTTTCTCTACAATTCCGGCGCACGCGCCAGTGAAGCTGCTGACCTTCGAATCAAAGATGTTGACTGGCATGCCAAGTCGGTGAAGATCGTTGGCAAAGGCAATAAGTGGCGAGTGTGTCCGCTGTGGCCATTAACGATGGATCAGTTGTATGCCATGACGTCAGAGCGCGATCCGCAGCAACGCCTGTTTCTCAACCGCAACGGGCAGCCGGTCACGCGCTTTGGCATCCACACACTTGTCGAACGCCATGCACAGAGGGCATCCGCAGTATCGCCATCCATCGCATCAAAGCACGTCAGTCCCCATGTGATTCGACACACGACCGCAACTACGCTACTTCGCGCTGGGGTGGATATCAATACGGTACGGGCATGGCTTGGTCATGTCTCGCTGACCACCACCAACATCTACGCGCAGACCGACCTAGAGACCAAAGCCCGCGCACTGGCAACTTGCGCTCCGCCAGCGCAAGGCGCGTCCCGAGTACCGTGGAGCAAACAGCCCGATTTGATGGCATTCCTTCGCGGGTTGTAGCCCAAACCATATGTGGCGCTGGAGAGGCTCCAGCAGCCCTGATGGCAAAGCTGGAGGCCACATATTTTTATGCGCCACATACTGATACGGCGAATAAGGCAGTGTTGGCTGATGCAAGATGCCCAGTTTGTCCAACCCCGTGGTGGTTTCTTCGGCCATCATGGCAGCCCCGTTATCGGTCATCAAAGCGCGTGGCAGACCACGTTTCATCA
>CAIQBN010000551.1 GCA_903870065.1 uncultured beta proteobacterium | reverse complement strand
CCCTTGTCAATTCCCTCTTTCAGGATCTTGGTGTTGGTGACGAAAAGATCGTCGCCGACAATTTGCACCTTCTTGCCCAGGCGGTCAGTCAGCAGTTTCCAGCCATCCCAGTCGCCTTCGGCCATGCCGTCTTCGATGCTGATGATGGGGTATTTGTCGACCCAGGTGGCAAGAATGTTGGTCCATTCTTCGGCGCTGAGGGTCAGGCCTTCGCCGGCCAGTTGGTATTTGCCCTCTTTGTAGAACTCGGAGGCAGCGCAGTCCAGGCCCAGTGCGATTTGTTCACCGGCCACAAAGCCGGCTTTGTCGATGGCTTCCAGAATCATCTGGATGGCAGCCTCATGGCTGGGCACGCTGGGGGCAAACCCGCCTTCGTCACCCACCGCCGTGCTGATGCCCTTGTCGTGCAGGATCTTCTTCAGGGCGTGGAAAACTTCAGCACCATAGCGCAGGGCTTCGCGAAAGCTGGGAGCGCCCAATGGGATGATCATGAACTCCTGGATATCCAGATTGTTGTTTGCATGCTCGCCGCCATTGATGACGTTCATCATGGGCACGGGCATCTGCATGCGACCCATGCCGCCAAAGTAGCGGTACAGGGGCAGGCCAGATTCTTCTGCGGCGGCGCGGGCCACCGCCATCGAGACTGCCAGCATCGCGTTGGCACCCAGGCGGCTCTTGTTGTCGGTTCCGTCTAGGTCGATCAGCGTTTTGTCCAGAAATGCTTGCTCGGACGCGTCCAGGCCCAGCACAGCTTCGGAAATCTCTGTATTGATGTGCTCAACTGCTTTGAGCACGCCTTTTCCCCCATATCGCTTCTTGTCGCCATCACGCAGCTCAATGGCTTCGCGTGAGCCGGTGGATGCTCCTGACGGTACCGCTGCACGGCCCATCGTGCCGGACTCCAGCAGCACATCGCATTCGACTGTGGGGTTGCCGCGTGAATCGAGAATTTCGCGGCCTACGATGTCAACAATTGCGCTCATTTCATTTCTTTCAAAAAATAAAAAACTAAATCGGCTTGGGTGATTGGGGCGGTCAACTCCGCGGTGCTGAATTCATTCAGTTGAAGTGATTTTCCAGGAAGGGTCTTTTCTTGGTTACGTAGTCAAGTTCCATCAGAGTTTCCAATAACGCTTTCATGTGGTGCAGCGGCACGGCGTTTGGGCCATCACACAAAGCGTTGGCCGGGTCAGGGTGGGTTTCCATGAAGATCCCTGCCACCCCCACAGCCACTGCCGCGCGCGCCAACACCGGCACCATTTCACGCACACCGCCGCTGCTGGTGCCCTGACCGCCAGGCAATTGTACGGAGTGGGTCGCGTCAAAAACAACAGGCGCACCGGTGTCTCGCATGATGGCCAGCGAACGCATATCGCTCACTAGGTTGTTGTAGCCAAAACTGACGCCACGTTCGCAGGCCATGAAGTTGTCTTCTGTCAATCCAGCCTCACGTGCAGCCGCCCGGGCCTTGTCAATGACATTCTTCATGTCGCCAGGCGCCATGAACTGGCCCTTTTTTATGTTCACGGACAGTCCGGAACGCGCCACAGCGCGAATGAAGTCGGTCTGGCGGCTCAGCAATGCCGGAGTTTGCAGCACGTCGACAACGGCGCTCACCTGCGCTATTTGGTCTTCCGAGTGGATATCGGTCAGCACTGGAATGTGCAATTCGCGCTTGATCCTGGCTAGAATTTCGAGACCCTTGTCCATACCAAGACCACGAAACGCAGCATTTCCAGTGCGGTTTGCCTTGTCAAAA
The DNA here is from genome assembly GCA_903870065.1 of uncultured beta proteobacterium. Classification (GTDB taxonomy): domain Bacteria; phylum Pseudomonadota; class Gammaproteobacteria; order Burkholderiales; family Burkholderiaceae_C; genus Allorhodoferax. The sequence goes on along the minus strand of CAIQBN010000551.1, from coordinate 38,819 downwards.
CTGCTTTTGAAGATGAAGGGAATGCCAAGCACTGAAGTGATTTCTTTCAGCGTGCCTGCAGTGTCCATTTGCAGTTGTTCAGACTCGACTACGCAAGGCCCGGCAATCAAAAAGAGAGGCTTTTCCAGTCCAACGTCGAAACCACATAGTTTCATGTCAGGCAACCGCTTTCAGGTTTCTTCCGGCGGACTGGTGGTCCAGTGCGGCCTTTATAAAGGCGTTGAACAGGGGGTGACCATTCCACGGTGTCGATTTAAATTCAGGGTGGAACTGGACGCCAATAAACCAAGGATGAATGGACTTGGGCAACTCGACCATTTCAGTCAATTGCTCGCGCTGCGTCAGGGCAGAGATGACCAGTCCTGCTTTGCGCAGCCCGTCGAGAAAATGAACATTGGCCTCGTAGCGGTGGCGGTGGCGCTCGGTCACCACGTCGCCATAGATCTGGTGTGCCAGCGTCCCTTTGGCCACGTCAGAACTTTGGGCGCCTAAGCGCATGGTGCCACCGAGGTCGGAATTCTTGTCGCGCGTCTTGATGGTGCCGTCGGCATCTTTCCATTCGGTAATGAGGGCAATAACCGGATTGGGGCAATCAGGCTCGAATTCCGTACTGTTAGCATCTTCCAAGCCGGCAACATGGCGTGCGAATTCAATCGTGGCTACTTGCATGCCCAAGCAGATGCCCAGGTACGGCACCTTATTTTCGCGTGCAAACCGCGCAGCACAGATCTTGCCTTCTATACCGCGCTTGCCAAAGCCGCCAGGGACCAGCACCGCGTCAAAATTGACCAGACGCGACACACTGTCTGGCGTGATGGTTTCGGAGTCGATGTATTCAATCCTGACTTTGGCATGGTTCTTCATGCCAGCGTGTCGCAATGCCTCATTGAGTGACTTGTAACTGTCAGACAGGTCCACGTACTTTCCAACCATGGCTATGCTGACTTCTGCCTGCGGGTGCTCGGTTTCATAGACCAGATCATCCCATCGCCTGAGGTTCGCCGGAGGGGTGTTCAGGCGAAGCTTGTCGCAGATCAATCCGTCCAACCCCTGCTCGTGCAACATGCGTGGAACCTTGTAAATGGTGTCCACATCCCACATGCTGATAACACCCCACTCGGGGACATTGGAAAACAGGGAGATCTTGGAGCGCTCTTCTTGCGGTATGGGGCGATCGGCGCGGCATATCAATGCATCGGCTTGAATGCCGATCTCGCGCAGTTGCTTGGCGGTGTGCTGCGTGGGTTTGGTCTTGAGCTCACCCGCCGCCGCTATCCAGGGCACGTAGCTGAGGTGTACAAACGCGCTGTTGTTCGGTCCGAGTTTGAGGCTCATCTGGCGAACGGCTTCCAGAAAGGGCAGGGACTCGATGTCACCCACGGTACCACCGATTTCGACGATGGCAACGTCCACCGCGTCGGGTTCGCCAAAGCGCGCGCCACGTTTTATGAACTCCTGGATTTCATTGGTGACATGGGGAATGACCTGTACCGTCTTGCCCAGGTAGTCGCCCCGGCGTTCTTTGTCCAGCACACTCTTATAAATTTGACCCGTAGTGAAATTATTGGATCTTCGCATGCGTGTTTCAATGAAACGCTCATAGTGTCCAAGGTCAAGGTCGGTTTCCGCTCCGTCGTCGGTGACGAATACTTCGCCATGCTGCAGCGGCGACATGGTGCCGGGGTCTACGTTCAAATACGGATCAAGTTTTATGAGGGTGACTGTCAGGCCCCGCGATTCCAGTATCGCAGCGAGGGAGGCTGAGGCGATTCCCTTGCCAAGGGAGGACACCACACCGCCGGTGACGAAGACAAATTTGGTCATGTCAGGGGGAGCTAGAGGGCTCAGGGAGGTGGTAAAGCGAGATTATACGTTTGCCCCTACGCTCCGTCGCTTCGCGGGTCGCTGCCCTCCACGGTGGCCCTCGCGCCTTGGGGCAACCCGGCGGCGCTCGCCCCGTTTTCCGCACGCTCTGCTACATTGCGGACGATGAATGATTTAGCTGGAAAACACATTGTTCTGGGGCTCACCGGGGGCATCGCCTGTTACAAGGCGGCCGAGCTATGTCGTGCCCTGGTCAAGGAAGGTGCCACTGTTCAGGTGGTCATGACCGAAGCGGCAACGCATTTCATCACGCCGGTGACCATGCAGGCCCTCTCCAACCGGCCGGTCTATGGCTCCCAGTGGGATGCGCGTGAGCCCAATAACATGGCGCACATCAACCTGAGCCGCGAGGCCGACGTGATCCTGATTGCTCCTTGTAGCGCCGACTTCATGTCCAAACTGCTACACGGAGCGGCCGATGACCTGCTCAGCCTGATGTGCCTGGCGCGACCCATTGACAGCGTGCCCTTGTTAATCGCGCCTGCGATGAACCGTGAAATGTGGGACCACCCGGCAACGCAACGCAACCGTGTGCAGCTGCAGATGGATGGTTGCACGGTGCTGGGCGTGGGAACGGGAGACCAGGCTTGTGGTGAGACCGGTGACGGACGCATGCTCGAGCCACAAGAACTGTTGCAGGACATCATCGCCTTCTTTCAGCCCAAGGTGCTGGTCGGGCAACATGTTGTGGTCACCGCCGGTCCAACCTTTGAGGCCATTGACCCGGTGCGTGGCATTACCAATCGCTCCAGTGGAAAGATGGGTTTTGCGATTGCCCGGGCGGCGCAGGAGGCGGGCGCGCAGGTTACCCTGGTGGCTGGCCCTGTGTCGCTGCCAACGCCACGGGGCGTTCGCAGAATCGACGTTCAATCGGCATCCGATATGCATCTGGCCTGCGTGGATACTGCACAGGAAGCTACCATATTTATAGCAACTGCAGCGGTCGCCGACTGGAGGCCGTTGCAGGTTGCGGACCAGAAGATCAAGAAAGACGGTTCTGGACAGCCCCCAACGATGACCTTTGTGGAGAACGTCGACATCCTGGCCACCGTGGCGCGCTCGCCCCGTGCGCAAGGCGGTGCCCTGTATTGCGTGGGATTTGCCGCCGAGAGCCACGATTTGCTGGCCCATGCGACAGCCAAACGCCTGCGCAAGGGTGTCCCCTTGTTGGTGGGAAATATCGGGCCTGCGACCTTTGGCAAGGATGACAACGCACTGTTGCTGGTGGATGCCAACGGCAGCCGGGAACTCCCGCACAATAGCAAGCTTGTCTTGGCCCGTCAGTTGGTTTCGGAGATCGCGGCCCGCCTGAAATGAGCAAAATCTGTCCTGCCATGAAAATTGATATCAAAATTCTCGACAAGCGCCTGATCGAACAGATGCCCGCGTACGCCACTGCGGGCAGCGCCGGTCTGGATCTGCGTGCCTGCTTGGCCGAGCCGCTGTCCCTGGCGCCCAACGGCTGGCAGTTGGTTCCCACTGGCATGGCCATCTACCTGCACGACCCAGGCTATGCCGCACTGATCCTGCCGCGCTCCGGCTTGGGACACAAGCATGGGATCGTGCTGGGTAATCTGGTGGGGCTGATTGACAGTGACTATCAGGGCCAACTCATGGTCAGCGCCTGGAATCGCAGTGACACAGCATTCACGGTTGAACCGATGGATCGCATCGCCCAATTGGTGATCGTGCCCGTTGTGCAAGCCCAGTTCAACGTTGTCAGTGATTTTCAGGCTAGTCAGCGCGGTGAGGCCGGTTACGGCTCGACGGGTACAGCGTAGTAGTCATGTCATTATTGCTATACTAAATGTAGCGCAATACGTAATAAGTACGAGGGCTAAGACCCGGTTTCCTTACCTGCTTTTAGTGTAAAAGACTGCCTGGAGGCTGATCATCGTCATTTGCCATCTGCACCTTGAAGAATCCGGTACCGCAACTGCCCCGGTCAATTTCCTCTTGCGTAGCGTCGCGCACCGATTCGATCCGCAGGGCAATTCGAATCGCGATGCCGGCCAAAGGGTGATTGCCATCAATGACAACATGGTCGGGGTAAATGTCCGTGATTGTGTAAAGCGCATCTTTGGCCGCAAGCGGGTTGCAGCCATCGGGCAAGGCGCTTCCCTCCAGAGTCAGGCCCTCCGCCAGTTCCAGTGGAAACAGGTGGCGCGGCTCAAGAAACAATAACTGGTCATTGAAATCGCCAAAGGCTTGCTCAGGTTCGATCTGCAATTGCACCGAGGCACCTGCACAATGGCCCTGGAGTGCGTTTTCAATAATGGGTAGCAAATCATTGCCGCCAACCAAAAACTCTACCGGCTCATCCAAAACGTCCAATTCTTCGCCCAAAGTATCTTTCAGCGTCCATGTCAGGGCTACGACGCATTGTTCAGTAATTTCCATAGGAGAATTGTCCCATGAACATCGATGAACCCTTGCAAATCCTGGGTGGTTTGACTGCCGAGACCTTCATGCGACGCCATTGGCACAAGAAGCCATTGGTCGTTCGTCAGGCGATACCGGGCTTCACGCCACTGTTGGGCCGCACAGCCTTGTTTGAACTTGCGGTGCTGGAGGACGTGCAGTCTCGGTTAGTCATTCAGCCGAGCTCAAAGGGGGAAGCGACCTGGCGGTTTCGGCATGGGCCATTCGCCCGCAAGGCCTTGCCACCGCTCAAACAACCTGGTTGGACACTGCTGGTGCAAGGCGTGGACTTGCTGAACGACGGCGTGCATGCCTTGATGAGTCAATTTCGTTTCGTGCCGGATGCGCGACTTGATGACGTGATGATCAGCTATGCAACAGACGGTGGCGGCGTTGGGCCGCACTTTGACAGCTATGACGTTTTTTTGTTGCAGGCCCAAGGGCAGAGGCGATGGCGAATCGGTCGACAAAAAGACTTGAATCTGCAACCGGACATGCCCCTCAAGATATTGGCTCACTTTGAGCCCGAGATGGAGTTTGTGCTAGACCCGGGAGACATGCTCTACCTGCCTCCCCGATTTGCACACGACGGGATTGCGGTCGGGGAGTGTATGACCTATTCCATCGGATTTCGCTCTCCCAGCAAGGGAGAACTGGCCGGTGAATTGCTTCAACGTCTGGCGGAAGGTGCACTGGACGCTGTAGGCAACACGTTGTACCGTGACCCCAAACAGCCGGCCCTTCAAGCGTGCGCTGAAATTCCGGATGCATTGGTTGAATTCGCCAGCCAGGCGCTGGCCGATGCATTGCGACATCCGCTCGCCACACGGCGGGTTTTGGGTGAGTACTTCACCGAACCAAAGGGACATGTCTGTTTTGAAGTGAATCCACGGCAGGAATTGCAGGGGGTCTTGACCTTGGACCGGCGTACCCGGATGATGTATGACATGCACCATGTGTTTGTGAATGGCGACAGCTTTTTGGCCTCGGGGCGCGATGCGGTGCTACTGCGTGAACTGGCCAACGCCCGTCAACTTGGTGCATCGGATGTGAAACGTCTAAGTCGCCCTGCGCGGGAACTGGTCAGCGAGTGGTGCGAAGCAGGGTGGATACATGCAAGATCTTGAAAGTCATGAAGTCCCGCTTGAGGGGATATTTTCGGGTCCAACCGAATTTTCAAAAGTCGTGCGCGATGCCTTGGCGCGCGCAGCGATCGAGGGTTGGAAGTCGATGGTTTGGAGTGATGCGAGTTTTGAGGATTGGCCGCTGGGTGAGCGATCCGTCACTGAGTCGCTGCAAGCTTGGGCGGGAAGTGGACGCCAGTTAGTGATGTTGGCGCACAATTTTGACAATGTGATTCGTTACAAGCCCCGTTTTGTTACTTGGCGGAAGACCTGGGATCACATTATCGAGTGCAGGGTCTGCAAAAACCTGGACGCGAGCGAAGTTCCCAGCGCTTTATGGAGTCCTCACTGGGCAATGCGCAGGCTCGACCTCGTGCGCAGCACAGGTGTTGCCGGACTGGAGGCTCCGAGGCGCGTGTTGCTAAAAGAAGAATTGGACGAGTGCAGGCGGCAATCTTCACCCGGGTTTTCAGCAAGTACTTTAGGTCTATAAAGAGAGTGTTAGAGGGTTTTCCCCAGTGTCGCAAAAAAAGTGCTATATAATCGTGGGTTAGGCAAAAAGAAATCGAATGCTTTTTGTCCGAGTCCAGGCGGCCTGCTGCTTTGACAATTTCCAAAAATTGTTTCGTTAACTCACTCTAGTTTTTAAAAATGAACAAATCACTCGTCCTGGCAGCCGTTATCGCTGCTGCAGCCCTGGCTGCTTGCGGTAAGAAAGAAGAAGCTCCTGCACCCGTTGCAGCTCCAGCACCCGCCGCTGCTCCCGCTCCTGCACCTGTTGCAGCTCCGGCACCAGCACCTGCTGCCGACGCATCTGCTCCCGCTGCCGCCGCGTCCGCTGCAACTGCAACTGCACCTGTTGCTGCTGCACCTGCCGCTTCCGAGCCAGCCAAGAAGTAATTCTTTTGCAGCAACAAAAAAGCCACCTGAGGGTGGCTTTTTTGTTGCTGCATGCACCCATTGGGAGGGGGTGACCCACTCCCAATGCCGGTAGACGTCTACTTAATATCGTCAGCAATGACCTTCACAATGCGCTGTGCGCTAGCAGAGGTTTCTGGCGCTCCCTTCGAATCCAACACCGAAACCGTGGTGACGTTGGCGACGCTGCGCACTGCAATTTGAAACTTCGAGGCATCGCCTGTCTTCGACGAGCTGCTAAACAACTTGCTGAAAAAGCCCGCCTCCGAATTGTCAGAGTTCAGTGGCACATAGCGGACAAAATAAACACCCTGCTTGCGGTCCCTGTCTTCCACTGTAAAACCGGTTCGGTCCAAGGCAAGCCCAACGCGACGCCAAGCCGTATCAAACCCCTCTTCAATTCGAACAACGGGTTGGCCTGCCTCGACGGCAATGGTGGCAATCGGTTTTGCAACATTGGTGTTTGCCACCAGGGTCTTGGCCTGCGCTTCGCTAGCGCCTAGCTTGATCATCAAGCGGCGCAGGAATTCAGCTTCCAGTTCCGGATCTGCTGCGCGGGGTTGCCATATCGTTGAGTCTTTGGCCGCGTTGTTAACGGTTTCGATCATGCCGCGGTGGCTAATGAAAATCTCCGTCTCACCGTTGGCATTTCGCTCAAGCCGGGTGCGAAACTTATCGCGCTCCGGCGTCGAGTAAAGCGAGTCGAGTAACTTGCTCAAGGACGCACGGATAAAATCGAGCGGGATTTTTGCCCGGTTTTCTGCCCAGTCGGTTTCCATGATCCCCAGGGTCTGTTGATCCATGGCTAACAAAAATCCGTTTTCTTGCCAGAAGTCCTTGACGGGCTCCCACAGCTTATCAGCGGAGCGATTCACTACCAACCAGCGCTGGTTGCCGGTGCGCTCAATGCGCACATCACCCATCGCCAGCGCAGCAACCGCTGGGGCCGTTGCGACGGGTTGAACGGTCTTCAAGCCAGATGCGGAAACCGATCCACCAATGACTGCGTAGTGCGTGTCTTTGGACAATTGGGTAAGGTCCGGTGGCACGTCGAGTGATGGAGCTTTAACACTGCTGGCGCTGCGGTAATCGACTTTGTCTGCTTCAAGAACCGTGCACGCCGACAGGGAAATTGCTACGGACACCAGCGTCAATTTGAAAAATGATTTCACAAAAATCCTCGGAATGGGTTGAATACTTATAGCAGACCGGACGCGCGCATAACGCCTTCGAGTGCGGGTCGGTTGGCGTGCGTCAACGGTGTGAGTGGAAGGCGCAGCGCCTCGCCGCACAGTCCCATACGGGCCGCGGCCCATTTAACCGGGATAGGGTTCGATTCCACGAAAAGCGCTTTGTGCAACGGCAGCAATCGCAGTTGAATTTCCATCGCCTGCTCAACGTTGCCGGCAATGGCCGCTACACACAATTCATGCATCAATCGAGGGGCAATGTTGGCAGTCACACTGACGTTGCCGTGACCTCCGCACAGCATCAAGGCCACTGCGGTGGGATCATCACCCGAGTAAATGGAGAAGCCTTTGGGCGCGTCTTTGATAAGCCACTGGGCCCGTTCGATATTGCCGGTGGCTTCCTTGATGCCAACTATGCCGGGCACCTGAGCCAATCGCAGTACTGTGTCATGCGCCATGTCCGCAACGGACCTTCCCGGCACGTTGTACAGAATGACCGGCAAGTCGACGGCTTCGGCAATCGCCTTGAAGTGCAAGTACTGCCCTTCCTGGGTAGGCTTGTTGTAGTAGGGCACCACCTGCAGTTGACTATTTGCGCCGACTTTTTTTGCAAAACGGGCGAGTTCAATCGCTTCTGCAGTCGAGTTTGCACCGCAGCCCGCCATGATGGGAACGCGTCCGGCAGCCTGCTCCACAGAAACCCGGATGATTTCGCAATGTTCTTCGACATTGACAGTCGGTGACTCGCCTGTAGTGCCCACAACGCCAATGCAGTCGGTCCCCTCGGCAATATGCCAGTCGATCAGCTTGCGCAGCGCCGCATAGTCGATGGAGCCATCGTCTTGCATCGGCGTGATCAGGGCCACGATGCTGCCTTTAATTGGGCTTTGAGGTGAGTTCATGTGAATATTGATTCGGTAATGCGGCATTTTACTCAGAGTGAACAACGGCGCGATTCAAGTGGTCGGTCCTCTGGCGAACGTCGACGCACTGCCGCTATACGTTGTACCAATCGGGCTGGTGGCTCAAGAAAACCGTGCTCATAGGCGACGATGTCCAGTCCGTTGCAGACCGTCAGCAGTTCGCCTGGTTGTAGCAAAAATTCCGGGCGGGCGGGCCGGCCCAGGGTCCCGTTGCCTGCCGCGAATGTCTCATAGAGCAACACACCACCCGGCGCCACGCTGGCAACAATGGTCTCCAGCAGAGGGCGCCACAGGTAGTTGGTCACTACTACCGATCCAAATGTCCGAATTGCCTCATGTTGATAAAGAGGCCAGGCCTGGGTCTCCAGGTCTGAACTGATCAACTCTGCATGCGGGTTCAATCGGCTTGCGTGTTCGATGTCGCGGTCAACGCCCGTGACCGGATGCCCGCGTGCGGCAAACCACTGCAGGTGCCTCCCCGCGCCGCAGGCGACATCAAGCACCGGTGTGGCAGGCTCCAGCAAATCCGACCAGCGGACAATCCAGGGCGATGGGTTCAAAAGCAGGACCACAGTTGGTTGGCCATTTGAACCATGAATTCAGGTTGCGTATACAGAAAAAACACGCTCGCCAGCAAGGCGCTAATGGTGATGGTGCCAAAGAGGCGCTTTCGCCAACTCATCATGCGACAGCGGTTTGGGAAGTACGCCGGGCAATGGCACCTTCCTTGACCGGTAGATTGATCAGCGCAGCCGCGATACCCAACGCAATGGCGATATTCCAGACGATGTCGTAGCTGCCCGTTCGGTCATAAAGGTAGCCGCCGAGCCACACGCCCATGAATGATCCGATCTGGTGGCTAAAAAACACAAATCCGCCCAGCATCGACAAATGCGCGACCCCGAAAATTTGCGCCACAGTCGCATTAGTTGGTGGCACAGTGGACAGCCACAGAAGGCCCATTACAGCGGAAAAAACGTAGACGCTGGCGGGCGTCAGCGGCATCCAGAGAAACAGGCTGATGGCGACCGAGCGCGAAAAATAAATGAAAGCCAGTATGTTCCTTTTGGCGAGTCTTTGTCCCAGGACGCCCGCGGCGTAAGTCCCAAAAACGTTGAACAGCCCGATCAGCGCCAAGGCATAACTCGCCACCTGGGGCGACAGCCCTTTGTCCCTAAGGTAGCTTGGCATGTGAACGCCGATAAATACCACCTGAAATCCGCACACAAAGTAACCTGCCATCAACAACTGAAAGCTCGGATACCGGAACGCTTCGTTGAAGGCGTGTCCAATGCTTTGGTTACGTACCGGCACCGCACCGCCTGCAAAACCCGGCTCACGCAGGCCCCACGCCAGTGGGATCATGAGTAACGATGCAATGCCCAACACAATCAATGCCTGTTGCCATCCGAACTGGGTGATCAAGAACCCCTCAGTTGGTACCATCAAGAATTGCCCAAAAGAGCCAGCAGCGGCGGCCACTCCCATCGCCCATGACCGCTTCTCTGCACTGACGTTTCGACCGATGACTCCGTATATGACGGCGTAGGTTGTACCTGCCTGCGCCATCCCAACCAGAACACCGGCACTCACCGAAAATAGCAGCGGTGTGCTGGACGTAGCCATGCCAATCAGGCCCATTGCATAGAGGATTGATCCGCCCAATATCACTTTGAATGCGCCAAAACGGTCTGCTGCCATTCCAGCAAATATGCCAGAGATACCCCACACCAGATTTTGAATCGCGATCGCAAAAGCGAAGGTCTCGCGCGTCCATCCCTGGTCCTGGGTGATGGGTTGCAGCCAGAGCCCGAATCCGTGGCGGATGCCCATGGAAAGCGTCACGATGGTTGCGCCGCAGGCGAGAACCTGAAAGGTGGAAAGAGGTTTTTGGGGCAGGTTCATGGCTGAATTGTCGCCAATCTGGGGCCGGTGTGCTTGACGGCGCGCTGTCGCGTGTTATTGAAAACTGTATTTGTATACAGCTATTGCTGAATAACCCACTTACAATGGCGCGCTATGTCAGTCAAAGCTACACCCGAATATTCAGAAGGTTCCATCCGCGTTCTCAAAGGACTTGAGCCGGTCAAACAGCGTCCGGGCATGTATACCCGAACCGACAATCCCTTGCACGTTATCCAGGAAGTGCTGGATAACGCGGCTGATGAGGCGCTTGGTGGTTTCGGAAAAAAGATCAAGGTGATTGTCCACATCGATGGCTCGGTCACTGTCGAAGACGACGGGCGCGGCATCCCCTTTGGGATGCACCCTGAAGAAAAAGCGCCAGTCCTCGAGTTGGTATTCACCCGTTTGCATGCCGGAGGCAAGTTCGACAAGGGCAAAGGCGGTGCTTACAGCTTCTCTGGCGGCCTGCATGGTGTTGGCGTGAGCGTGACCAATGCCCTGGCCAGGCGACTGGAAGCCACCTCCTACCGCGAGGGCATGGTGGCCGCACTGGTGTTCGAAAATGGCGACGTTGCCCAGGGCTTGCAGACCCGCAAAAGCGGCGATGGCGATCGCAAGTCGGGCACGACTGTTCGGGTTTGGCCGGATCCTAAATACTTCGAGTCCGCCGTTCTGCCCATGAACGAACTGACGCACTTGCTGCGCAGCAAGGCCGTTTTGATGCCGGGCGTTAGCGTGTCCCTGTTGGTGGAGAAGACCAAGGAGACGCAGGCCTGGCTTTACAAGGGTGGCTTGCGTGACTATTTGACCCAGACGCTGACGGCTGACCCCGTCATTCCGCTGTTCGAAGGCGAAGGTTTTGCCGATATTCAGAGCGACAACTTCGCCGAAGGCGAGGGCGCCTCCTGGTGTGTTGCATTCACTGAAGACGGGCAGCCGGTGCGCGAAAGCTACGTCAACCTGATCCCCACCAGCGCCGGGGGTACGCATGAGAGCGGGCTGCGCGACGGGCTTTTCACGGCCGTCAAGGGTTTTATTGAACTGCATTCCTTGCTACCCAAGGGCGTCAAGCTGATGCCCGAAGACGTGTTTGCCCGTGCAAGCTATGTGCTCTCCACCAAAGTGCTTGATCCGCAGTTTCAGGGCCAGATCAAGGAGCGACTGAATTCGCGGGACGCGGTGCGCTTGGTCTCCACTTTTGTGCGCCCCGCGCTGGAGCTGTGGTTGAACCAACACGTCGAATACGGCAAGCGACTGGCCGAGTTGGCGATCAAGGCTGCGCAAAGCCGGCAAAAAGCCGGGCAAAAGGTCGAGAAACGTAAAAGCTCCGGTGTGGCGGTGCTGCCGGGCAAGCTGACCGATTGTGAGAGCCGCGATACGGCCTATAACGAAGTGTTTCTGGTCGAGGGTGATTCGGCTGGTGGCAGCGCCAAGATGGGACGCAACAAGGAAAATCAGGCGATTTTGCCGCTGCGTGGCAAGGTGCTCAATACGTGGGAGGTGGACCGTGACCGTCTGTTTGCCAACACGGAAATACATGACATCTCGGTAGCAATTGGAGTCGACCCCCACGGCCCCAACGACTCACCCGATCTCAGCGGTCTGCGTTACGGCAAAGTCTGCATCCTGAGCGATGCTGATGTGGACGGGTCACACATCCAGGTGTTGTTGTTAACTCTCTTTTTTCGCCATTTTCCAAAACTGATCGAAACAGGGCATGTGTATGTGGCCCGCCCGCCGCTGTTTCGGGTGGATGCCCCAGCCCGCGGCAAGAAACCGGCATCCAAAGCCTACGCCCTTGATGAGGGCGAGTTGGTCGCGATTTTGGACAAGTTGCGCAAAGAGGGTGTGCGCGAAGCGGCCTGGAGCGTCAGCCGGTTTAAAGGTCTTGGCGAAATGAATGCTGAACAGCTTTGGGACACAACGCTTAATCCCGACACGCGCCGTTTGCTTCCCGTGGCACTGGGTGCAATTGATTTCGCGCAGACAGAAGCCCTGATCACTAAATTGATGGGCAAGGGCGAAGCTGCAGCGCGGCGCGATTTGATGGAGTTGCATGGGGACTCGGTTGAAGTGGATGTCTGAGATGCTATTTTTAAGATAGCGGATTTACCAGCATTCACGAGGGCTGCAGCCTGTTTTTTCATAAATTCTATTCATTTCACCGATGCATTTTTCCCGAAGAATTTTCTCGTTATGGAGCTTCCGGCTTGGACGCAGACTGCCAATCGGAAAGGCTTTGCTGTGGTTTGGGTTCATGCTGTGCTGCAATCGGGTGGCGCATGCAGACATGTGGATTTTTGTGGATGAGCGCGGTGCCAAGTACTTTTCATCCAGCCAGATCGACCATCGCTACAAACCGCTGTTGGGATCCATGCCGATTCCGGATGCGGTTGGTGCCGGGGGATCAGGCGCAGCTTCCAATGAATCGCGGGTGGCGGCATCGGCGGCTTCCATCCGCAGCATCGCGGCGCTAGAGATCAGCCCCGGCTACATGGCCGTCAAACAACATGTCCGCACCGCCGCAGATGCCAATCAGCTGGATATGGCGCTGTTGCAGGCAGTCATCGTGGCGGAGTCCGGATTCGATGCCAAGGCGGTTTCACCCAAGGGTGCAATGGGGTTGATGCAGGTCATGCCAGCCACGGCCGAACGTTATGGCATCACCAGTGACCGGGCCGGCTCAGTGTCATTCAAACTCGCGGATCCCAAGACCAACATCCACACAGGTGCCCGCTACTTACGGGATTTGGTCAATATGTTTCCGGGCCAATTGGAGTTGGCCATTGCGGCTTACAACGCCGGGGAGGGCGCCGTGCATCGGGCCGGCAACAAGATTCCCAACTTCAGGGAAACGCAAAACTATGTGCGCACAGTGATGCAACTCTACGGTCGTCTCACCCCACAAAACCAGTACATCCAGCTGTCGCAATCTGCGAAACGCCCGACCGACTTGTTGAATTGAATCTATGACAGAAAACGCTCTTCTTGACCTTGCTGCCGAGCCTCCTGGTGATGGTGGCGATGATGAACTCAACCTGGCCACGTACGCCCAGCGCGCCTACCTTGAATACGCCTTGAGCGTGGTCAAGGGCCGTGCCTTGCCCGATGTGTGCGACGGCCAAAAACCGGTGCAACGACGCATCCTGTACAGCATGTCGCGCATGGGCCTGGGTTTTGGCGGGCCCAATGGCAACACCGGGGCGCGCCCGGTCAAGAGCGCCCGTGTGGTGGGCGATGTGCTGGGCCGTTTTCACCCGCATGGTGACCAGGCCGCCTACGACGCGCTGGTGCGCATGGCTCAGGATTTTTCGCAGCGCTACCCGCTGATCGATGGCCAGGGCAATTTTGGCTCGCGCGACGGTGATGGCGCTGCCGCCATGCGCTACACCGAAGCCCGTCTTGCCAAGATCACCAGCTTGCTGCTCGACGAGATCGACATGGGTACTGTCGATTTTCAGCCCAACTACGATGGGTCGACTGAAGAGCCGCGCCAGTTGCCGGCGCGCTTGCCGTTTGCCCTGCTCAATGGTGCCAGTGGCATTGCGGTTGGCCTGGCCACCGAAATTCCCAGCCACAACTTGCGTGAGATAGCCGACGCTTGTGTGGCGCTGATCAAGAATCCCACGCTCACCGAAGATGTTTTGGCCGGATTTGTGCCAGGGCCGGACTATCCGGGTGGCGGTCAAATCATCAGCAGCGCCACCGACATTGCCGATGCTTACCGCACGGGGCGCGGCTCGCTCAAGGTGCGCGCCCGCTGGAAGATTGAAGACCTGGCGCGTGGGCAGTGGCAACTGGTGGTGACCGAGCTGCCGCCAGGCGTCAGCAGCCAGCGCGTGCTCGAAGAAATTGAAGAGCTGACCAACCCCAAGGTCAAGGCCGGCAAGAAAGCCTTGTCCCAAGACCAGAACCAGCTCAAGGCCAGTGTGCTGTCGGTACTGGACGTGGTCCGTGACGAGTCCAACAAAGACGCCGCTGTGCGCCTGGTGTTCGAGCCCAAGACCAGCCGGATCGAGCAGCAGGAACTCATCACCGCACTTCTGGCACACACCAGTCTGGAGACATCGTCGCCGATCAATCTGACCATGATCGGGCTGGACGGCCGTCCGACACAAAAGTCATTGCGCCAGATGCTGCAGGAGTGGATTGCGTTTCGGCAGACCACCATCGAACGACGCTCGCAACACCGCCTGTCCAAGGTGCTCGATCGCATCCATATCCTGGAGGGTCGCCAAACGGTTCTGCTCAACATTGATGAGGTGATTGCCATCATCCGTCAGTCGGACGAGCCCAAGGCAGCATTGATGGTGCGTTTCAACCTGTCCGACCGGCAGGCCGAAGACATTCTTGAAATCCGCCTGCGCCAACTGGCCCGGCTGGAGGCGATCAAGATCGAGCAAGAGCTCTCCGAGTTGCGCACCGAGCAAGGCCGGCTGGAGGAGATTCTGGGCAACCCGTCTGCGCTGCGCCGCCTGATGGTCAAGGAAATTGAGGCGGATGCCAAAACCTTTGCCGACCCGCGTCGAACCCTGATCCAGGCCGAGAAAAAAGTGGTGCTGGAAATCAAGGTTGTGGACGAGCCGGTCACTGTGGTGGTCAGCCAAAAAGGCTGGGTGCGCACCCGCACCGGCCATGGTCACGAGGCATCGAGCTTTGCCTTCAAGGCCGGCGATGCCCTGTACGGCACGTTCGAGTGTCGCAGCGTCGACACCTTGCTGGCTTTTGGCTCCAACGGGCGCGTCTATTCGGTGGCCGTTTCCCTGCTGCCCGGTGGTCGGGGCGACGGCCAGCCGGTCACAACCTTGCTGGAACTCGAAGCGGGCACCCAGTTGCTGTACTACTTTGCCGGGCCTGCAACTGCCACGCTTTTGCTCAGCAGCACGGCCGGCTACGGCTTTATGGCCACGGTGGAGAACATGGTGTCACGCCAAAAGGCGGGTAAAGCCTTTGTAACTGTCAATGCAGGCGAGACTTTGTGCTGTCCTTCTCTGGTGTCGGGTGCCCATGGCAAAGTCGTGGTGGCCGGAACACCGGCTACGATGGTGCCAACTGCCACCCATATAGCCTGCGCTTCAACCGGTGGCCGCATCCTGACCTTTGAGATGACTGAACTCAAGGCACTAGCCAATGGTGGCCGCGGTTTGATGCTGATCGACCTTGAAGCCAAGGACACCCTGGCGGGCGCTGCAGCCTACACCCGCAGCGTGCGTATTGCCGGCATCGGACGCGGTGGAAAAGAGCGGGAAGAGACGTTGGAGATCCGCAGCCTCAACAACGCCCGCGCTGCGCGGGCGCGCAAGGGCAAGGCGGCGGATTTGGGCTTTAAGCCCAACAGCGTGACGCGGGTCGAGTAGATCCAGATTGTATTGGCGGAATAGTGCTCTAGCCCTCGTGTAATAAGCGCAAGCAGCTACTATTTCCATAGCAGTTGTTTGCGCGGCGGGCACAACCCCGCACAGCGCTTGTTACTGCCAGCCACCCCCCAGCACCTTGTACAGCGTCACCAGGTTCTGCACCTGCTGCGCCTGCACCAAGGCGGCGGCTTGCTGCGCGGCAAACAGCGAGCGCTGGGCATCCAGCACATCAAAGGCATTGGCTGCCCCATGCTTGAAACGCAGGTCGGTCAACTGCATACGGGTTTGCTCGGCGGCCAGTTGCGCGTTCTGCGCTCGCAGCTGCTCGCCCAGTGTGGCGCGGCCAGCCAGGGCATCGGCCACTTCGCGAAAGCCGGTTTGAATGGCTTTTTCATACTGGGCCACAGCAATGTCGCGGGCGACCTGGGCGGCCTCCACGTTGGCCTGGTTGCGCCCATAGTCAAAGATGGGCAGCAGCAACTGCGGCACAAAAGTCCAGGCGGTAGTGCCGTTGCTGAACAGGGCGTCGAGATCACTGCTGACCACTCCGGCGCTGCCGGTCAGTGTGATGCGCGGGAAGAATGCAGCACGCGCCGCACCCATGTTGGCGTTGCTGGCCAGCAATTGTTGTTCAGCCTGGCGAATGTCAGGCCGGCGCATCAAGAGTTCGGACGGTATGCCCGCGGCCAGCTCCGGTAAGAGGCCCTGGCCGGTGATAGGCAAACCGCTGGGCAAGTCTTTTGGTAAGGGCTGGCCCAGCAGGAGCACCAACGCGTTCTCGTCCTGCGCGCGTTGTCGTGTGCTCTGCGCCAACGCAAGCTTTGCACCTTCCAGCAAGGACTGCGCCTGGCTCAGGTCCAACCTGGAGGCGACTTCATTGTCGAACTTGAGTTGTGTCAGGCGCAAAGACTCCTGGCGCGTGGCCAGCGCCTCGCGCGCCACCCGCAGCAGCTCATCGTCTGCCAGCAAATTGAGGTAAGTGGTGGCGACCGACGCAATCAGGCTGATCTGCACTGTCTTGCGCGCCTCTTGCGAGCCCAGCAGTTGGGCCTGGGCCGCCTGGCTGAGTGCACGGACCCGGCCAAAGAAATCGAGCTCATAGGCGGTTACGCTCAGGCCCGCAGTGTAGGTGCTGGCAATCGCCCCCGAACTGGCCGGGCCACGGGTGCCGGTAAAACCGGCGTTGACGGTGGGCAGTTCATCGGCGCGGCGCAGCTGCAGCTGTGCGCGGGTTTGCTCAATCGCGAGAACGGCAACGCGCAAATCGCGGTTGTTCTGCAGCGACAGTTCAATCAGGCGCTTCAGGCGCGCATCCTTAAAAAAGTCCTGCCATGGCAGATCTGCAGCCATGGTGGCGGCATGTTCGATGGTGGCTACGCTGTGCAAGGCTGGGCTAAACGAGTCGGCAACGGGTGCGGCAGGGCGCTCGTAGGCGGGGATGAAACTGCAGCCTGCCAGGGACAATATCGCCATCGCCAGGCCGGCCAGTGCACAGGGCATGTGCTTGGATTGCATGGAGCGCTTATTCATGGCTGTCTACTCCGATTTGATGACCGTGCTCCATGTCAAACTGGTGCTGGCGCTCGCTGCCCTTGAAGATTGAGCGCACTACCACAAAAAAGATCGGGACAAAGAAGACGGCAAGGATAGTGCCCACCAGACTGCCACCAATGACCCCGGTGCCAATGGCGCGCTGACTTGCCGAGCCGGCACCGCTGGAAATAGCCAGCGGCAGAACGCCCAGCATGAAGGCCATGGACGTCATCAGGATGGGGCGAAAACGCATGTGCGCCGCAGCCAGCGCAGCCGCAATCGGGCTTTTGCCCTGGGCTTGCAGGTCTTTGGCAAACTCAACAATCAAAATGGCATTTTTTGCCGACAAACCGATGATGGTGATCAGGCCGACCTGAAAGTACACATCGTTGGCATAGCCACGCAACACGGTGGCGAGCAATACACCCAACACACCCACCGGAACCACCAGAATAACGGATAACGGGATCGACCAGCTCTCATACAGGGCCGCCAGGCACAGGAATACAGCCAGTATGGCAAAGCCGTAAAGGGCCATGGCCTGTGAACCAGCCAGCTTTTCCTCGCGGGAAATGCCAGTCCATTCATACGCGAAGCCCTGGGGCAATTGGGCGGCCAAGCGCTCCATCTCGTCCATTGCATCGCCGGTGCTGAAGCCTGCAGCCGCCTGGCCGCCGATGCGCATGGCAGGATAACCGTTGTAACGTATGGTTTGCATCGCGCCCTTGATCCAGCGTGTACTGGCAAAGGCCGACAGCGGGACCGGCAAGCCTCGCGCATTGGCGGCCGTCAGTTTCAAAATGTCATCGGGCTGCATGCGGGCGGTGGCATCGGCCTGCACCACAACCCGTTGCAAACGGCCCTGGTTGGGGAAGTCGTTGATATAGGCCGAGCCCAATGCGGTCGAGATGGTGCTGTTGATGGAATCAAAGCTCACCGACAGGGCGCTGGCTTTGTCCCGGTCAATATCGATTTGCAGTTGCGGTGCATCTTCCAGTCCGTCCGGGCGCACCTGGGTCAGCATCTTGCTTTTGGTGGCCAGTCCCAGCAGCTGGTTGCGTGCAGCCACCAGTGCATCATGCCCCTTGCCTGCGCGGTCCTGCAACCGGAAAGTAAAGCCGGTCGCCGTACCCAGTTCCGGAATCGCCGGCGGACTCAAGGGCAGGATAAATGCATCGCGGATACCGGCCAGGCCACCAAAAGCGCGCGCGGCCAAAGCCTGTGCGGAATGCTCGGTCCCCGGGCGGTCGGCCCAGTCCTTGAGCGTAACAAACCCGAACGCCGCATTTTGCCCCTGGCCCGAGAAGCTAAAGCCCATCACACCTACCATGCTTTGGACTTCGGGTTGCTTGAGGATAAAAGCCTCGACCTGTTCAATGACGTTCTGTGTGCGCTCACGGGTTGCACCCGGTGGCAGTTGCATGTTGATCAACATGGTGCCCTGGTCTTCATTGGGCAAAAACGAGGTCGGCAAACGGGTGTACATCACGGCCACAGCAGCGATGATCGCGATGTACAGGATCAGGTAGCGGCCAGCGCGCTTGAGGATGCGGGCCACCAGACTTTCATAGTTTTTGGCAGTGCTGGAGAACCCTCGATTGAACCAGCCGAAAAAGCCGCTCTTGGCATGGTGATGACCGGCCTGCACCTGCTTGAGCAAAGTGGCGCACAAGGCCGGCGTCAGTGACAAGGCCATGAAAGCCGAGAACGAAATAGAACACACCATCACTGCGGCAAACTGCCGGTAGATGTTACCGACTGAACCCTTGAAGAAGGCCAGCGGAACAAACACGGCAATCAGCACCACGGTCACACCGATGATGGCACCCGATATCTGGCCCATGGCCTTGCGTGTGGCTTGCAGCGGCGCTAGACCCTCCTCGCTCATGATGCGTTCCACGTTTTCCACCACCACGATGGCATCGTCCACCACGATTCCGATCACCAGAACCATGCCAAACATGGTCAGCACGTTGATCGAGAAGCCCAGTGCTTGCAACATCGCGAAGGTGCCCAGCAGTGCCACCGGAACCACGATCGTCGGAATGATGGTGTAGCGAAAGTTCTGCAAAAACAAAAACATCACCAGAAACACCAGAATGACTGCGATGACCAGTGTCTCTGCGACTTGTGAAATTGAAATCTTGACGAAGCGTGACGCGTCATAGGGGATCGTCCACTTCACACCTGGGGGAAAGTAGACCTGCAGCTCGGTCATTCGGTCGCGAATGGCCTTGGCGGCAGACAATGCGTTGCCGCTGGGAGACAACTGCACACCAATACCCGCGGCCGGTTTGCCGTTAAGACGAGCGGATGTGGCATAGGTCTGGGCGCCGAGTTCAATTCGCGCAACATCCTTCAGGCGTACAGCCGATCCGTCGGGA
The DNA here is from genome assembly GCA_903870065.1 of uncultured beta proteobacterium. GTDB lineage: Bacteria > Pseudomonadota > Gammaproteobacteria > Burkholderiales > Burkholderiaceae_C > Allorhodoferax. The sequence goes on along the minus strand of CAIQBN010000551.1, from coordinate 19,180 downwards.
TTTGCGCGCAGCACGATGTCACCGAACTGCTTGGCGTTGGTTAACTGGCCGTTGACTACGACCGTGGCAGAAACCGACTGTCCGATGATGTTGGGCAGTTCGCCGATCGTGCCCGATGACACCTGCGCATTTTGCGAGCGGATTGCGTTGTTCACCTCACTTGCCGAAAGGTTGAAGCCTGTGAGCTTGGCCGGATCAACCCATATCCGCATGGCGCGCTCGGTGCCAAACAACTGGGCCTGGCCGATTCCGGGCAGGCGCTGGATTTCAGGCAAAACGTTGCGTGACGCGTAGTCGCCCAGGGCCACGATGTCGATATTGGGGTTGTCGCTGGACAGCATTGTGAACAGCAAGAAGTTGGAGCGTGCCTTGTCAACCCGCACACCTTGCTGGGTGACCGCTGCGGGCAGCCGCGGGGTTGCACGCGAGAGGCGGTTTTGCACGTCAACCTGTGCCAGGTCAGGGCTGGTGCCGGGCTCGAAACTGACGGTAATGGTGCCAGTGCCGTTGGCCTGCGCTACCGATTCCATGTAGATCATGCCCGGCGAGCCATTCATTTCACGCTCGATCACACTGAGAACACTGTCCTCCAGAATTTGTGCCGAAGCTCCTGGATAGCCGGCGGTGATGACGATCGAAGGTGGCGCCACCGGCGGGTATTGCGCGATCGGCAGTTGGGTCACGGCAACGCCGCCCATCACCACAATGAACAGCGCTATGACCCATGCGAAGATGGGGCGGTTAATGAAGAACTGGGCCATTTGTGACCGCCTTATTTGCTGGCCGCGGCCGAGGGGGAGGGCGCTGCAGGGCCTGATGCGCCATGGTTGGGTGCCGATGCTGGCGCTCCGGCCTTCCATGGCACCGGCTTGACCGGTGCGCCGGGCACCATCATTTTCTGGAAACCGTCCACGATCACTTGCTCACCTGGCTTGAGCCCGTCGAGAATGAGCCACTGGTTGCCCTGGGCGCTGCCAACTTTTACCGGTCGCTGCATGGGTTTGCTCTCGGGTCCAATCACCAGCACTGTGTCGCCCGTTCCGGTCCGGGTCACGGCCTGTTGGGGCAGCAGCACGCCCGCGGGCAGCTCGGCTTGCGACAGGCGCACGCGCACATATTGGCCGGGCAGCAGCAGTCCGTCGGCATTGGGCACCTCGGCGCGCATCGTGATTTGACCGGAGGTGGCGTCCACGGTCAGGTCAGAAAACAGCAGTTTGCCCGCGCGGGGCAACTCGCTGCCGTCTTCCAGCACCACGCGCACTGCCACGGTTGCGTCACCAGCGCTACGCAGTTGTTTCGCGGCAATTGCCTTGCGCAGGCGCAGCACATCCGCGCTGGACTGGGTAAAGTTCACAAAGACCGTCGTGGTTTGCTGGATCACCGCCAACTGTGTCGCCTCTGCCTGGCTGACCAACGCACCCTCAGTCACCAGGGACTGGCCGATGCGGCCGGCGATCGGAGCACTCACGTTGGCATAGTCGAGGTTAATTTGTGCAACCTGGACCGCCGCCTTGGCGGAGGCTACATCGGCTTCGGCCTGCTTGTGGGTCGTGACCAGGGTCAGGTATTCCTGTTTACTCACCGCATTTGCCTCAACCAGTGGCTTATAGCGTTCAATCTGTGCAGCCGCTTGTGCCAAATTGGCTTGGCCCTTGGCCAAACCGGCTTGTGCGCTATCGAGCGCCGCGCGGTAGGGTGCCGGATCGATTTGAAACAGCAGTTCGCCCGCTTTCACTTCACTACCTTCGCGAAATAGACGTTTGAGTACCACACCGTTTACCCGGGCGCGCACTTGGGCAACCCGAACCGGACTCACCCGCCCCGGCAATTCCGATTGCAACGCCACCGTTTCACTGGCGACTGTAATCACTCCGACCGCGGCGGGCGGTGGAGCGCTTGCTGATGGCGCCGTCGGCGTGCCGTCCTTGGGGCTGCAGCCCGCCAGCAGCATGGCGAATGGCAAGATCAGCATGGGAACTGCCTGGCAAAATGTGCGCCGATGGGGGGCTGGCACGCACTTCGGGCTTGCAGTGTGGTCATGTAGATGCATGAAGAATCCTCATTATTGAATTGGCGGCGCTCGTAGGACTAAGAGCGTACAAGCGGGTCGAAAAATACTGGTTGGCGCTGACGGTTAGGCGCTGCTCTGGTCTGCAGAGGGCGGGTAGGGATGCTCTGGGTGAAGCCAACGCGTGTCATGTATGCTTCATTCTAGAGCCCATAGATCAAATCTGTCGTGGGCCGAATGGTGGGGTTGCCCCGAGGCCTGAGTGTGTGGCGGTGCTGGGGTGTCGACGATTTGAAGGCGTGGGCAGATGGGCGATTTTTGGTGAGGACTGTCGGATGTCGAAGCTGATGGGTGTGGCTGCAAAATTGATCAAGGGCGCGTTGGCGCTGTTGGGCACCGTCCTGGTGCTGGCCATCGTTGGTCCGCTGATTTGGGCCATGAACCCATTTGCACGAACCGAGCGTGCATATTGCGTCGTAGTCGCAGATGTGAAGGATTTCACTGGCACCTACTTATTGCACCGCGCGGCAGAGTCAAAACGCAATGTCAAGATTACCGAGTGCGAAGAGCGTGACCGCCAAATCGATGGCGGTGACGGCATGCGCGCAGGGCGTGTGCGTTGGGTGGTGTGTCCAAAAGGCCCCGATTGTGACGAAGCGGGCCGTTTTTGACGTAATGTCGCATGTGAGGCGGTCGCGCTGCCTCCGCGATTTCCGCCGCCCAGTTTGTGTTTAGCAGAAGGAGGATCTAACCATGCTCGCAGGCATTTCCCTATTCGACATGCGTTGGCGCGCGATGCGCCGTGTGACATCTGCAAGCTTGGCGCTGGTCGCCAGCACATGCTTTGGATTTTCAGAAGACCTGTGCTGGAGCTATGTGACGCCGAAGTCCCAATCTGGACCTATTGTGCCTAAGCCTTTCAACTGTTGGGACATGCAGTGCAAGGATCAGCCTGACGGTGGCGCATCGGCGGGTGCCTGTGTCATTACCGGCGCTGCTACCTATGTCGATGCAGCCGTTCTGGAAGGCTTGCATGCGCGCAACAGCCTGCACTTTGATGCGGTGTATTTGCTGGCGCGACTTCAGGGCCTGAGCTTTTCCGATGCGCGCAAGTTGGCGGTTTACGATGAGGCGACAGACTTGGGGCAATACAGCCACTACGACACGTCAGGGCAGAACGTCACTTTTGCATCAGACGATATTCAGGGCGTGCGCCGAACCAACTTTCTCACCAACGGTCACTGGCTGCATTTTGTCCCCTGGTATCGCGGCTCGGGTAGTGCCACTGAGTCCGTTTTGACATACAACGCTGCTGCGTCTTCTGCCTCCCCGTATCCTGTGTCGGAGCGGCCGCTCAACCATTTGCGCGCTTGGGCTTTTCGTCAGCAAAATGAGCTTTGCGAGTTTGGGTTGACGCAAGGTGAAGACGCAACGGGTCTTTGCTTTGACAACACCGCGCCAAAAACCCTCTATTGGGATCTGCCCATCCTGGCTGGTCCTCACGATCTTGTGGATATTCGATCCAGGAAGCCCACGCCGGTGGAGTGGCAACGGGTTAAACGCAGTGACACCGTGACCAGTGATTGCACGGATCGCAACAGCTGTTATGACCGCAGTTATTCTGCCAAGGCGGGCAGCATTGAGTCCCTGGGTATTTATCTGCACGCGCTGGGTGACCGGCTTTCGCATTATCACTGCTCGGAAGGCGCTGCGATTGCTACCACCTGGGCGGGTGAGGGTAGTCCGACCACCCAGGCAGACTTTTACCTCTACTACCCGGACATTTGCGGCACGGTGGCCCATGCCATGTTTCACTATCCTGAAAGCGGGCAGGATCCCTTGCCCGAACGCTCCAGTGACTCCATCCGTATTGCCCTGCAGGAAATTGGTCAGTGGCGAACCCTGACCGGTTATGCCGATATCCAGACTGTCACAGCGCGCACCGGGTTTCCGACTGCCGGAGATGTGGAAGCGGTGGTTGCACTGGTGGGACGTGCCGTGGCACAGGGAGCTGCAGCGGATCGAATTGCCGCACTGTGCAATATTGCCCGTCTGGGCTATGGCTTTGAATGGCACGACGGCAGCACCGATTGCCGGTATGAAGCTGGCAGCGCAGGCGCGGCATCCACCACCTCGTCTGCCAGTATCCTGCCTGGGCGCCGCGCGGGAAGCATCAGTGGGGTCGATGCTGGCAGCGCAGCTAACCTGCGCCTCAGTGCCCGGGTCATACCGTCTGGTGAGGATGCCGGTCAAACCGGTTCGGTTTTTGTTGGCGCACGCTTGCCTGCAGGCAACTGGGTGTTTCAAACACCGGCGGGTTTTCAGTGGTGGAGCGGCGGTGCATTGCCGGCCTATTACACCGGCATCCTGGCCGAGACGACCATTCCCATTCTGGGAGGCGGCGACTTAAGCACGCTGCGCGGCACTGAAATTTTTGTCGGCTATGGGCGCACCGCAGAAGACATGTTGAGCAAAGGCAAGGTGTCCCGCATTGGCACAGTGCCCAAGCAGACCTTGCGAGGCGGCCCTTGATGGTTTGATGGTCCTGTGCAAACCCAATGGCCTGCGATTGCTATCAATTAGTGAGCTGTATTGCCTGTATTGACGAGGGCAAGCGCCCCATTTCTTCATCAACAATTACGGGGGTTGCGTTCCTGCCACGGGCCTCATGGAAATGGCGACTCCGCCCAGCACCGCGTTGCCCGACAACGGATCGCGCAGTTGGTCGTCCAGCAATTCATTCAGGTTGGCACCTGGACGATGGGCAGCCACGTGCAATTTGGCACCGGGCAGGCTGTGGCCCCAGCCATGGGGCAGGCTGACCACGCCGGGCATCATTTCCGTGCTGATCTGCACCTGCGCCTGCACGCTACGTGGACCGTTTTGGATTTCTGCCATGGCGCCGTTTTGCAGGTCCAGCCGAGCGGCGTCCAGCGGGTGAATCAGGGCGGTGCAGCGAAAAGGCCCCTTGGCCAGCACCGGAAGGTTGTGCATCCAGCTGTTATTGGTGCGTACGTCGCGCCGGCCAATAATGACCAAATCGGGCGCTAGCCCTCGCAAATCCTGCGTAGCGCGCTGCAAATCTTGTAGCAACGAGGGTGGGGCAAGCTCCACCTTGCCGCTGGGGGTGCGCAGCATTTCCGGGATGCGGGGCTGCAGTTCACCCAGGTCGATGCCGCCGGTTGGGTTGGATTCAATCACCTTGGCCAGCGTCAGACCACCCGGTTTTCGTCCGAATGCGTCGCCATACGGGCCGCTGCGCAGGGCCACATCCAGGTTGCGCTGCGGTCCCTTGAGGTGTTGTGTGGCCTGGATTACCGCATCGGCATGGGCGCCAAACAGGCGTTGCGCGTCCCGCACAAACTGCGCATCGTCCAATGTATTAGCGTCGGCTGCCGCGCCTTTGCCCTGCACGATGGCCGCCAGTTTGAGCAGAGTCTGCCATTCCTCGGGTTGCCCAGGCGCGGCTGGCAATACCGGCGGGCTGTAGCGCGCGTGGTTGCGCCAGGACAGTTGGGGAAAGGCGACATCGTAATGAAAGTCCTCCAGTGGTGACACGCCGGGCAGGATCACGTCGGCATGGCGGGTGGTCTCGTTGATATAGATGTCCATGCTGACCATGAAGTCCAGCGCGTCCAAGGCCTTTGCCAGGCGAGGGCCATTGGGGCTGGAGAGCACCGGGTTGGTGGCGACGGTGAACAGGGCCCTGACCTGCCCGTCGCCAGCGGTCTCAATTTCTTCTGCCATGCAGGTGATGGGCAACTCGCCATAGACCTCGGGCGCACCGCTGACGCGGGCATGGTGTCGACCGGTGGAAACGCCCTTGCCGATACCCGACTTGCCCGCTGTGTTGGAGGCAAATGCCGCCGACTTGGCGAACATCGCACCGCCGGGTGCGTCCAGATTGCCGGTGAGTGTGTTGAGTACATCCACCAGCCAGCTGCAAAGTGTGCCGTATTCCTGCGTACAGGTGCCGATGCGGGCGTAGACGGCGGCGCGCGGCGCACTGGCCAGGTCGCGGGTCAGCGTGCGAATTGTCTCGGCGCTCAGGCCACAGCGCTTGGTCACTGCTTCTGGGGTGAAGCCTGTCACCGCCAGCTGTACCTCGGCCACGCCGTTCACCCAGGGCGCTACTGTGCCTAGTTTTACCAGTCCTTCGGCGAACAGCGTGTTGACCATGGCCGCCAGCAAAAACACGTCGGCGTTGGGACGGATGAAGTGGTGGGCATCGGCCACGGCGGCGGTTTCGGTGCGGCGCGGGTCAATGACAACCAGCCTGCCGCCGCGCGCCTGCAGTGCTTTGGCTTTGCCCCTGAAGTCGGGCACAGTCCACATGCTGCCGTTGCTCACCAGCGGGTTGGCGCCCAGCACCAGCAGGTAGTCGGTTCGGGTAATGTCGGGCAGGGCAACGGAAAGCCAGTGCCCAAACATCAGGCCACTGGCGAGTTGCTTGGGCATCTGGTCCAGGGTGGATGCCGAAAACACGTTCTTGGTGCCCAGCGCGCGGGCCAGTTTGCCAAAGTAGGTCAGCAGACCGATCTTGTGCGCCGAGGGGTTGCCTACTGCGATGGCCGTGGCATTGCGCCCGTGCGCAGCCATCAGCGGCGGCAGGCGGCGCTCGATCTCGGCATAGGCTTCTTCCCAGGATGCCGCCTCGAACACGCCATTGCGTTTGATCAACGGGGTACGCAGCCGATCCGGGTCATCATGCAGGTCCTTGAGGGCCACTCCCTTGGGGCAGATGTAGCCGGCGCTAAAAACATCGGCATCGTGTCCGCGGATGCTGATGACTTTGCTGTTCTGTACCTTGATCTCCAGCCCGCAACAGGCTTCGCACAAAGGGCAGATGCGGTGGTGGTTGCTAGTGTCGGGCATGGGCTCCTCGTGCGGCATTGTTACTGGTCGCGTATTTACGCATGGCGGTCTGCGGCTGTAAAGAACCGAGGTGACTCCCGTCTGCAGCCCAATGCCGCGAATCAATCCGCTGTGACCCGGATCTGCGTGAGGCGTCTGCCGTCCGAAGTGCCTTTGCTGTTGTAGCTGCCGGTCTGTGGCGCGCGCCCGCTGGCCGCAATGGTGACCCACAGGTTGAGCGGCGCGGTCACCGAAGCGCTGTAGCGTTGACGCGATGTGGCGGGTAGGTCTGAGCCTGTGCGCTCATCAACCACCATCGACTGCACCTCAATGTCCACTTGGACTGGTTGTTTGCCGCCCGACCATTGTGGAGTGACCGTTAGGCTTTGGCCGGCCTCCATCCAGGTCAAGGCTTGCGTCACACCGCCGGTGTTGCTGCTAGCTGATGCGCCGGCCGCAGCGAGGGAAGCACTTTGGGATTCGACTTTTTGTATCCACTGCATTGGTATGGACTGGTTGATTTGCAGGGTTGCCTTGTCGCCACTGCGAACACGCACTTGCTGCGGTGCAAAGTCCACCGACTGATCCGCGGTGCCTGCTGTGTATGCGCCGCCTGCTAGGCCGCCAATGACAGCTTCGCCCTCTTTGATCTGGCGCAACTCGACCACGAGGTCGGGTACACGATCGCGCTTGGGTGTCTGTGCCCAATGCGGCGCCGGAGTCAGGCAGGCTATGGTTGTAGCGGTTATCAAAGCCTTGGTCAAAGCGGAATGCATGGTGCTGCCTTTTGTTACAGGTCAAATCGAGTGGGGAACAGATGCCTATTTCAGCATGACTATCGTGATTTGGTTCTATCATTACGCCAACAGGAGAAAACCATGCGAAGCCAAGTCAGCGTTACCTTTAAGGACACCCCCCCGATCCGCCTTGAACTCGAACCGGAGCAGGCGCTTGAGCGTGAGGCCGCTCGCCAATGGCTGGATACACAATTCACCGAAATGGAGTGCGAGCCTCTGCGCGCAACAGGCAAGTTGCTGATGGCCGACCGCGTTGTGGTAGTGGCGCAGGCCGCAGGACCGGCGAAGTTCGCCGACGCAGCGTGGGCGCACGCCTTTGCTCAGGCCGCCAGCTCCGTGCTCGGCAAGCAGGTCATCAACGTGGACGCCGATGCGCTGACAATTACCTATTAACGCAGGTTGTTGTTCGGCTGCTAACAGCAGCGTACTTATTCTCTACCCAGGCTGGAGCAGTCAGCGCCGCCGGTCATGCGGATTTTGACTGGCGTTAGCGTGCCTTCGTTGAGCTGCTTCCACAGTGCCTCTGGCACGTCGCAAGACCAGCTTTTGCCGCCTGAAGCCAGCTTCACGGTATATTTTTCAAGACGCGGACCTGCGCGTTGCGCGCCCAGTACATTGGGGCCAATCGCACCCTGGGCACCCAGCAGCGCAACACTGGGCCAGACGGGCATTGGCGAATTTTCGTTGCTGGCTTTGAACGTGCGCTGGGTGCGCCAGCGGTTGACCTGAAAGTGGCAGCGATCATCGTAGACCGGCTCCTCGCGGTAACGGGGTACGCAAACTTGGCGTTTGGTAAAGGTGCCGTCGCCTTTGTCGGTGCGCTCATCATGGCAATCCTGACCATTTTCGATGCGTTTGGTGGTGCGCTGCTCGCGGCTGCGGGTGACCGCGTAGGCATCGCCCGGCATGCTGTCACACCAGGCTGCTTCCGCAACCCGGCTGAGCTGCTCTACCTGAATTTCACGCTCCCAACTGCGCTGTTCAATGGTCGCTACCGTGTCCTTCGTGGAATTAAACATCACACCCAGGACGATTAAAACCAGCAAAACCGCGCCAACAATCCAGCGCCATCGGCCGGCGTGTCGACTCGGTTGCGCGGCTGATGTTGCAGCTGGAGCTGGAGCGGAAACAACGGCGTCGTCAATGACGAGGGCTACCGGTTTGGACCCGTCCTGGCCCGCTCCACAATTCGTACAGTGCGCAGCCGCTGCAGAGTTGGGGGAGGTGCAGTATGCGCAGCTCCAGTCGGTGCCCACAAATTGATGATCCTTAGCCTGCTTCTCATGGCCGGGTTGAGGGAAATACCGCTTTTTGGGGTCTTGCGCTGATCCGCAGGTTGGGCAGTGGCGGTGCGTGTCGCCCAGAAGGCCTGTTGTCTGGCATTGCGCACAGTCCCACAGCATTTCGTAGAAAATTTCCTTGTCTGTCATTTTTGGGGTGGGCTTGCGGGGCCGCCTTTATCAAATACCACGCGCCAATGGTTGTCGTCTTCCAGTCGCCAGACTGAGTTAAACCGCGCGATCACTTTGCCGCTGGCGTCTATTACCGGGCCGGTGCTCAAAGCCAGCGTGCCAGACTCCAGTACTTCCACCTGGTCAGGCTCCCAGGAAAAAGGGGCTGGGTTGGCTGCAAAGTAGGGTGCCCAGCCGGCTATTACTTCGGCACTGCCACGCAGCACGGTCGTTGAGGAGAAAAAAATTGCCTCGGGCGAAATGAACTGGCCAAATGTTATGAGGTTGCGTTCGCGCATCGTGTTGGCAAAAGCCTTCTCGGCGGCCCATACCTGGCTTTGAGCAATCGGTACTGCGACAGCAGTGGCGGTTCGAATACTGAGCATGATTGCGAAAATGTCGTATTGCAAAAGTGTGGCAACGTCCACTCTACTTTACTTGGTGGATGACTTGTGTGGGTGGTTGTCCATATTGATTTTCCAAGGCATCCGCAGTGGCGCATCAGGATCTAGCGGTGTATTGCGGCTTTGCAAGAATTCGGGCGAGATCGCCGCGTTACGGTCCTGCGGGTGAAATGCCCTTGTGGCTTTGGCAAGTGTGTGATTTCGTCCTTACTTGCCTGGACGATTGGCAAGGGCACTTTCAATGACTGCGCGCAGCTCATTTTCGCTAAATGGTTTGGTAATGTATCCCGCTGGCTCGGTCAACTTCGCCCTTGAATAGTTATTGTCTTTGTCAAACGCACTCAAGAACACCAGTGGAGTCGCAAATTCGCTATGGATCACCGCCGCGGCCGCAATCCCGTCCATAGATCCTGAGAGTTGCACATCCATCAAAATTAAATCTGGTCGTAATTGCCCGGTCAACTCGATCGCGCGATTGCCGCTGGTTGCGTGACCCACTGGAATATGGCCCATTTCGCGCAATTGCATTGCAATGTCCATCGCAATGATGGCCTCGTCTTCAACGACGAGAACCCTGGCTTGCTTTATTGGTGCATCGGATTGTGTAGGCATGTGTCGCACGGTCAATTTTGGAGGGGTTATTTGGCTGGTGTCGCCAGCGGGGCAGGTGGAACCACAGCAAACTCTAATGTAAATGTTGAACCTGGCCCAATTGCGAGGCTTCCACCAACTTGCGAGGCCAAACTCATCGCTAACTGAAGACCCAGTGACTGCTGGCACCGTGATTCAAAGTCTGCCGGCAGACCAATTCCGGTATCGCTCACGCGCAGGCGCCAAAGCCCGTGTCCATCGATTGCGCGCAACTCAAGGAAGACTTCGCCCGTGCGACCATTTGGAAATGCGTGTTTTAGCGCGTTGGAGAACAATTCACTGACCAGCAATCCGCACGGTGTCGCCTGGTCGATGCCAACTTTTAGCGTCCCCATGTCCATACGAAGTTGGACCGTCTCAGGTGATACCAACAGCGCGCGAAACGACTGCGTGGCGATTTGCCTAAGATAGCTTCCCAGATCAACGGCTGCAAAAGTGCCTGATCGGTAAATTGATTCATGCAAAAGCGTCATGGATCGAATGCGGTCCTGCATCACGCGCAGTACGGAAATGGTGGCGGTCTCGCTGGTGCGTCCACTTTCAAGCCGCAGCAAGCTGGTAATAACTTGTAGGTTATTTTTGACCCGGTGATGCACTTCCTTGAGAAGTGCTTCCTTTTCAAGCAAAGAAGCTTGCAGCGCGCGTTCCGCTTTTACTCTGTTGGTAATGTCCAAGTGCTGAATGACCGCATTGCTTACTCTTCCGTGTGAATCGAAAATGGGCGAAATGCTCACATCCAAGTCGACTTGGACAGTCTCAGTCAGATCCAGGCTGCCCACGGCAGCCGTGTTGTAAGTAGTGATAAATCGTGTGACGGCACCTTTTTCAAAGACATCTTTGACCAGCGGCATGACTCCCTGCTTTTCGATGACGTTGTCTTGAAAGACGTTGTACTTTCCGACAACCTCATCGTCTCGTACCTTGAGCCGATCACGCAGGGCCTGATTCATGCGTATGAGGGTTCCGTGTTCATCAGAAATCCATAAAGCGCTGGGGCTGCACTCGATAATGCTGTCGAGAAAACTTTGCGATCTGCGAAGCGCGTCCTCGGTCTGCTTGCGAACAGTGAGGTCTTCAAATCCAACGATATTGTTGCCGCTGATGGATGCCAAGGAAAACCTGATGAACCGCACGGAGCCGTCCTTGCATGTGACCGTTGCCTCGATCGGTTCGACCTTTTCAATATTTCTTTTGGTTTTCTCCGTTTGGGCGGCCCATTCACCGATCAGTTGGCTGCGGTATTTCTGGTCGGGATAGGCCAATGGCCACCACAGGTTTACAGTGGGAATGTCATCCAGGGTGTAGCCAAAAAGTTCGGTGAATTTTTTGTTCATCAGGAGAACCTGGCCGTCGGCAGCATTTTCCACAATCATGGCAATAGGTGATTGTTCAATCAGCGTCCGGATATTGTTCTCGCTCTTGTGCAGCTCCAAGTTCTGCAACTTTTGCTCTGTAATATCGCGATGCGTTCCGATAACACGCAGCGGATTGCCCACTTCGTTCCTGCTCACGACCGCAGCGTGACCAAGAAACCATTTCCAACTACCGTCTTTGCAGCCAATGCGGTGTTCATTTACAAAGTGTTGCTTCGCGCCCGACAGCAAGCCTTGTAGGTCGGAGATGGCCAGGGTGACATCATCAGCATGAATTCGACTGCTCCAGTCGGCGGGACTGTTGCCAATTTCATCGTTTGAAAATCCGAGCACTTCCTTCCATCGGGAACTGTAGAAAACCGTGTTCTGCGTCACATTCCAGTCCCACAGCCCGTCTCCGGAACCTTCGATTGCGAACTTCCAGCGCCCCTCACTGCTTTCTAATTCCTCACCTTTCGCAGCAGCGCTCTGCAGGGCGCGATGACGTCCGCGCGCAAGCAGCAAGACCAATGAGCCCAATAGCAGTGAAAACAGAGCTCCCGTGAGACCGGCAAACATTGCGGCATTTCTCTCTGCGGAAGACAGGAATGATCTGCCTGGACGGAAGTCGAGTTTCCAGGCGCGACCGTACACATGCAGTTCACGGGTGTACTGATGGGGGGAGTCAATCAGGTTCGGTGGCGTTGAAAACAGCAATACGTTTGCGTTTGCGTTTGCGATTGCAGGGTTGTGTTTGCCAATGGCTCCTAAATCTGACATGGAGAGTTGAAGCCCTTCCAGGTTTCCCTCGCGTTCGAGTTGTTCAAACAGGTCAAAGATTTTCAGCGTAACTGCCACTGAGCCTAAAAATCGCTTTGTGCGGGTCTCTGCCGTGCTGGTCTTTTGGCCGCCGTCAAAAACAGGAACGCGAATGACAAACCCAGTCCGATGTGACGTTTCCTGCAACAGGTCAAATGGCGCACTGGCTACCGATTCCCCGCTGATTTGAGAATGCCGCATGGACTCCAGATTCGCGGGTTGCGCGCTGATATCCAGTCCATGAATACCTGAGTTGCCGGTCATTGGCCATAAATAGTCGGCAACAAAATATTCCTTGCGTTCACCGGGTGGATGAATTTTGAAATCTGGGTAACCTTGAGGTTGAACAGATGTGTCAGCGCGAACCCGCCTTTCAAATTGGGCTTTTTCGTCGCCATTGACATAGCGGGTGAAGGCGATGTTCTTGATTCCCGGGTATCGCTGTTCAACATTGAGGTGCGACACTGCATCAATGAATGAGCGACGATTTAGTGCCGGATCGACTATGAACAAGCCTCGCAGACCAAAAGCAATTTCGGTGTACGCGTCAATACGTCGTGCCAGGGATTCAGTCGCAGAGTTCGCAGCTTGCGCAAAGCGCGCCCGTTCCATTTGATTGGCAGATTCGTTGAGTTGGCGCCCAAGCAGGGCACTGCACACGAAGCCAATGAGCGCTACGCCCATGCCAAGCTGCCATGGCAAAAAATTCCATCCTTCGCGATTCTTCGTCATCATTCATGTGGAGAGATGCATAAGCTCTCCGACCGGCAAGTTCTTCGTTTGCGTGCTCAGCAGTTCTCACTGTACACCATGCCATCGCGGCGGAGAAATTGCAGCAAGAGGCGCCAGGCTATGCCCCATCACTCAACTTTGAAGAGTTTGTGGCTTACGTGGTAGGCGAGCAGGCCCCAGGGCATTCGTAAGTGGTGACTGCGGGCAAAGGCAATCCAATTCGCGAATGACCCAAGGCTATGGTTGGCCGACGGGTTTGCTGGGCGTAAGACACGATCAAAAAACCAGTCCCTCCAGGATGCGGGCGGCCAGCTTGGAACTTCAGATACACAGGATTGCAGACTTTGCTTGGAGAACGTTGTGCCGAACAACCTGTTGGATTGCCGGATCGCGTCGACGACTGGCGACAGCAATCCCATTCCATGTGCGCGTTCAAGCAAGCTGTCAATGTAGCCAGGATCGGATTCGAAAGACGTTATCAGTTGGTGTAAATCGAATAGATCACGTAACCCCCTGTGAAATTCGCCAAAAAATAAGTGGCACGCGGAATGTGCCACCATCTCTTGCGGCGAGAGAACTTGAAAAAACTCCCATTCGCCATTGAGATGTGCTGAATTGTTGAACAGGGATTGCGGGTCAGGTCGAATTCCGGAAGTGGGTGCAAGAATGGTGTGGTGGATGTCAAGAACAGTGCAGCGGTTCTTGTGTTCCATGGGCGGAATTTCGTGCATCCACTCGCGGTAATAGCGCTCATCATAGGCGTTAGTGTGAGCGCTTAGCCAACCGGCACCAGTCAGTGCGTCTTCAACACTTGACAGGGCTTCCTTGGGAACCAGAATGTCGATGTCATTGAAGATGCGTCCCAACGCAGCCGGGCTGGACAGTGCGCAATATGCTGCGCCCTTGAGAAGAATTACCGGGATGCCAAGAGGCTTTAAACAGTCTTGAATCATGTGGAGTTCCCAGCGTACCGCGTCAGCGTGTTTTCTGGCGATATCACACGCAATTTTCAGGTGGCGCTGGGCAGCCGCTGGCGCGAATTGCTGCAAGTTGGTAGCTGCCAGGCGAGCCTCCAACTGACCAATGAGTTCGGCACTGCGGGCCTGCCAGATTAGCTGCTCCCACTGACGCAGGTTCAGTTCGGTTGCCGATTGCGGTGCCCTCAAAACGCGGCTGAGTAAATAGGGGTCCGGCTGCGTTGCGTTAATCATCCGTGTTGACTCCAAAGGCGATTGACTTCAGGCAGTGCCTGGTCAAAGCTGGAATATTGCATGCGGTAAGCAGTCGCGGTATCGAGCATTCCTGCTATCGCGTCGAAGCCATCGCCGCAGAGAAGTGAAAAGTTGAAAGAGTGCCGGACCATTTCGAGAAAGGCGTAGGCATGACCAAGCGGTTCGCAGATCATGTTAGAACCCTCCCGGTACTGAGGAAAAATGACCAATGCCGGTCGCGCGGCCACGTTGCGTTTTGCCACACTGTCCGGCGGCGGTCTCATGTGTGCAATTGAGCCTTTGGCCGTGTCATGGCAGACCTTACTTAATTCAAACTGTGGTCCAAACCGGCGCACAACATCGATTGAACGGTTCTTGAGACTGATTGGCCTGGCGATTGGAGTGATAGTGCCACTTTCCAGCCGAAGCAACGCCAGTTCGTCGGACAGCAAACGCCAGCCGTGTTGCACCAACGCGGCGCACAAAGTACTTTTCCCCGACCCTGGATCCGCCGCCAAAATCAGTGCACAGCCCCCTTTTTCAACTACCGCTGCATGCATTACAAGGTGGTCGTGGGCGTGTGAAGAGATGACCCAATTGAGTCCCCACTCCAGCATCGGGAATGCCTGGGTGAGCGGCAGTGGTTTGAATGGTGCATGCCCATTGCACAAAAAGCTGACTTGTGGGCGCGCAACAAGGTGTCGAAGACGTGACGTACTGTGCAGCTTGACTTCGAAATCTACGAATTGATCGGCCTCCATTATCCCAAAGTCAGCGTAGAGACGATGCGATGCGGTAACGACGCTCCTAATGTCGCTTGTCAGGCGGACATTGAATGGGCCACAGGCAATGACCGCACCGTCAGTTGCCAAGCGCTTCGCCCACTGCGGCAAAGTATGGTCAGAGACATTCAATTGGGAGACTGGATAATCTTGAGGTCAGCCAACTTGTCAAAAAATGGCGCCTCCAAAAGCACGGTCCCGGAATCGGTCATCACAATGAGTTCGCTGGTTGGTCTGGATGCGGGCACACGGACCGCCGATCCTGACATGAATACGGGCATCAATTCAGGCATCAAGTGATGCGCTTCACATGTAGAGCATACGAAGACAACGATACCGTCCGGGTAGCCTCGCCACTTGACAGCGCTTGAAATAGGTCGGGGAGGTGGCAGATCTTCAGCCTGGGTCATGGGGCTGCCCGTGGCACCATGTGTTGGAACTGGCGTAGACGTCAACTCGGGTAACAAATGCCTTGAGTGCGTCCGCACTGGCCGTTGCTGCTTGGAAGGCGGATATCACTGCGGAGGGAGTTTGCAGGCCGATCACCGGGTATCTTGCGCCATAGAAGTAAGCGTTAAAGAGGGCGGCGACGGCATGCATGGCAACATTCTGCAAGCCACTGTCGGTTGGAAATAGTGCTCTGGGATTGTCGCTACCCGGTCCGCAGGCGGTTAGCAACACATCCGGGTCAAAATAGTTGATACCGAAGGCCTGATTGAAATTCGATGTTGCGCGAGGGTAGGCCGTGATGTATCGGTCCCACGTGTCATAACCGTTCACACTCCACCAGTAGCCAGGACTGCAGCCGCAGGGGTTCGCATTGCCGGTGCGTGACAGGTTACTTGACGCCAACTCTGATCCTGTGCATTGTCCCCATCCACCCATCGCCGAGCGACTAGAAACAGTGAGCAAGATCGCCGTTGCGCTCACTCCGGCAGTGCCTAGTTTCCTGCGTCCGCTGTCAACTGTCTTCGTTGCGGCTGCGTCGTTTGAAATGCTAGTTGTAGCTTCAGTCTCACTTTTCATGGTGGGAGTCCTTGGCTTGATGCAAGTAGGATAGAGGGTTGGGTCATTGTGTTGGCGCCAACTCAGGTTGTGTAAGTTGAGACAGTCTACGGTTGACACTGTTTTGTGCATTGAGATTTCGCAACTCAGTCAGTACAGTCACCAGATGGCGCGGGGGGCGAAGGCGGCTGGTATCAGGCACAAATCAGAACCAGTCAGGAGATGCGAATAGTTGCTTTTGATTAGCCCGAATCCGCCGGGCATGAATTCGGGACCTTGTAATGAACCTTGCCCACCTTCTCGGCCGTCAGGCCCGCACTGCAGGTGCACAAATTGCAATTTTTGAAGGCACGCAAGCTTGGGCCACTCACGTTCAGTGGGCTGCACGAAGTGCTGGTCTGGCACAGCGGATGCATCAGGCCGGGCTGGTGCCGGGCGACCGGATAGTGATCTTCATGCGCAATCACCCGCGTTATTTGGAGCTTCTGTGGGGAGCTTGGTGGGCAGGATTGGTAGTTGTTCCAGTGAATGCCAAACTGCACCCGGCGGAGGTGGAGTGGATCATCGACAATGCACAGGCCCGCTGGGCCTTTGTCACCGAGGACGTTGTGTCCGTGGCACTGAAGGGGTTGGAGCGGCAAATTAATGCGCAATCCGCGGAGGCTGACGCGTTGTTGGCCCCAGTCGCAGATTGGACCTCGGTTTTGATTGCGCAGCGTGAGCCGAACGACATTGCGTGGCTTTTTTACACCAGTGGCACAACAGGGCGACCCAAGGGCGTGATGCTGACCCACTGCAACCTCATGACGATGGGGTTGACCTACTTTGTTGACGTTGACCCGATCGCTCGGGAAGACGCTATCGTCTATGCTGCACCGATGTCGCACGGATGCGGTCTTTACGCTATTCCGCATTTAATGGCTGGTGCCCGGCATGTTGTTCCGCAATCCGGCGGAGTCGATCCGGCTGAGCTTTTTAGTCTGGGGTGTGACATCGGGCCGCTATCGACCTTTGCGGCGCCCACCATTGTCAAGCGATTGGTGGACTACGCACAATTGGCGGGGCTAACAGTTTCTGACGCAACACACGCTTTCAAAACTATTGTCTACGGCGGTGCTCCCATGTACTTCGCCGACCTTGAGCGCGCGCTACGCGTCATGGGAACGCGGTTTGTCCAAATTTATGGCCAGGGTGAAACACCGATGGTCGCCACGGCGCTTTCGCGCCGCCATATTGCTGACATCGACCACCCACGCCATGTGCAAAGGTTGGCTTCGGTAGGCGTTGCGCAAACGACGGTGCAGGTGCGGGTTTGCAATGAACAGGGGCAGGATGTGGCGACAGGCGAAACCGGCGAAGTGCTGGTGCGCGGAGCCACTGTCATGGCGGGTTATTGGCGTAACCCAGAGGCCAGTGGTGCAGCCCTGCGTGACGGCTGGCTTTGGACTGGCGACCTTGGATGTATGGATGGCGATGGATTTTTGACACTCAAAGACCGAAGCAAGGACTTGCTGATCAGCGGCGGCTCCAACATTTACCCGCGTGAAGTGGAAGAAGTGCTTTTGTGCGTCGCCGGTGTGGCCGAGGTTGCAGTGGTCGGTGGCCCAGACCCCGAATGGGGGGAAGTGGTTGTGGCCTTTATCGTGGCTCAGACTGGTGTATCGCTGACGGCCGCTGAGCTCGACGCGCACTGTCTGCAGCATATCGCGCGATTCAAAAGACCCAAACAGTACATTTTTGTCACTGAATTGCCCAAGAACAACTATGGGAAGGTGTTGAAAACCGAGCTGCGTGCCCGGTTGACTGAGGGCTGAAACCCCCGACTACAGAGAGGTTATGAATCCAAGAACGTCTTCCAAAGTGTTTTGCTGAAACAGTGTTTAAATAACTTCTTCATCACGAGAAAATCGACCATGAACGCACCCTCACCTACATCTATGCTGATGTCCGGCAACGACTATCGTGAATCGCTGCGTCGCTACAAACCGCGTGTTTTTCTGGATGGCCACCAGGTTACCAGCGTTGCTGATGAACGCGGATTTGGTCCAGGCATCAATGCCATTGCACTGACTTACGACCACGCACTCAAGGAGAAATACGCGCCCATCATGACCGCTGTGCAGCACACCAGCGGCAAGGTGGTGAACCGGCTGTCGCACATCAACACCAGCAGCGGCGACCTGCTGAACAAGCTCGAAGCGGTGCGGCTGATTTGTCAGGAAACTGGGTGCGCCCAGCGCTACTTGACGCACGACGCGCTTAACGCTATTGGCCAGGTGTCCAGCCGCATCGACGATGCGCGCGGCACAACGGACAACACCGCCCGCTTTCACAATTATCTGCATCGTCTGCAAGACCAAGATTTGACAGTTGGCGTTGCTATGACCGATGCCAAAGGCGACCGCAGCAAGCGCCCGCATGAGCAGTCTAATATCGATAGCTACCTCCACATCGTCGAGCGTAACGCCACCCAAAGCGGCCAGCGGGGTATCGTTATATCTGGTACCAAAGCCATCGTGACGGGGGCGCCTTATGTGCATGAACTGCTGGTCATGCCTTGTCGCAACATGGGACGCGAAGATGCCGACTTTGCTGTCTGCTGCGCCGTGCCGGTGGACGCGCCTGGCATTACCATCATTGCACGACCAGCGGGACGTCCCGGTGAAAAGCTAGAGCATGGTGAGGCGCTGTTTAGCCGTAAATATGGCCAGAGCACTGGGGTGGTGATGTTCGACAAGGTGTTCGTGCCTTGGGACAATGTATTTTATGCGGGTGAATGGGAGCACTCCGACCACCTGACCTATAGCTATGCCACTCACCACCGCCACACCTGCATCGCTGCGCGCGCTGGCTTTGGCGACCTGCTGATTGGCGCCGGCGCGCTCATGTGCGAGGCGAACGGCTTTGATCCAGGCAAGGAAAGCCACCTGCGCGAGCAGATGGTCGAATTGATCACCATCACCGAGAGCTTTTATGCCTGCGGAGTTGCGGCCAGCGTGTACGGGAGGCCCGACGAACACAGCAAAACCTTCATGCCCGACCCGGTTTTTTCCAATATCGGCAAGCTGCTGCTGGCGACCAAAATTTACGACATGCACCGCATTGCGCATTATG
>CAIQBN010000550.1 GCA_903870065.1 uncultured beta proteobacterium | reverse complement strand
GATGGAACCGCTGTTGCAGACCTTTCGCGCTACCCGCCCCGAATTGAAGACCCTGACAGAGGGTAATCTGAAAGACGCGAAACAAGACTACGAAGCCACCCAGGAAGACTATTACGCCGCCCGAAACCAGTCCATTGCTGCAGTGCTCATGGGACTGTTGATGGCGTCAGGCTTTGGTTGGTATATGGTGCGCGGCATCGTCCAGCCCTTGAAACTCGCGGTGCAAGCCGCTGACGATGTGGCAGCCGGCAAGCTCGACGGCAAGCTGCCGGCAGCGGGCAACGACGAGACCGGCCAGTTGCTGCAATCATTCTCCAAAATGCAGGGAGTGCTGGCACAGTTTCAGGCCGCACAAACAGAAATGGCACGCCAGCACGACTCCGGCATGATCGATTTCGAAATGCCGGCGCAAGAGCTGCCGGGCGACTATGCCGCCATGGCCCGCTCCACCAATGAACTGGTGCAGGCGCACATCACGCTCAACGCCAAAGTGATCGACCTGGCGCTGGCCTATTCCGAAGGCAAACTCGACACCGCCATGGAGCGGCTGCCAGGTCAAAAGGCTCGCATCAGCGAAGCCATGGACAAGGTGCAGACCATCATGCAGCAGGCCGCTGCGGCGGCCACCTTCAACCTGCGCATCCGCAGTTCGCTCGACAGCCTACCGGCCAATGTGACCGTCTCAAATGCCGAAGCCCTACTGGTGCACGCCACCCCACCGGCCAAGGCTCTGCTCAAGCGCATTGCAGGCCCCGGGTTCGATGCCGATGCCTTCTACGGCAACAAACTCAGCACTCTGTTTACCCACGGCGAGTCGGCCGCCCAGTTTGACCGTGCCATAAGAACCGGTGAAACGGTGGACATGGAAATAGCCGGGCGCAAGCTGCGCCTGCAGGCGCGTCCGGTGGTCGATGCAGCGGGCGTGACCATCGGTCGTGTCACGCAGTGGTTGGATCGCACTGAAGAAATCGCCGCAGAAGAAGAAGTGGCCGCCATCGTTAGCGCAGCAGGTGCGGGCGACTTCAGCCAGCGCCTGAGTACCGAAGGCAAAAGCGGCTTTCTGGAAATGATCAGCGTCGGCATGAATGAGCTGATTGCCACCAGCGAACAAGGCCTGAGCGATGTGGCCGACGTGATGGCAGCCTTTGCCGAAGGCGACCTCACCAAGCGCATCGAGCGCGACTACCAGGGCCTGTTTGGCAAGGTCAAAGACAGCGTTAACGCCACTGCCGAGAACCTGACCCGCGTGATTGGCGAAGTGCATGGCGCGGCCGATGCCCTTCTGGGTGCGGCCAACCAGGTGTCAGCCACCGCCCAGTCGTTGTCGCAAGCCGCCAGCGAGCAGGCCGCCAGCGTGGAGGAGACTACGTCGCAGATTGATGCCATGTCCGCCAGCATCAACCAAAACGGTGACAACGCAAAAATAACGGGCAGCATGGCCACGAGCACCAGCAAAGAGGCGATTGAGGGCGGGGGCGCCGTCAAATCCACGGTAATAGCTATGAAACAGATAGCATCCAAGATTGGCATCGTGGACGACATCGCCTACCAAACCAACCTGCTGGCGCTCAATGCCGCGATTGAAGCGGCACGCGCCGGTGAGCACGGCAAGGGCTTTGCGGTGGTGGCTGCCGAGGTGCGCAAACTTGCCGAGCGCAGTCAGGAAGCGGCCAAGGAAATTGGCGAGCTGGCCCAAAGCAGTGTCACGACCGCCGAACGTGCCGGCAAACTGCTTAACGCGATTGTGCCCAGCATCCAGAAAACGTCCGACCTGGTGCAAGAGATCTCGTCTGAAAGCATGACGCAAATCTGCTCGGTGGAACAAATTAGCAGCGCCATGGGCCAGCTCAGCAAGGCCACACAGCAAAACGCATCGGCCTCTGAAGAGCTCGCTGCAACCAGCGAAGAGCTCTCGGGTCAGGCCAAGCAGTTGCAGGACAGCATCGCCTTCTTTAATGTGGGCTCGGGTAGGCCCGCCGCGCCCAGTGCACCCACGCGCCCAGAAAGTCTGAACAACCGCCGCGCTGCTGCGCCACGCTTGTTGTCGGCCGTGAGCCCAGCGGTGGTGCGCTCGGATCGGGGCAGCAACTTCCGCTCCTACTGATCAACGCTGCAACGCAAAGGGGGCTCAGATGGAAAGTTCAACGCACAAGCAATTGGTAGAACAACTGGAGCGTAAGCTGCTTCGGGAGTTGGTGGAAATGCGGGATCGGCAAACCCACCTGTCGCTCATGCTGCAAGACCTGCAGTTTGAGGTGGATGCCACGCAGCGCCAGACTGCAGCAGGTATGACGGCCGACTGCATCGCACGCAGTCAGTCGCGTCACAACTGATTGAATCTATGTTCGTCCCCACACCCGGCGTTGTGCAGGCTCCAGTCGATATGGGGCAGGCACTGGCTGCGCTCGAAGGCAGCAAAGAGTTGTTGACCACCGTGGTGCAAATGGTTGTCGATCAGGCAGGTGTTGACATGGCGGCCATTCGTAGCGATGTGGCCGCCAAAAGCGCCGTGGCACTGGCCGCCTCGTCTCACAGACTCAAGGGCAGCTTGGGTGCCATTGCCGCTAAGCCGGCCCATCAAGCCTGCTCGGCACTGAACAAGCTGGCTCGTAGCAGTGCCGTTGCTTCGTATCCCTTGGGGTTGGCTGAACTGGAAATGGAGATGGATCGGCTGCTTCCGTATTTGCGGACCTGGCTCGATCAAAACAAAAATGCGAAGGAGTTGGAAGATGGCAAAAGTTAACTACACCATGAATCGCCGTGTACTGGTCGTGGACGATGTGCCAGTGCATCTCGTCATGATGGACAGTTTTCTACACAAGATGAATCCGTTCATCACGGTGGAGCAGGCATCCTCGGTGCCCGAGGCTATCGAAAAGCTGTCCGATGGAAAGTTTGACGCGGTGGTGTCGGACTGGAACCTGCCAAACCATGGTGGCGACGTGTTGGTCAAATGGATGCGCGCGCGCGCCAACTTCAACCGGGTTCCCTTCATCATGGTGTCAAGCAACACCGACAACCAGGACATCATCCACGCCTTCATGGCCTTTGGGGTAGATGCCTACGTTACCAAGCCCTTCCAGGCGCAGGATTTGTACGAGAAGATCACGGCGGCGTATGACAAGCGCAATCCGGGTTGAGCACAAATAATGCCTGTAGAGCCCGTAGATATTGCGCAAGCAGCTACTGAAGTAATAGCAAAACCAACCCGCATAAGTATTTTCCATGTTTGATGCCCTTGACTTCTCGCCAACAACACCCGAAGGCAGTCTGCTCTACGCGGTGAGCTACCAGCCGGCATGGGTGGTGGTGTCGGTGCTGCTGGCCATGCTGGGTGCCTATGCAGCGCTGGGGGCGACGAGTCGCGCGCGCGCTGCACCCGAGGCGCTGACCCGGCTTGTCTGGGTCGTTGTCAGCAGTCTGGCCTTTGGTGTGTGTACTTGGTCCATGCATTTCTTT
>CAIQBN010000549.1 GCA_903870065.1 uncultured beta proteobacterium | reverse complement strand
GTGCAGGTGCTGGCGCAGGTGCAACTACAGATGGAGCCGACTTGACTCTTTTCTCCACCTTTGGTTTCGCGACAGGAGTCGATGCCACGGAGGATGGTGAAGCAGTGGCCTTTCCAGCCAGCGGCACTGCCGCCAGAATTGGTTGCGGCTCAATTGCAGACCGGATCACAGGAACTGCAACAGTACCAGTAGATGGCTTAACCGGAACATTGCCGTTCACGACTTCGACCGTAACCTGTGGATGCGTTGGCAGAGGAGAACTCGGGACCCTCAGACTCAAGAATCCAATCCCTATGGCGCCCAACAGGGGAAGAAAGGCCAAGGCCCAAAGACGCCTGTCTATCGACTTTTTGCCTCTGGATCCTGCCACCGCCGTTGCTGATGATGCACCTGTTTCACCACGTCGTTCAGCACCCGAAGGCATGCGGAATTCCTCTGGCTTTTGATTTGTATAGTGCGAGTGTTGCACGGAGCCGTCGATCTGCACTCGCAATATCAGTACTGTGACGTTGTCCTTATCCGGAATAGGACGGGAAAGCACTCGGTTGACGAGTCTATGAGCCGCCGCACCGCTAGTCCCATGCAATTCAGCGGCTATTTCGGTATCGCTTAACACACCATGTAGTCCATCCGAGCACAGGACGACCCAATCGTCGGGTTGCAATAGTTCATGCGGTTCTAGAACGTCTACCTGCATGAGATTCGCGCGGCCAATGTTAGACGTCAAATGATCTCGACGGGGATGAGCATCAGCCTCCGCCTTGGACAATTGACCTTGCTGAACCTGAAAGTCTAGGGTCCGCTCATATACGTGGTCACGGGTAAGACACCTCAACTTGCCCCTACTGAAAACGTATGCACGACTATCGCCTACGTGAATACAATGCAGCTCCACGCCACGACGAACAACCACAGCCACCAAAGTGCATCCGGTTCGTTGTACAACGCCATTGCGTTGGGCGAACTTATAAACCTCGTCATTGGCACGGTCAACGCAACGCCTCAAACTGTCATCAACGGTCTCCTCGGGCAGTTTGCGACGGTATTCGGTGCGGAATGTGTCAACACTTAACTTGGCCGCTTCCGCCCCGTACTGCATGCCACCCATTCCATCGCACAGAACTGCAGCAAATCCAGCATGCTTGACAAAGGTAGGATCATCTTGCGGCGTGAATCCGAATGCATCTTCCTGGTATTCCCGGTCACCGCGATCTTGGTGATTGCCTTTTTGAACCGCTGGCACGGCTGCCTTCATGAAGTTTCCCCACTCCAATCAAAGCGACTACCACAGAAGGGGACAAAAGCCATCTTGGTGCTACCCATTTCGATCACGTCATACGCTTGCAACTCCTGCGGCACCAAAACTTCATGCCCATTGACGTAAAGCAAAGCGCTACCCTCCCCAGGGGAGAGTGTGAAGCGCCTGTTTCGCGAATAGTTGATATACCCCTGCTGGGACGACACGGTCGGGTCGCCGGCGATGACAATTCGGCACGACGCATCGCGTCCAAACGAACTGCGACCCACGGGCACCTTGAAGTCTTGCCCGCGCAGCGGACCCACGGTCACTACCAACCAGCCGGCGACGGGTTCGGAAACGTCGGTGTCATACACAGCAACGGTCTTGTTCCGAGGAAGATTGCCTTCAGGCTTGAATGATGTACTAGCTGAGGATCCAAGCGACGACGCGCTTTGGTTTGTCGATGTAGCCTCATCTACGTAGATCGGCATGGTCTTTCGCGGCTTGTATCCGGTTTTTTGTTGCGCGCAATATGGGCAATCTTCGTCATCTGCGGCATCAACGGTGAAGTAGTGACCGAAGGAGCATTGTTTTTCTATTTGACTCATAGCAGTACTCCGACTTAATGAATTGAAACCATAAAAATGTTTGTATCGGGACGAGCCAAGCCTACGATGTCGTTGTTCTGTAATCGAACACGCTCGCCCTTGTTTAGTCGGCGTTTATTCACAAATGTCCCGTTAGTAGAGTTTTTATCCTCGACGAACACGGAATGTGTTGCAGCATCGTAGGTGAACCCGCAGTGCATACCGCTGATTTCGGTTACGGTTTCGGGGAATACAACTTGACACATACCGGGATCCTTACCTAGCGTCAAACTATCCTTGCCATTGGCAGTTGGAAGGATGAACTCACGAGTTGCCAAAGGCCCATGCGTGCATCGCAAAGACACGTAGTATTGAGGTTTGGTGTGCCCCCCTTTATATGGCGGGGTACTGATATCCAATGGCTTCAATTCAGCTTCGACAGGTTGACGTTGCCTCCAAACCAGCCACGCAATCATTGCCAAAAATGCAGCAATCAGTGCCGCGATCGATAGCGTATACATGTTTGGCGACAACAGCCGATCACGCCAACCTGTATCAACTTGTTGAGTTGCAACGATTGGGACCGCTGCTGCAGAAGAAGCGGCAGGTGCCGGACTTTGGGGTATCGAGGCAACATTGAACTTGACATTTGCTTTGGTCAAGTACTCCCGTATTTGCTGAGCAGGAACAGCCTTGCCACCGCCTTGATTCCTGTCTGCTTCGAGATCATTGATTACCATTCCCACGATTTGGCCATTCCCAGGGTCAAACAGAGGAGCACCGGAGTTTCCGTATTCGACACCAGTTCCAGACAGCTCAAACCATTTCGCCACTACCTTGCGGTCCGGACTAACAATCAAATCCGACTTACTGTTGTCATAATCCACAACTCGACTAAAAGTGGCAGGTTGAACGGTAGGCTTGGCGCGCTGGGCGGGCAATACTGTGTTCGCAACCCCCATTCCAGCAATTTGTTGTGAGCGTGGAAATCCAGAATACTGCAAAGTGGAACCAACTGCAATCTGGTCGTCTGGCCTGAAGAAAACAGGCTTCGAATCGATTGCCTCATCCAAATTGAGCACGGTCAGATCCGGCACCCAATATTTAACTCCATCTCTCAGTTGTGCTAGCCCTTTGCCACCTGCAAGCTGATCCTTTTGCAATTCGGCTGCGAGCTTGGTACTGCAAGGGGCGCCATCTTTTCCCTCCTTTTTGCATAGAAATTTGGGAAGCGGTGTCCCTAGAGTTCCATTCGTGTGATTGATGCCGAGGGCTGAAGCACGAATCGGCCGCAAACCATCCTTGGTTAGCACTGCAATTTGGCGCCTTTCGCTCTGATCCTGACCGGCATCCAACGGGCACTGAGACGCCACAGCATAACTAGTAAGAACCGTCTTACTGTCGTTACCAACCACAAACCCTGTTCCGAGCGAGCGTGCCCACAGACCCTGTAGTGGCCATACATGACGACGCATCACTTCCTTAAAACGCCGATCTTGATCTTTTGTAAGCTTTCCATCGCCAATTAGCGTGAGAAGCACGTCTTTAAAGTCAGCGTTGTCTACGTCAATTAAGCCCAACGTCAGGCCAAAGGCTTTCGCGTCTTCCGCGATACAGAGGATATGTACCGCCTCCGGCACATTGGTCGTTTGGGCATAGCTCCCAACGCACCCACATAAGGCTGCCGCTCCCAAAGCACAACGCTTGAAGAATTGCAAAATTGGATGAGGACTCATAGCGATAACTCTCCTTCCTAATAATCAGTTTAAATAGAATTCACGCTAATCAGTTCTAGTACCAGTCGAACATCAGAAAGATGCGACTGAGTAGATGATTGCTGCCCCATATCTGGCGGCAACAACGGACCAAATTTCACGACTCGCCCATTCTGAAAGGCGTTTTCTCGCTTCAAGTAAAACTCGATGCGCTCACTGCGTGTATCGGAAACTCGCCGCTGCGCTTCTTTAAAGAGACAAGCCAGCACCCGCACGCAGACATCAACCCGAACTGATTCAAGACGGGCAAGCACTACTACTTGGTAGTTACCCAGGATCATCAACCGCTCCTTGATTTTGTCTCCGTGCCGTGCTTCAATTTCGAAGGTCCCATCACTTAACTTGTCAGGGACACTTACCCTGAATACGGTGCCTGCCAGCGATGATGTATCGGGCTGTGCAACCCCTTTCTTCTCTGAATAACTTAATAACAATGCCTTGTTTTTGGTTTCCTTGATCCGTCTGTATTCATCCACGACTTCCTGTGAATCCAACCTGGCAATAGTCGGCAAGGGCATTTGTGAAGTTGGCGAGTCAATATCGCCTTTAGCAAGAGGCTTTACTGAGTTGATCGATGCCACTCCACCCGAACTGTTAGTCACCACTCTATTGAATTTGACCGTGCCTGCCGGATCTTTTGCGCTCGCTCCTGATTTGCCGGCCCCAAGAAACAAAGCAAGTTGGTGCGAATCACCATTTCTTGTTTGCTGTGCAACCCCCATTAATTCTCTCGCCAAACGATCACGCTCTGGTAACGGTATGTCAAGCAACCAATCAACAACGTGGACAAAAAAATCGGCACATGGAGAGACCACTTTATCGAGAGTCTTTATGGCATCAATGTCGGCTACGACTAGCTTCGGACGCAGGTTGTTAATCCGAGCGCGACAAGCCGCCAAGTCCACCTCACGCAACAAATCAAAGCCACTGCCATCAACTGCCAACAACACAGGCGTAGCGCGCAGCTTGTCCATCCATGGTGAGTTGTTGAGGCGTTTTGCTTGCTCCAGCGTGTTCACCGAACGAAATGCATCTCGAAAACGAACCCGCAGACTATTGCGGCTGACTTCCTCGAGCGCTACCAACGCCTCAACCGGCAGCGCTCCCGGGGCAGCATGGTCCTCACCACGAAACACTTTTTCAACTGTGGCAAAAAGTGTAGAAAAACGCAGCAACCGGAATTGCAACTCGTTTCGAGCAGGTCCTTCTCTCGCCATCACAACGAAATCCACGCCCTCCAATCCCGTGCAAATTCGCCATTCAGCACAACCTAAACGAGATAGATAGGAGTCACTCCGCTCCATTTCGCTGGTGTAGTCATACACCCGCCGCATTCTTTCAAACTGGGAAATGCCGCCGAGCCAATTGCGACCAGTGCTAGCATCAATCAAAGTTGGCGGAACAGAGCCGTTGTTGTGCAGGTGTATTACGACGTCTGAGCCATCGGTATAGATTCCAAATGCGTTTCGCACTGATCGGTCTATCTGAACCGTGACAATACTCTCACGCACCCACGGCGTACCTTGTGCTTGGGCGTCCGGTCCACAGCAAACAAAAGCTAGGTAGACCAGCGCCCATCGAAACAGCCAAGCAAACATCAGTCACCCAATATCTTGGATGTCGCCTTCTTAATGTCTTGACCAAGACGTTCCATCGCACTGGGTTCGTTCACCACAGGAGGTGGTATCACATCAACCATTACAGAGCGCCTGACAGGAGGAGCACCGCAACCATATGGAGCACTCAAGCTAGCCACGGTCTCACCCCTAAAAATAATCTCTGCTCGGCGATTCTGCGCTAACTCTTCGGGCGTGCTCGCGTTTGGAACCACTGGCTTGGTTGCAGCCAGCGCGCGTACCTCTATACGCGAAGGTGCCACTTTGCGCTCAATTAGAGCAGCGCGCACGGTTTCGGCCCGCTTACGCGATAGTTCTTCGTTTCGAGCACGTACACCGGTGGCATCCGTATGCCCTTCAACGACTATCGTTCCCCTCGCTTTTTCAATGATGAACTGACACACATCCACGTTCTTGGACGCCTCAATCGTGAGGTTGGCCACATTGGTGTCGAACAACAATCCATCGGGGAAAATAAGGCGCGCGCCCTCTGGGCCATCTTCGAGTCGAGCACGTTTGGAAAAATCAATCGGCTCTTCTATTATTTTTTCAGCTTGCTTTGGAGGTGGTGCTGGAGGCGCAGCGCAACCTGCAACAACAAGAACCAAAACGGGCAAAAAAATCCACTTTGAGCTAGCCATCTTTCCTCCTTTGAAACCCCTCGGTCGGAATTCCTAAAACAATTTGACATCAACGAGTCATCGACCACCTTATGTTTGGTGGTTCATACCAACTTTTAGTAAAAGTAATTGATTTCCGGCGACCCCACGCCTAAAAAATGCCAGATGCATGTTCCAACTATGGTGGATGCTTGCGAATTCACCGAAAGTTCAATTTCTTCTACTATTTGCTGTTACGAATTGTACGTGTTGGAAAGGGTAGTTGGACCTTGCACGAATTCAATTCGAAGTCATCTGCCTATTTCAATGGACTTCTTGTTCGATGCTCGATCACCCGGGCTTTCTAAATTACCATGAGCGACTTAAAGGAGCGCGGGGCTGTACGAGGAGCGGCTCGGTATCCCCATTGTTGGTTACAAAATTGCCTAACGTTTAAAGATTAGCTTGCGGTGGTTGAAGTCGTGGCAGAGAACGATCAGGAAATAGGCCAACCAACATGGTTGACAGAGAGAGCGCAATTCGACATTCGGAGTGAGCTTCATCACACGCTCGAACTCGGCGAACACGCCCATCATCTGGAACATGGCCTTGCCAGCCGGTGTGGTGTTGATACCTTGCTGGTGCAGGTAACCGGCACTAACAACGAACCGAGGCGACCATGACAACGCAATCAGACTTAGATGCTCAACAGCGCGAGTGGGACGCCGCAAACCAAGAGATTGACAGTCAAGACATCAAGCTCGCCGGTGTTTCCGACACCTTAAAAGCCATCGGCAGCAAGATCCTGGGCAAAGGCTCAAGCTCAAAGAATGACGCATCCGGCAATGAGCGCGCATATCGCGTGCATGTCGAAGAAATGAAAAACATGGGGGAGAAGCCCCCGACCCGCGAAGAGTTTGATAAAGCAAACGGCGCCGGGATAGTTAAATCGTAAATCCTCCGTCGTAACGCGGCTGCTTGATCGCGTCCAGTCCGGACAAAGACTGGTATCCCTTCTGGGCACGCACTCTGCCCACCTTCAGGCGCGAGTGAGAAGGGTCAACACGGCCAGCGCAGCAATGCGTCAAATCCCTATGGCCGGTGAAGCGCTCCAGGGGAGCAAGGAAACACCATGAACGATACAGAGAAGCGCGTAATCGACTGAGAGCTGATAGAGAAGCATTACCGGGCCGGAATCCTTTCGAACGTCCAGATAGCCAGCGAGTGCGGGATCTCAGAGACGGCTATTCGCAAGCGTGCAAAGCGGGACGGATGGACCCGCACCTTGCCGCCAAGATCCAGCACCGGGCTGATGAACTGGTACGTAAAACGCTGGTACGCAGTGCGTACTCAGGAAGTGAAGGCCAAGGGAGGAAAAGGCGATTGAGCCCGCGAACTTGCCGCAGTGATCGAAGCCAAGGCTGACGCCAAGGTTAGTGCCGAAAGGTTAGTGAGGCGAAAATGCTAACTAATTGAGGTCGCGGCTTCAATTGGCCCAGGAAAAGAGGCGCAACTCCCTTGCATGTGGTTATTGAGTCAATGGCGTTGGGTGCTGGCAACACAGGATTGCCGCCTACTATGCGCCTACTAATCCACAAAAGAAAAAACCCAGCTACCGATTCGATAGCAGGGTTTCCAGTAGCCATAAGGCTTATTTGGCTCCTCGACCTGGGCTCGAACCAGGGACCTACGGATTAACAGGCCAGAACCAGACTCCACTAGCCGCTAATGTACACCAACAGACACAGAGCAAGACAATGTTTCTTTGCAACGAAAAAGCCACTGTTTCCAGTGGCTCCCTTGTGGCGACTCAGACACGTATTCACCTAGCATCATAGGG
>CAIQBN010000548.1 GCA_903870065.1 uncultured beta proteobacterium | reverse complement strand
TTTTCTGACCACGTCCAAACTAGCTTCGGCATTGGCACCAACCTGAGCAACGACACCGGCCTTGAACCCTTGAATACTGTGATGAAGCTGGTGTCGTGCAATGGCCAACCGACCGCCAAGCTGTCAGATTCCCCCGGAAAAACCATGTGCGATGACCAAACCTTTCTGGCTTACCTGCGCCAAGTATTCAACAAACACGACTGAGTCTCTGATGATTGAAACTAAATTTGGCGACATGCTTTCAGCCACCGAGGGCATCCTGGTTCATGGTTGCAATTGTCACGGCATCATGGGCAGTGGCATCGCACACCTGGTGCGGGAGAAGTGGCCAGATGTGCATCAGGCCTACCGCAACCGCCATATTCAGTCAGGACTACAGCTCGGAGACGTGATTTTTGTCGGCAGTTCCCAGGCCCCCGCAGTCATCAGTCAGAAGTATCTTCATGCCATGACGAACCAGTTGCCGGCAAGTCTGATAGTTGCCAATGCCATGACCCAATTCACCTGTGGCTCCGACAAAAACGTGGTCTATGTTGATTACGACGCAGTGTTCGCCGCTTTTGCTCGAATCAACCTGCTTGCACGTGACAGTGGCCTCACTGTGAACTTTCCACTCATAGGCTGTGGCCTTGGCAACGGACAGTGGAAAGAGGTTGCATCTGCCATCGAGGCGTCCATGGCACCTGCTGTCAAGCTGGTGCTCTGGAAGCTGCCAGCGTAATCCAGGCGGTTTCGTCCAGAACCAGTTTTCTTGCATCAATTGCCTGCGCCTGCACCTATCGTCTATTTTTGCCAAAAATAACCAAGGACGCTCCCATGCTTCTCATTACCGTCGCCCAAATCAATCCGACCATCGGCGACATGCAGGGCAATATTGCCTTGATGCTCGATGCCGCACGCACTGCGCACGACCAGTGCGCTCATCTGGTGGTGTTCCCCGAGATGAGCCTCACCGCCTATTACCCTGGTGACTTGCTCGACGATGCAAGATTTCAGGCTCGCATCGAGTTCGGCCTGCTCCAACTCAAGGTCGCCACCTGCGATACACCCGACCTGCTGTGGGTAGTTGGTGCCCCAACGCGGCACAGCGGTATCGGCAAGTCTTTTCACAACACCCTGCTGGTCATCCAAAATGGTGAAGTGGTGTTGCAGTATGCCAAGCAGTTGCTGCCAACGTATGGCATCTTTGACGAGCGCCGCCACTTTGAGCCTGGTCCGGATATCGCGCGGGTGCTGCGCATCGGCGGGGCGCAGGTGAGCTTCATGATTTGCGAAGACGGCTGGAACGATGAGGGGCTGGACTACGGCACCAACCCGTTCCAGCGTCTGGCCGATGCCGCCCCCGATTTGGTGGTCTCCATCAATGCCAGCCCCAGCAACATCGGCAAGCGCGAGCAACGCCACGTGGTTTACAGCAAAGCCTGCGCCCGCCACAAGCTGCCACTGCTTTATGTGAACCAGGTGGGTGGCCACGACCAACTTATTTACGACGGTGCCTCTTTTGCCGTCAATGCCTTGGGAGCCATCACTTTTGAGGCCAATCGTTTTGTACAAGACATCCGCACGCTTATCTTTGACACCCAATCAGGACAGTTCTCCGAGCCCCCAGGCCAGGCACTCTCAGTTGTCCCCAAGGGATTGCCCACCATGGAGTTCTATCGGCAACAAATCGTCCTGGGTCTCAAGGACTATGCTCGCCGTTGTGGCTTTACCCGGGCGGTGGTCGGCTGCTCCGGCGGCATCGACTCGGCGCTGACGCTGGCTTTGGCCGTAGAAGCTTTGGGGGCCGAGAATGTCGTCGGCATCACCATGCCATCAAAGTTCTCCAGTCCTGGCAGCATCAGCGACTCCGAGGTGCTTTGCCATCATCTTGGCATCAAATTGATTGAGCATCCCATCAAGGACATCGTGGTCGCCTTCGAGAACTCGTTCTCCAACGCATTTGGCCAGGAACTTCAGGGACTGGCCCTTGAGAACCTGCAAGCGCGAGCGCGCGGGACCGTGCTGATGGAGTTTTCCAATACCTTCGGGCACCTGTTGCTGACTACTGGCAACAAGTCCGAGGTGTCGGTGGGATTCTTTACGATTTACGGCGATTCAAATGGTGGACTGGGGCTAATAGGAGACGTTTTCAAGACCGAGGTGTTCGAGCTGTGCCGACACATCAACGCCACAGCCGGGCGCGAACTCATTCCAGCGGCCATCATCGAAAAACCACCGTCAGCAGAACTGGCACCCGGCCAGCGCGACACGGATGCCCTGCCACCTTACGAGGT
>CAIQBN010000547.1 GCA_903870065.1 uncultured beta proteobacterium | reverse complement strand
GCTCATATTGGCCAAAAACTCCGATTTGGCGCGGTCGGCAGCTTGCGCCGCCGCCTCGGCGTGTTTAAGCTCGGTGACATCGCGCGAAATACAAATGATCGAGGCCACCTGCTGCTGGGCATCGAGAATGGGTTTGGCTGAGGTGACCAGGAAACGGTCCCCATCAGGTTTGGGAATGCAAATCTCGTTGGATTGACCTTGGCGGTTTTCAACAATCCAGCGCACTATCGCAAAACGCCGATCGGCGTCCTCCTTGGAGAGGATGTCCCACTGCGTCTTGCCAATGATGTCGACCGGGCGTTTGCCAAAGACTTTGGCAAATTCAATGTTGGCATAGCGGTACTCGCCTTGCGGCGATAGTACAAAGATCGGGTCGCCTGCTTCATCGAGCAAGATGCGGTGTTTTTCCTCGCTGAGGCGCAGCGCCTGCTCGCGTTCGGTGGCTGATTTCAGCAAGGCGTTAAAACCACCCACCAGATTGCCAATCTCATCGGCTACCGACACCGGCAGCGGCTGCGGCGGCAACCGGGTCTGGGCAATTTGCGATAGACGGCGCGTGGCCATGAGCAGCGGCAACAGGCGCTTGTGCACCATCCAGGCGGTGATCCACCACACCAGCAACCCAGCCGCCAGTGCCAGCACAATGGCGGCTTGCAGGTTGCGTATGAGCATGGCATTGATCGGGGCAAAGGCTTCACTGGTGGGCAGTGACGCGGCCAACAGCCACCCGGTCTGCGGCATGCGCTTGGCTGAGAGCATGGCTTCGACTCCCTGTGGACTGGTAAAAACGCTGGTGCCTTCAAAGCCCTCGACGTAGCGATCGATCGCCGGAATAGTCCCCGGCGCGGGCAGCGGCTGCATGATGCGGGTCGGGTCACTTGAGGTGATCACCTGGCGGTGCTGCGGAGCCACCAAAAAATAGTCGCCTGTTTTGCCATAGTGTTGCGTCGAGATTTTGTCGAGAAAACTCGAACGACCCAGGTTGATGACACCGACCAGCACGCCAATCACCTGGCCTTGCGGGTTGCGAATCGGCGCGGCCATCGAAAACACCGATTTTTTGAGGCTTTTACCCAGCACTGCGCGGCCAATGCTGGCCTCGCCACGGGTCAGCGCAGCCACCATGTAGTCGCGCTCACTGACATTGAGCCCGAGCCGATTGGCCGACACCGGTACATCGGCCATTGGGGTGCCATCGGTGCGCGTCACAAACAGGCCGGCATTGAACAGGTACACCAAGGCCGGGCGGTCTTCCAGAAACGCCTGCATGGCAGCCGCATTGCCCAGAATCGAAGGCGTAATCCGGCCGGCCACCAGTTCTAGCGCCTGCAGCCGGTCGGTCAGTTCCAAATTGATGTCGGCGGCCATCTGACTCACCGTTGCCAACTGTTGTGCCGCCAGCATCGGCTCCATGTCCCGGCGCAGCATCTGGCTGGAATACGCCGTCATGACACCAATCCCGACAAGAAATATGACCAGTGCGGCCAGTGCCAGGCGCGTTTGCAGCGCGCGCCAGTGAAAACTGCTCCAACTCATGCTAGCGCTCCAAAGGGTTGATTTGCTTCAGGTTGGGGTGCTGCCAATGCGGCTTCAATCTGTTGCGCGGCGCGGGCAAACGTGGCACTGAGCAGCGTCACACCGGCCAGACAGGCCACGCTGTCAGCCGCGCGACCAGCCGTCTCGATGTCATCACACAGCTCGCCAAGCGCCAGTGCGCCTACGCTGCGTGCTGCAGATTTAAGAGTGTGGGCGGCGTTTGCTGCGGCATCGAGATCGCCCGCCGAGGCACCGGTCAAAACCGCCTCAACCTGGATTTTGGCGTTGAGCAGAAACTTGCTCAGCAAGCGCTGGTGCAGGGCCGGGTTGTCGCCCACCAGATCGGCAAGTGTGGAGGGGTTCCAGATTGGCAGGGCATCGACGGCGCCCTGCAGGCGTGGCGGGGACTGTTCTGCACTCAGGGCACTGGCAGATTCAGTCAGCTGCGGCAGCCACTTGGTCAGCATCGGTCCGAGCTCAGTCAGGCGCAACGGTTT
>CAIQBN010000546.1 GCA_903870065.1 uncultured beta proteobacterium | reverse complement strand
TGTCCCAAAGAGTTGACCCAGGGTCTCCTGAAACTCAGTCTGTGTGGTGACGCGGTACGAGAACTTGGTAATGCGCGGAAACACTTGGGGCACCACGCGCGATCCGCGCACGGCCTCAGGGTCCATGCACATGATGACCAGTCCCTCAGGCGATTCCTCAAGTGGGATCCAGCCCTGCTCTTCGATGAATTCGCGCTTCAGCGACCCGTGCAACGCCTCGGCGCGTATGCGTCCGGCGTTAAATGCCTCATACGGCACGCCAAAAAACTTTGCAAGCGAGGGGCCGATCTGGACGGGCTTGATCTTGTACTGTGCCATGAGCAAGTGTTCAACCGACTTGCCCTCGGTGCGCGCATCCTGGATGCATTGGCCCAATTCGTCGTCAGTCAGCAGTCCGTCGGCGACCAATGCATCGTATTTGGTGGCCTTCTTGCGCTGGGCGGCGCTAGCCTCGTTTGCGCGCTGCCGAATAGCAGTGGACAGTGTCTTGCACAGTTCGGAAACACCGTCAACCTCAAGCTCTCCAAAGGGCTCGTCGCTCTTGTTGTTGATAACCTGCAGCACACCGTGCAGCGTTTTGCCTTCCAGGATGGGCGCCACCAACATTTGCTTGGTGCGATAGCCTGAGCGCTTGTCCACTATCTTCAGAAAGGTCAGGGACGGGTGAATGAGCTTGAGCGCTTCTTCATCGTAGACATCCGGCAAGTTGAGCGACTTGCGGCTGAAGGCGGCATATCCGGCAATGCTTTGAGGGGAGATCGGCAGCTTAAGGTCGCTGCTACTGTTAAGCCCGGTCTTGATTTTGGAGACGATGGCGGTCTGATCGTCATTGACCGCGTACAAAGTCAGGCGATCGGCGTTGAGCAGCTTGCAGATATCCTGGCTGGCCTCGAGCATAATTTGCTCCAGGTTTTCGGTGTCGTGGATGCGCGCAGTGACATGGTGCAACTGCCGGTAGAACAAGGCCTCAAATGTCATACCCCTCTTTTGGGAAGGAAGCTTTTGGGACTCAAAGAAGGCTTGCTCAGTTGCTTTTTCCGAAGACCCTTGCGATGCAACGGCGCTCATATCTCAAACTCCTGCCCGGCACGCATTCGATGGATATCATGAGTCACGTTGGGACCAAACGGCTGCGTTTGATCAAACCGCTGTATCTCTGCCATGATGAGTTCAGTCTCGGCCGGCTTGGTGTGAGTGATGTAAATCGGGTAATTTTTTCCCTGCGCAATGTGGTCCAGTTCGTCGGCCAAAACGGTGGGCGATAGATGCAAACTGCGATGTGCGAGGTCCTTCTCCCGGTTGCTGAAGGCGGTTTCAATGACCAGCATCGCGACGTTGAGTTGATTGACCCTGTCCCAGAACGCTTGGTTGCGTTCGGTGTCACCGGTAAACACCCAGCATCCATTGCCTGAGGTAATCGCAAATCCAGCCGCTGGCACTGTGTGCACTGCAGGTAAAACCTCGATGAATTTGTTGGACAGCTGGAAGGTTTGACCGACACGAATTTCGTGAAAGGTAATGAAGGGGGCCTCAGGTGTCGGAATGCGAGAAAAGTCTGGCCAGATGACGTTATTGAAAATATGGGCTCGCAAAGCTTGTATCGTCCCTGCGAGTGCGTATACCTTGAGAGGGCCCTTTCGCTGCGCTGCAATTGCATCCACCATCAAAGGCAATGCTGCGACATGGTCGAGATGGGAATGGCTTAACAGAACATGGTCAACACGGCGCATTTCATCGAGCGTTAAATCGCCTACGCCCGTTCCGGCATCGACCAGTATTTCTCCATCGATCAGAAACGAAGTGGTCCTGCAATCTTTTGCAATAGCGCCGGAGCATCC
>CAIQBN010000545.1 GCA_903870065.1 uncultured beta proteobacterium | reverse complement strand
GCCACTACCGTCGAGTGCGTCGAGCGCCTGTTTCAGCAACCGCTGCGCGTAGGCCTGGCTGGCCGGCAATCCCATCAGCGAGACATAGGTGGGCTTGTTGTTGTCCGCGTCCTTGCCGGCGGTCTTGCCCAAGGTCGCAGAGTCAGCCGTGACATCCAGAATGTCGTCGACCACCTGAAAAGCCAATCCAATGGCGCAACCGTAGGCGTTCAGTGCGTTCGCGGCGGGCGCATCCAGCGCGCCGCATTGCGCGCCCATCATGACGCTGGCCTGCAGCAAGGCACCGGTTTTGAGTTCATGCATTTGCCGCAATTGCGCCTCGGTTAAGGGCAGCCCCACACTGGCCAGATCGATTGCTTGCCCGCCTGCCATCCCGGCACTGCCAGCGGCACGGGCCAACAACCCGCACAACCGTGCCTGCAGGGCATCGGGAACCGTGCCTTCTTGCGGGGTGAGCAGTTCAAACGCCAGCGCCTGCAACGCATCGCCCGCCAACAGCGCACCGGCCTGCCCAAACTCGACATGCACGGTGGGCTTGCCCCGGCGTAAAACATCATTGTCCATACACGGCATATCGTCATGGACCAGTGAATAGGCGTGAATGAGTTCAACCGCACACGCCGCTCGCATGGCTGCATTGGCATGCGACGCGGTGGCGGGGGCTGCGCCGCCGACCGCCTCGTGGGCGGCCAGCACCAACAAGGGGCGCAATCGTTTGCCGCCGTCGAGCACGGCGTAGCGCATGGCTTCAACCAATTGCGCCGGGGCACCGTGACCCACGCCGTCGGGCGCATCGGCGGTGACCCAACGGCCGAGTGACTGCTCCACCTGCGCCAGCTGAACCCCCATCCAATCATCAAAATCGAACGCGCCCATGTCAGCTTGTACCGGTTGCGGTGTTCCGCTCATTGGGGGTTCCAGGGTTTGAGTACGCCCTGGTCCAGCACCTTGATCTGGTCCTCCACCGCCTGCAACTTGTCCCGGCAAAGCTGCAACAAGCGGGCACCGCGCTGATAACCGCTCAGCAACTGTTCCAGGGGCATAGTGCCCGATTCAAGCTGTGCAACCAACTGCTCTAGCTCGGTCAAGGCGGCTTCGTAGGTTTCGGGCAGCAGTTCGGAAGAAGCGTTGTCGTCAACTGGATCGGATTGAGCACTGGCCTTGGGCATGGATGTGGGGTAATGGAGAAGCTGTCGACGGAAAAGTCCGCAAGCGCTGATTTTAGGCTCTGACGAAACCCCTGCGCGCAGGAGGCCTGGCCTGCCTGAGCCCAGCAGGGTCTCACCGGGGTACAATCGCACCCCCGGCAGCTCTCAAGGTAGCTGCCCTTCAAACCCCTCACGGAGGGGTTTTTTGCATCCACAAGGACCGAGATTGTGCAAACATTGTGCAAAAATGACAGCCCGTTGACGCCCGAAAAGCCCGCCAAGGCACTCCACTCGCGCTTGCCGAGCGTGCCCAGCATGACGCCGGTGCAACTTCCGGTTTCAAGCTATTTTGACGAAGCGCTGTACCAGCGCGAGATGCAAACTATCTTTCAGCAAGGTCCACGCTATGTGGGCCACGCCTTAAGTGTTCCCGAAATCGGGGACTACTACGCACTGCCCCAGGAAAACGAAGGTCGGGCGCTGCTGCGCAACGCTACAGGTGCTGTTGAACTGATTTCCAACGTCTGCCGCCACCGCCAGGCCATCATGCTCAAGGGGCGTGATTCACTGGTCAACCCGACCACCGCCCATGGGCGCCAGGTTGCCAGCGCCGGCGGCAACATCGTGTGTCCGCTGCACCGTTGGACCTATGCTGGTGCCAACACGCATGGCGCAGCGCAGCCTGCCGGCACCCTGATGGGTGCGCCCCATTTCAACCAGGACCCCTGCCTGAACCTGAAGAACTACCCTTTGCAGGAATGGAACGGATTGTTGTTCGAGCAGAACAGTCGCAATGTCGGCGCTGATCTGGCCGGCATGCATTTGCGCGATGCGCTCAGCTTTGAAGGCTTCGTGCTCGACAAGGTCGTGATGCACGAGTGCAAGTACAACTGGAAGACCTTTATTGAGGTCTATCTGGAGGACTACCATGTGGGCCCGTTCCACCCGGGATTGGGCAAATTTGTCACTTGCGACGACTTGCGTTGGCAGTTTGCCGACAACTATTCGGTGCAGACTGTCGGCGTGGCCGCGCAGTTGGCCAAGGCCGATGCCGCCGGTGGCACCGCGGTCTATGAGCGCTGGCAAAAGGCCTTGCTGGCTTATCGCAACGGCGAGGCTCCCAAACAGGGCGCAATTTGGCTCACCTATTACCCGCACATCATGGTGGAGTGGTACCCGCATGTGCTCACGGTATCCACCTTGCACCCTATGGGCCCAAACAAGACCATGAACATGGTCGAGTTCTATTACCCCGAGGAAATTGTGGCTTTTGAGCGTGAGTTTGTGCAGGCCCAGCAAGCCGCATACAACGAAACCTGCGTTGAGGACGATGAAATCGGTGAGCGCATGGATGCCGGGCGTGCCGCCTTGCTGGCGCGCGGCGACAACGAAGTCGGCCCCTACCAAAGCCCCATGGAAGACGGCATGCCCCACTTCCACACCTGGTACCGCCGCCAGATGGGCGAGCTCTAAGCGTGCGACCAAATCCGCGCAGCGTGGGGGCTCGGACCTAAATGCAGGCGCTGTGGATGGTGTTGGGTTCCTTCCTGTTTGCCACCATGGCAGTTGGAATCAAGTTTGCCTCCGCCAGTTTTGGCACCATGGAACTGGTGCTGTACCGTGGCCTGGTCAGCATGCTTTTTATGGGAATTGTGTTGCGGGCGCGGGGCGTGCCGCTGTACACGCCGGTTCCCATGATGCACGTTTGGCGCAGCGCCATTGGTGTGCTGTCGCTGAGTTCCTGGTTCTACGCCATTGCGCATCTGCCGGTGGCCACCGCCATGACGCTCAACTATATGAGCGGTGTATGGGTTGCTGCATTCATTGTCGGCGGCGCTCTGCTGTATGGGCAGGCCCAGCGCCAGGGGCCGCTTCTGGGTACGGTGCTGCTGGGTTTTATCGGGGTGGTGATGACCTTGCGCCCGACCATAGACCAAAATCAGTTGTTCGCTGGCGTGATCGGCCTTCTCTCGGGAATGGGCGCGGCGCTGGCCTATATGCAAGTAACGGCCCTGGGCAAAGTCGGTGAGCCTGAGGTGCGCACCGTGTTTTATTTTTCTGTTGGCACCGTTGTGGTGGGCCTGGCAGGGCTTGCGTTCACCGACCTGACGCCATGGGCTGACGTGAGTTGGATTGCAGCCGCATGGGTCATACCGATTGGCGTGCTGGCAGCGCTCGGCCAGTGGTGCATGACCCGCGCCTACAGCCATGGTGCCACCCTGGTGGTGGCAAGCATGCAATACAGCGGCATCGTGTTTGCTGCCATTTACAGCCTGGCCCTGTTTGGCGACCAGATCGCACCCATTGGCTGGGCTGGCATTGCCGTTATTGTGACCAGCGGTGTGCTGGCCACCGCTCTACGTTCCCGTGCCATGCCCGATACTCCCGCCGAAGACCATTGATCAATATGACATACACCACACTGATTTCCGCCACCCAACTTCAAGCGCTGCAAAGCAGCGACCAGCCCTGCATGGTGTTTGATTGCAGCTTTGACCTGTCACATCCCCAATCTGGCTTCACCATGTACCAGGAGTCGCATATTGCGGGTGCCGTTTATGCCCACTTGGATCTCCATCTCAGTGCCGCAAAAGATCCTGCTACCGGCAAGGCGGCCGCCGGCACCGCCGCCAGTGGTGGACGCCACCCGCTGCCAACCCGCGAGGCATTTGCCGAGTGGCTGCGCTCGGTCGGCTTTGACAACACCATGCAGGCCGTTGTCTATGACCGCCAGGGTGCCAACTACTGTGGGCGCCTGTGGTGGATGCTCAAGTGGGCAGGCCACGAGGCGGTGGCAGTACTCGACGGAGGTTTGCAGGCCTGGCAGCAAGCCGGTGGAGCCGTCGCCAGTGGTCCTCAATCCCAAACTACTGGATCAAATTTCGTTCTGACCCCCGAATTGATTGGGTTGGTCACTATAGAAACCGTAGCAGACCGTGTAGCGAACCAACCATCGGTGGATGCTGCGCAAACACTGATTGATGCGCGCGGCGCGCCCCGTTTTCGGGGCGAAGTTGAGCCACTCGACCCTGTTGCCGGCCATATCCCCGGTGCACTGAATCGAATGTTCAGCCTCAACATCGGCCCGGATGGCCGCTTCAAGCCAGCCGCCGAGTTGCGGGCAGAATTTGACGCCTTGCTGGGCGGTCGCGACCCTGCAACTGTGGTGCACCACTGCGGCAGCGGCGTCAGCGCCCTGCCCAACCTGATTGCCATGGAAGTGGCCGGCTTGCACGGAAGTTCCCTGTTTGCCGGTAGCTGGAGCGAGTGGTGCTCAGACCCTGCGCGACCGGTCGCGCGCGGCGGAAAAGCCCATCGCCACCCAAGCGCGTCGCGTTGCCCGCGGTGTGCCCAGGCAGTGCTTCAGTGGTTGTGGGCCAACCCGCTGAGCACGGTGACCATACCAATGCCGACGGCCAACCAGCTAATTTGCGCGATGGTCTCTGACAGGGATAAGCGCTTTTGCAGTTGGGGAATCAGGTCGGCCAGTGCCACATACACAAAGCTGCTGGAGGCAATCACCAGAAAGTAAGGCAGGTAGTCATGCAGCAAATCCACCAGCCAGTACCCGGCCAAACCGCCCAGTGCAGTGACTGCGCCCGCCAGCGACACTTTGACCAGGGCCATGCGTCTGTTATTGGCGCCGGTTCGCAGCACCATCAAGTCGCCCATGTGGTGCGGCACTTCGTGGGCCAGCACGGCCAGGGCGGCAATGGCGCCCAGACGCATATCGGCCATGAAGGCAGAGGCAATGAGAATGCCATCGCCAAAACAATGCACACTGTCGCCCGTCAGCACGGCCCAGCTTCCCGGCTGGGGCGTTGAATGCGCGTGGCCATGATCATGGACATGGCCATGTTCATGGGTGCTCGCATGGGATGCGCCACCATGGTGGTGTTCATGGCCGTGGTGCCACAGCTCTGCCTTGTCCAGAAGAAAGAAAAAGACCAGACCACCGAGCAGCGTCAAAAATAGGTCATGGGCACTGGCCTGGCTTTCAAAGGCCTCGGGCAATAGATGCATGAAAGCGGTGGCCATGAGCGCGCCGGCCGCCAAACTCAGCATATGCTGGGTATAACGCGCAAGCACACCGAAACTCAGCGCCGCCGCAAGCCAGACCGACCCGATCCCGGCTACCAGTGTTCCGACAATAATTGCTATTAAAAGCATAGCGTATTGTGCATATTTCTAGAGGGCTAGATGCCTTTTTTAACCAACAAAAAGAAAACCGCCCACCGGGCGGTCATCAGAGGGCAAACGCACCGGCTTAACCGACCCCGTGGCTCTTGAACCACTCCAGGGCTCGCTTGAAGCCGTCTTCGGCTGCGTCCTTGCGATAACTTGGCCGGTAATCGGCATGGAAGGCATGGGGTGCTTGAGGGTACACGGAAAATTCCGACTTCCCGGCCGCAACATTGCCCTTCTTGGCGGCTTCGGCCAATGCATCTTTCATCTGGTTGACCGTCGTTAACGGAATTCCGCCGTCCTGCCCGCCATACAACCCCAGCACAGGCGCCTTGATACCGGCCGCCAAATCCACCGGGTGCTTGGGTGTGGTTGCCGATGACGTGCCCACCAGGCGGCCATACCAGGCCACACCTGCCTTGACATTCTTGCTATGTTCAGCATAGAGCCAGGTGATGCGCCCGCCCCAGCAAAAACCGGTAATGCCCACTTTTTTCAAATTGCCGCCATTTTCGCCAGCCCATTTGACTGCGCCATCGAGGTCACCCATAACCTGTGCATCGGGGACTTTGGAGACCACTTCGGCCATC
This sequence comes from uncultured beta proteobacterium, assembly GCA_903870065.1. Taxonomy (GTDB): domain Bacteria; phylum Pseudomonadota; class Gammaproteobacteria; order Burkholderiales; family Burkholderiaceae_C; genus Allorhodoferax. Next base: position 2,399 of record CAIQBN010000545.1, on the reverse strand, counting down.
AGTTTCGCCATTTCACTGTATTTGGCGGGATCACCCTGTCGGGCATACAACTCGGGCGCAATCGCCAAGTAGCCAGCCTTGGCAAAACGACGGCAGGTGTCGGCAATGTATTCATGAACGCCAAAGATTTCCTGAATAACCAGAATCACCGGCATATTCTTGGCCCCCGCGGGTGCCGCGTAATAAAACGGCACGGTGAACCCATCCACATCGTAGATGCCCTCGCCGCTGGCCAAGCCCGTGGAGGGTGTCTTGATGGCAGTCTGGGCCATGATCGGCATTGCGCTGGCCGCATAGCCGACACCCAGAGCCGTTTTGATGGCAGTGCGCCGCGTGGCACCACTCAGGGTCGATTCGCCGGGCAACAAAGCATTGAAATCATCGTTCTGATCACGGTTGAGCATGTCTGGGTCCTTATTCGGATGGTTTTTGGATCTGGCGCGCCAAACGGGTGCGCGCGCCTATTCTGACGCAGGCCACGCATTTCTGCACAGCTGCACCATTTTGACACTGCGCTCGGGCACGCCATGGACGTTGCAATGGACCGCAATCAATATCTGCGAGTCCAGGCTGGCGGCAAGGGCAATTTTGCTTGTATGCAAAGTGCTTTTAGTGCGCCTTGTCCCAATTGGGGCCAAAACCGACTTCGGCCAGCAAGTTCACTTTCAGATCCGCCACGCCAGCCATCAAGCGCGGAATTTCACTGCGCACCCAGTCCACCTCGGCCAGCGGCACTTCAAACACCAGTTCATCATGTACCTGCATGATCATCCTGGTGCCGCGCTGCTCTGCATCGAGCACCTGCTGCACCTTGACCATGCTGAGTTTGATCAGATCGGCCGCCGTGCCCTGCATGGGTGCATTGATGGCGGCGCGCTCGGCGCCAGCCCGGCGCGGCCCGTTGGGCGAGTTGATCTCGGGCAAGTAGAGCCGGCGCCCCATCACGGTCTCCACATAACCTTTGCTCTTGGCCGACAGGCGGGTTTCGTCCATGTACTGCTTCACGCCGGGGTAGCGCTCAAAATACCGGGTGATGTAGTTCTTGGCAGCCGTGTTGTCGATACCCAGGTTACGCGCCAGGCCAAAGGCACTCATGCCGTAAATGAGGCCGAAATTGATCACCTTGGCATAACGACGCTGCTCGCTGTTGACCTGATCCACGGCCACGCCAAACACTTCGGCCGCCGTGGCACGGTGCACATCGAGTCCGCTTTGAAAGGCGCTGAGCAGGGCCGCGTCACCGCTAATATGGGCCATGATGCGCAGCTCGATCTGCGAGTAATCGGCGCTGGCAATCACGCTGCCGGCCGGTGCTACAAACGCTTCGCGCACCCGGCGGCCCTCGGGCGTGCGGATGGGAATGTTTTGCAGGTTGGGGTCGTTGCTGCTCAGGCGCCCGGTCACCGCCACCGCTTGCGCATAGTGGGTGTGCACCCGCCCCGTGCGCGGGTTGGCCAGTTGGGCCAACTTGTCGGTGTAGGTGCCCTTCAACTTGGCCAGGCCGCGGTGCTCCAGAATCTTGGCCGGCAGGGGGAAGTCTTCGGCCAGTTTCTCCAGCACCTCTTCATCCGTGCTCGGCGCGCCGGTGGCGGTCTTCTTGACCACGGGCAAACCGAGTTTGGTGAAGAAGATGTCGCCAATCTGCTTGGGTGACCCCAGGTTGAAGGTCTGGCCCGCCAGTTGGTGCGCTTCCTGCTCAAGCTGGACGATGCGCTGGCCGAGTTCGTGGCTTTGCGCGGCCAGGGTCGGGGCGTCGATCAGCACGCCATTGCGCTCAATGCGAAACAGTGCTTCGCTGCTGGCAATTTCCAGTTCGTACACCGCGCGCAGCTTGTCGTCGGCCTGCAGGCGTGGCCACAGCGCCCGATGCACGTCCAGCGTCATGTCGGAGTCTTCGCACGAATACTCGGCCGCCTTGGTGATGTCAACCTGATTAAAGCCAATTTGGTGCGCACCCTTGCCGCACAGGTCTTCAAAAGTGATGCCCTTGCGCCCCACGTGGCGCTCAGCCAGGCTGGACAGACCATGGGGTTTGTGCACTTCCAGCACATAACTTTGCAGCATCGTGTCGTGCAGGTATCCCTGCACCTCGATCCCGTGGTTGGCAAAAACGTGGCGGTCGTACTTGACGTGTTGCCCCAGCTTGGGTCGGTCTGCATTCTCAAGCCAGTGCTTCAGACGCGCCAGCACGGCGTCACGTGGCAACTGGGCCTGTGCACCAGGGTAGTCGTGGGCCAAGGGAATGTAAGCTGCCGTACCGGGCTGCACGCTGAAACTGATACCAACGATTTCGGCACGCATTTCGTCCAGCGAGTTGGTCTCGGTGTCCAGCGCCACCAGTTCGGCCGCCTCGACCCTGGCCAGCCAGAGGTCAAAAACAGTCCAGTCCAAAATGGTGT
>CAIQBN010000544.1 GCA_903870065.1 uncultured beta proteobacterium | reverse complement strand
CCGGTGCGCGTCGGGATTGCATTCGTTCCCGGCAGCGGGTATGCATCGGCGCTGCCCGAAACTGAAAAACTGAAGTTGCTGGAACGGGTCAGGAGCGCCTTTTCAAGACATGCATTTATTGACAAAATCGAGCTTATTCCAACGACGTACTTGCTGCCAAAAGGTGGCTTCACGAATCTTGAACAAGTGGCAAGGATGTTCAACGTGGAGGTGGTTGCACTGCTCTCTTACGATCAAATTCAGTTCAACGACACCAACTTCCTCTCCGTACTTTACTGGACCATTGTTGGTGCCTACATCATTCAAGGCGATCAATACGACGTTCAGACCTTGGTGGACGCCTCGATTTTTGACGTCCGCACGAATAAGCTTCTCTTCAGGGCGCCCGGCACCAGTCAGGTAAAGGGGAGTGCCAGCATGGCTGGATTCTCTGAGCGTGCCCGCGCGGCCAGGGCCGAGGGTTACAACAAGGCGGTCGATGACCTGATTCCCAAGCTGCAAGTCGAACTCGACACTTTTAAGGAACGCATCAAGACGGATGTTGCCTTCAAAGTCGAGAATAAACCTGGCTACAGCGGCGGCGGCAACCTGGACTGGCTTGGTTTGGTAATGGCTTGTCTGCTGGTGGCCGTTGGTTATGCCAAACGCCGCTCGCAATAGAGCCCCATTTGCGACCATTGCGGTAGCCCTGCTTAGCTTGGCATTTGCCGTTTTGCCTCTGGTCAATTCGCTGGAGTTTGATCGAGAAGCCGTTATTGCGGGACAAGCTTGGCGCTTGTGGACCGGCCATTTGGTCCATTTTTCACTTCAGCAGCTATTTCTGGACATCGGTGCGGTGATTCTCGTCGGCACTGTAGCCGAAAATGAAATCGGGTCGCGTTTTACCGCCTTGGCCCTTCTGATCGGGATGCCCGTTTTATCGGCGGGGCTGTTGCTGCTGGTGCCTGATCTTGTCCAATACCGTGGTGCATCCGGGATGGCCATGCTGTTGGCCTTCATTGGCGGAACTGCGCTTTGGTACCGACTGCCGGAATTTCGCGCCATACTTGCCATCCTCGTGGCGGTGTTGGCAACCAAAGCCACGTTGGATGCGGTTGGTTTGGCTTCTGTCACCTCAGGCTTGCCCAGCGGAATCAAAGTAGCATGGCACGCGCATGTGCTTGGCGCGGGTATCGGGTGGGCATACGCTCGCGTGATGCTCAAAGAGCGCATGTGACCATGCGGGCGTCTGGGCACAAATCAATCCGGAAACATGAAATACGGTCACTTGAACCGCTACGTGGGAATCATCGATTACCTTGCGCAGCACCAAGGGCTGGTGGTGGCCTTGGCTGGCGCAAGCACTTCAAGCCAAAGTGCAGTCCTACTCCACGCCCAAAGCAAGGCCATCGCTTCTTGGATCGTGGGCCCCCGAAAACATGCCGCTGGCGCTATCGATGCACACTGCGCCAGGATGCCCCATCAGCGGACTTTGCGGCTCCAGCAGTGCAATTTCATGCCCCCTGCGTTGGCGGCTGATGCGCCACCAGGGTGCCACCCCGGTATGACATGCACAGGGGCGGCTCACGCCGGGCGCGGGTTGCCGCCAAATCAGATAGTGTCAACGGAGAGCCTGCCTTGTCAACCCCACGCGCCAGCGCCATTGCGACCTCGCCCTCGTACATATCGCGCCATCCATTAGCCGCCAATCGCTCAAGGGTGCGTGCCAGTTGGGGCTGACGGCGCACCCACCCCGGCTCCGGCAGCTGCCCATCAGGACACATCGCTTCAAACAGCGCCGGCATTTCGGCGGCTTGCGGTTGGCGAAACCGCAGACAAAAGTGTTCGGAGTCGGAAATAGGGTACCCGTTGTATGCAAGCCCAATGGCCGGTGCCGGCAGTGCGCTCCATGGCTGGGTCCCATGCAATTGCTCGCGCCCAATGGTAAATGCCTCTCCCATGGCATCCAGGGTTGCAGCCGTGGTCAGCGCAGAGCGTGGGCCTCGCGTCGCGATCGTGCCCTGATAGCCGTCAATGCCAACGGCTGCCTGTCCGATCCCAGAAACAGTTTTTACATCGCCGCAGGCATCGGCAATGATAAAGAAGGCATCGCCACCGACTCCGCAAAAGTGGGGATAAGTGACGCACAGCGCGGCCAACGGTGGCAATCGCTGCCTCGACTGCATTGCCTCCTGCCTGGAGCACTTGCACACCACACTGCGTCGCGAGACGGTGCGGGCTGGTAACAATCCCGCCCCGTGCACGCGTGCTTGCTGCCATGGCCAACGTGCGATCTGGGGCCATCGTCAAACGCCCAGGTAGGCCCGTGTGAGAGAGGCGTCCTGAGCTAGAGATGCCGCAGAACCTTGCGCAACAACGTGCCCGTCTTCCAGCACGAGCGCCTGATCAGCCAAAGCCAGCGCCAGTGCAACCATCTGGTCGACCAAAACGATCGATTCAACAAGCACAGACATTGATGAAATGTAATGCCTGTAACAATGCCCCTTTCGATTCGACATTTATGAAAAGTTTGGTTAGGAAGGAAGCCTTTAAATGCCTCCTCAGTCGTGCAAAGGTGTATTAAAGCCGCCAAGTGGCCTGAATCACCGAACCGGCCTACTTCGCGCCGACCTGTTCCAACATGCGCACCATGGCGGCGTAATTTCTGGTGCGGGCCAGGGCCAGCGGCGTGTTGCCTTCCCTGTCTGCCAGCTGGGTGTTGGCACCGGCTGCCAGCAATGCGCGCAGCACTTCTTGATGGCGCGGTCCACCGTCGCCCAGCACCACCGCCTCGATCATGGCAGTCCAATGCAGGTTGTTGACATGGTCCAGCGGCGCCTTGCCTGCAATCAGTTGTTTGACCACCCCGTCGTGCCCCAGATGCGCAGCGGCAATCAGCGCCGTGCCGTCATAACGGCTGGTGGTCAGCCGGGCGCTGGCACCCAGCGCCAGCAAGACCCGCAAGGTGGCTTCGTCGTCGGCCACGGCGGCAATGGTAACGGCGTCATAACGGTCGTTTTCCAGCAGGTGCAAGTCGGCCCCGGCTTGGGCCAGCAGTCGGATCACCTCGCGCTGCCGGGCAAAACTGGCGATGTGTATGGCGGTGCGGCCAAACGGGTCACGTGCATTCAAGTCGGTACCAGACGTCAACAGCTTTTTGAGTTGCGGCAGATCCCCCTTGTGTGCCGCTGCGTGCAGGCCGGTGTAGCGGGCAACCTCAGTGGCACTGGGTGCCACTTGCGCCACGGCGGAAGCACCCGGCCATGTCGCCAATGCAATTGCCAGGCACCACGCACCACGCGACAAGGCGCCACCCCAAAAAGTGAGACGAATTCGGGCTTGCATAAAAAATCCTAGGCGAAAGCGTGGGAAGGTGTGGCGCAGATATGGCTTGGAAACGGATTTACTTCAGCATGTCCTGAGCAGCAGCAATCCCGGTCATGGCGCATTTTTCATCCAGGTGACCGCCAGGTGCGCCACCCACGCCGACCGCACCAATCACTTCATCACCCACCTTCACCGGCACGCCACCACCCAGCAGCAAGAAGCCGGGGATTTGTGTCAAATTGGCTGCCGCCGGGTTTTTCTGCGCACCTTCCATCATGGCCAGCGTCGTGTTCTTGGCCGATGCCGAGGTGAATGCCTTGGCCTGGCTGGCAGCCAGCGTGTGGGTGCCCGCATTGTCGGCGCGCTGGACGGCGCGCACGGTGCCGGCACGGTCAACCACCGTGGCGGTGACATTGAACTTGTCAGCACTGCAGGCGGCCACGGTGGCGGCGGCAATTTTGTTGGCCAGTTCCAGCGACATGTTTTTCTCGGTACGCACGGCCTGGGCGCTGGCAGCAAATGACAACAGGGCTAGCATGAGAACAGAGGTGTGGTGCAGTTTGATCATGGGGTTCTCCAGTGAGTGGGTTGGCAAAACGGTTCATTCAACCGTGACGCAACTATAGAAAACACCCGCCAAATTGCCCATCCGTACGGACGCGCTGCAACCTGCGTATAACTACGGAGTGGCCTGTTCGTCCACCAGTGCAGCGTATTGGCGAATCAGCTGCGCCAGTGACTCGGCCTCCAACTTGTCAAAGAGATTGGCGCGGTGGGTTTCCACCGTGCGCGGCGAGACCGAGAGCACCCGGCCCATCTCCTTGTTGGTGAGCCCGGCAACGATCAGGCCTAACACCTCCCGCTCGCGCTCCGAAAGCTGCGCATAACGTGCGCGCGCTTGCCGGTCACCCTCCACGCGCTGGCGCGACTGCACATGCAGGCGTACGCCGTTTTGCAGGGTTTCAAGCAGCAATTCGTCATTCACTGGTTTTTCCAGAAACTCTGCCGCCCCCGATTTGAAGGCACGCCGGCACAGGTCCACATTGCCATGCCCGGTGAGCATGATCACTGGTTGGTCGGCCCCTTGGCTTTTCAACTGGTCCAACACCGTGAGCCCACTGATGCCGGGCATGCGCACGTCCAGCACGATGACGCCGATCGACTGCCGGTCAAACTCGGCCAGAAACACTTGCGGGTCGCGCCAGGTCTGCACCCGCAGACCGACCGTGCCAATCAGCAGGGCCAGACTGTCGCGCACGGCGTCATCGTCGTCAATCAAGTGAATCAGCGGGGACAGGGGCATGTTCATAAGGCAGCAGCGGTGGGTTCAGCCAGAGGAAGGGTCAGACAGAATTCGGCGCCATGGGGCGTGCGGTTTTTTGCGCTGAGGGTGCCACCCATGCCCATGGCCAGGGTTTCGCACAGGCTCAGGCCCAACCCCAGACCGCCTTCACGCGTGGTAAAAAACGGCTCAAAGATGCGGCTCAGTGCTTCGGCGGGAATGCCCGGGCCCTGGTCTTGCACGAGCAGACGTGCTTGGCTGTGGGTCGGTTCAACTGCGACCGTCAAACGCCGCTCTGCCTTGGAGGTAGTCTGCATGGCCTGCGCCGCGTTCATGAGCAGGTTGTGGACAATCTGGTCCAGCGCCACCGCATCGGCCAGCACCCAGCAAGGCACGTCTGAGGCCTTCAGCGTGACCACAACTTGCTGCCTTTTCAACTCCGGCTCCATCAAATACAAGGACTTGCGCGCAGCGTCACCCAGGCTGACCGCCTGCAATGGCTGGGTGCTTGCGGGTTGCTCGACCAAACGGCGCAAGCGGCCCACCACCTCGGCAGCGCGACGTGACTGTCCCACGGCCTGGGTCATTGCGTGGCGCACCGCCTGCATGTCCGGTGCATCGTCATCCAGCAAACGGCTGGCTGCCTGCGTGTTGGCCAGCACGGCGGTGAGCGGCTGGTTCAGCTCATGGGCCATGCCGGCGGCCAACTCGCCCAAGGTGTTCAGCCGCGCCACCTGCCCCAGCCGCAGCAACTCTTCGGCACGGTGCCGGTCGTCGCGCTGGCGCACCAGCACCCACATCATGCGCAGCAGGGCCGCCGCCAGCACGGACCAGGCCAACATCCAGAGCCAAGGCAACTCGCCCCAAGCCACATGGCGCTGTGCCACCATCTCAAAGGGCTGGCTCGGTGACGCCAGCACCTTGTGAAAGTCAAAGTGCCAGCCAGGTGCGTCGGCCGGCACTTGGCGACCAGGCTGCAAGTCAAAGGCTTGCCCTCCGTACACCAGCGCCACACGCACCGGACCTTGGTTTGGTGCCATCGGCCATTCACGCCAGGGCACCATGCTGCGAATGTCTATTTTGAGCAGGTAACTGGCCGGCAGCGCACCCAGCATCAGCTCATAACGCCCCTGGGCAAAGTCAGTTTGCACCAGCAGCCCATGACCCAACTGGCGCGACTGCGCGTCCAGCGTCTGAAGGTGGGCGTCGGGCCAAAGAACGGCGCGCGCACGCCGCTGCACACTCAACATGTGGGGGTACACCGACGGCAGGCGTTGCTCCGGGTGGGCACTGTCGTCATTTGCATCCAGCAGCGCCAGGGTGGCCAGCACAGCGTCATGCTGCACCACTTGCTGGCTGAGCAGGCGGTGCGCAATGCGGGCATTGGTCTCAAATGCCTCGCGCTCCTGCTGCAGGGCATTGCGTGCCAGCAACACTGCCCCCAGCAAGGAGAGCAGGCCCCAGGCGATCATCCAGACGCCATGGCGTTTAAGGGCGGCGTGCATGGTTCAGAAAATCAAATGGAAAATTGCTACAAACTTCATAGCGCATAACGTTTATTCATCAAGGGGCAGCGGCTATATTTCTATAAACATTCGGTACGCGAAAAAAACGACCTTGGGAAAGCTCTACCGCTTTGCCGATGCCCTTGACCTGAATGAAATTTGCGCTAGGCCAACCCCTTACTGCGCGTCGTGCACCAGGCGTAAATGAGTGGGAAGCGTGCGGTAGTAGCCAACGCTGCCGTTGTAGCCATACATGATGCCCCAGGCGTATCCCGGATTGGTCAGCAAGGTATCACTGCTCCAATAGAGCTCGTCCACAGTGCGCGGGAAATAGGGGCTCTGCTGCATCGGCCCGGGCGTGCGCCCAGGCACTACGATGGCGGCCAGTTCCTTGCGCGTCGGAAAACGCCACCCGCTGCCAAAGCCGCAGCGCGCAGCCGTGTCGTGCCCGGCTTGGGCAAAGCCCGGAGCAAAAACCGCTTCTGCTTTGGCCGAAACGCTTTGCAGCGACCAGACTAGCTTGCGT
>CAIQBN010000543.1 GCA_903870065.1 uncultured beta proteobacterium | reverse complement strand
GGCAATTTCGTCGCGGAAACGGGTGTCGTTCCACACTCCCTCGCGTTGGGCGATTCGCTTTAAACGTTCGAGTTCGCGCTTGGCACGGTTCACGTCGGCGATGTTGGTGCGCTCATGGCTTAACAAGTGCTTGGCATAGGTCCAGCCCTTGTTTTCTTCACCGATCAGGTTCTCGGCGGGCACGACCACATTGTCAAAAAATACTTCGTTGACTTCGACCCCGCCATCCATCAAAACAATGGGGCGTACGGTGACGCCGGCAGACTTCATGTCGATGAGCAAGAAGCTGATGCCGGTCTGCGGTTTGCCCTCGGTGCTGGTTCGCACCAGGCAGAAGATCCATTCGCCATACTGCCCCAGAGTGGTCCAGGTTTTCTGGCCATTGACGAGGAATGTATTGCCCTGGCGTTCGGCCCGGGTCTTCACCGATGCCAGGTCCGAGCCGGATCCAGGTTCGCTGTAACCCTGACTCCACCAAACGTCACCGCTGGCAATTCCGGGCAGAAATCTCTGTTGTTGCTCGGGGCTACCAAAGGCCATGATCACGGGGGCAACCATGACCGGACCAAAGGGCACAACGCGCGGTGCACCGGCCAGGGCACACTCTTCTTCGAACAGGTGTTTTTGCACCGAATTCCAGCCGGGCCCGCCAAACTCCTTGGGCCAGCCGTGGCCCAGCCAACCCTTTTTTCCCAGAATCTTGGCCCAGCGCTGCATGTCTTCACGGGTCAGTTCCAGGGCGTTATGCACCTTGTGGGAAATATCGGCTGGCAGGTTGGCGCCCACCCAGGCCCGAATATCCTCGCGAAACCGTTGTTCTTCAGCAGTAAATGCCAGATCCATAAAATTATCTCCAATTTGACTTAGCGGTTTTTAGCACGGTCGTTCGGCAATTTCTGTCCAGCGGGCGACAGATGGCCTGCATCCTGCCTATTTGGGTGTCGCTGCGGCAGCGGGTGCACTTGCAGATGTTTTACGCGGGCCTGGACGGAACTCTGCTCCGATCTCTGCTGCGCTGATACTGTGGGTCCATTGCGTCTGACCGTCGGCATTGATGGCGCTGATCACCATCTTGCGCTCGGCGCGGCTGCCCTCAAGGCGGATGCGGCAGAAATTACGCTCACCCATCAGTAGCGTGCCGGCTACCAGATGCTCGTGTGTGCGCAAGGTTTCATCCACGTAAGTGCCGCTGGTCATCGGAGAGCAAGTCAGATCATGCAGCGGGTACAGACCAGGGCGCTCCAATTTGTTGAGCTCAGTTCGGTGCACGTCACCGCTGAGAAACATGACACCGGTGACCTTGGCGTCGGCCAGAAACTTTAAAAAATCCGCCCGTTCGGCCGGGTAGTCATGCCAGCTGTCGCCCCGCGGGCTCTTGTACAGCGACTGGCTGCCTCCCGCTATCAGTTTGAAGCGCGCGGTTGAAGTCATCAGGGCGTTCTTTAGCCAGCGCATTTGCTTTTCTCCGTACATAACACGCCCGTTATCGGGCAAGTTGTTGTCGTCGCGGTACCAGCGGTTGTCCATTAAAAAGAAGTCAACATCGCCGTAGCTGAAAGTGGAAAATGCGCCTGGTAGATCGGGCAGGCCATAGGCCGGATTGGCCCAATACCGCTTTTGCAATGCCAGCGCGTCGTCTTTGAATGTGAAACTGGAATTGGAGTCGTTGGGTCCAAAGTCATGGTCGTCCCAAATCGCCGCATGGCTTCCCGTGCGCAGCAGCTTTTGCACATAGGGTTGCCGGCGCTCATAGGCCCATCGGTATTCCATACCCGAGCGGCTGCTGAAATCCACCTCCCGGTAGTACAGGTTGTCTCCAAGCCAGATGGTCAGGTCGGGCTGCTGCGCGGCCATAACGTCAAAAATATCGTGTCGATCGCCATAGGGTTTGCCGGGGCGGTCATAGGCGGGTTCATTGCCATAGTTGCATGAGCCAGCCAGCACGGTGAAGTCGGGTGCATCGGTGCGCCATTGCCACAGGGTCTGGGTGCGCAGCGTCAAATCGCTTCCAGCAGCGATATCATTTAACAGCAATCGATAGCCATACTGCGTGCCGGGTTCCAGATCCTGCACACGCAGGTGTGCAATGAATTGTTCCTGGGCTTTCATTTGAACTGGCACGGAACGGCGCTTCAGCAATGGCTTGGCCAATGGCCAATACTCGATTGTGGCGCTGGCTTCTTGTTCACCTTGCGCCCAAATTGTGACCGCGCGATGTTCCGCTGGCCCTGCCATCGGGCCCGACACCAGTTGCACTGGCTTGGCGGCGCTGGCGTCCATGCACAGCGCCGATAGTGCAACTGCCAGCGCGCCAAGCGATGGCCACAGAAACGGGCGAAAGCGCTCGGGGCGCAAGAAGAGGTCCAACGGCATGAATTGTTTCTCCGGAAAAGTCGAAACAATACCATTGCACAGGATCCCGGGTCATCCCTGGCTTGCGTTGCCCTCAATCCGGTGATGCGGGTGGCGCAACGCCAAGCTCGGAGCACAGGCGCTGAACCGTTTCGCGCAAGCTGGCAACTTCGGCTTCCAGTCGGCTGATGCGGTCGGCACTGTGGGCGCCGCCGGCCTCACCCGAGCGCTCCGGCGCGGACAGGCTCGACGGGTCGAGCGCGCCACAAACAAGGTGCGCCCAACGTTGCTCACGTGCGCCCGGCGCGCGTGGTAGCTTGACAACCAGAGGGCCACCTTTTTCTGCGGAACGGTCCTGCAATTCCTCCAAAAAGCCCTCGACGGATGAAATATCGGCAAAGCGATACCAGCGTTCGGCATTGAGGCGCAAT
>CAIQBN010000542.1 GCA_903870065.1 uncultured beta proteobacterium | reverse complement strand
TGTGGAGGGCAACAAGCGACCCTGCCCCACATGCCATTGGTCTTGTGCACCCGTCGTGCTGCCCACGCTGAGCGGTGGCGCCACGCCATAAAAGGCCTGCCCTCGGACTGCGCCACCAACAACAAAATGGTGGCTACCCCAACCGTGATCCGAACCATCACCGTTGGAGGTCAATGTGCGCCCGAAGTCCGAGGCAGTGAATGCAGTGACCTGGCTTGCGACACCCAATTCGACCGTCGCGTTGTAAAAGGCGGTCATGGCATCACTGAGCTTGCCAAGCAGGACCGTCTGATCTCGGATCAAGTTGTCATGCAGATCAAAGCCACCCATGGACACCATGAAGACCTGTCGCTTTGCGCCTAGCGTGTTGCGTGCGCCAATCAGTCGGGCCACCATTTTGAGCTGATCAGACAAGCTGTTGCCGGTCGGGAAGACGGTCGCTAGGGAAACGGAGGACAAGCCCGCTGTGATTTGCGCCTCTGCTCCTACGGCACGGGCAGTCACCCGGTTGTATTCATTTTCCAGTGTGTGCGTGCGCGGCTGTTGCAGCAGGCTGGCAAGTGCTGTTTTCACGGCACTGGAGCCATAGACGTTGTTCTTCACTGCGTTGATAGCCACCGCGCCGCCGGTGCTGACCTGGTAAGACAGGGCACTGTCGCCGGACAGAAAAACCGCATTGCCGCTGACATTGATACAAGTAAACAGTGAATTCGTGTTCGCCGACAACGCCAGGTCGCCCAGATTGCCGCCCCAACCAATGGTGGAACCCTCGGGCGAAGACGACTGCCAAATGGATTGTTGGTCGTTGTGGGAAAACAGCTTGGGCGGCAAGGGGTATGCCACCCGGTCTTTGCTGCTGTATTGGGCCTTGGTCAGTGGAACGACCAGCGGACCCACATTGAGCTGCACCGCGGCCCGCCCGGTGTTGAACAAATTTGCCAGGCCCGTCATGGCGGGATGCAATGCGTATTCTCTCCCCCCCGCCAGCGGCGAGGCGGGGCTTAGCAGTGTGGCAGCCAGGCTCGACTTCGCCAGCGCAATGCCACCGGCCGACTGCCCCTGGCCGCCACCCCGAATTGTGCTGTACAGGTTGTAGCTGGCATCGTCATAGGCCACAACGGTGTTGGCGTAGTCATTGCCACCGTACAGAAACACGCACACCAGAGCCTTGTAGTCACTGGCATCAAATGCGGCGGCCTCACCCATAGCGGCCAAATTCAGGGCAAATGGCAGGGCGGTGCCACTCAACGCCAGTTGCGCACTGCGGCGAAGGAATGCGCGACGACTGCTGCTGTCAGGCGAAATGGGGTGCATGGCAAGTCCTACTTTTGAATCAGGTATTCGGCTGATGCCATCACCATCAAAACGGCGCCAGCCAGTCGGTTGCGCTTTACGCTGTCGGTGCTGCTGGCGGTAACCACAGTGGCATTCAGCGCGGTCACGATAACCGTCTGTGTTGCAGCAGACATCTGGCCTGCACATAGCAGCAAGTTCAACCGTTGAACCAGCGCTGTAGTATTGGTCACCAAGGCCAACTCGGCAGCATAGGAAGCGGTGATGTCATAACCGTTCGTGGTATTGCTGGAGTTATTGGGAAGATCCGGTGCATTGACAAAAACGCCATTGCGAATAACGTTTTGCATGTAATTGAGGTACCCCCCCACGCTGCTTTCGCTGACAAGCTGAAACTCGGGCGCGGGGGTTTGCGTGCTGCTCAGGGCACTCGAAGGTGGGATATAGCCCGGCCGGAAGAAATTGAAAACAGTGGGCGAGCGCAGTGGGCTCTGTCCGAGTTGGGTTGCAGGGTTGCTGAGGTCTCCAATTTTCCAGCTGCCGCGCGCCGAACTGATGCCAAACGTGCGCCCCCACTGCACCAGGCGCAGCATGGGTTCACGCAATTTGCCAAATCCAGCTTGTGTGAGACCCGCCGGACTGCGGGCTTCGTCATCGAGCAGAATGGCAGAAAAAACCGCTTTCAGATCGCCCCGTACACCGGCGCCGTTGTCGTTGAATGCACTTGCCACGCGCGATACATACGCCGGGCTCGGACTGCTGGTCACC
>CAIQBN010000541.1 GCA_903870065.1 uncultured beta proteobacterium | reverse complement strand
TGTGGAGGGCAACAAGCGACCCTGCCCCACATGCCATTGGTCTTGTGCACCCGTCGTGCTGCCCACGCTGAGCGGTGGCGCCACGCCATAAAAGGCCTGCCCTCGGACTGCGCCACCAACAACAAAATGGTGGCTACCCCAGCCATGATCCGAACCATCGCCATTGGAGGTCAATGTGCGTCCGAAGTCCGAGGCAGTGAATGCAGTGACCTGGCTTGCCACGCCCAATTCGACCGTCGCGTTGTAAAAGGCGGTCATGGCACCGCTGAGCTTGCCCAGCAAAATCGCCTGATCGCGAATCAAGTTGTCATGCAGATCAAAGCCGCCAAGCGATACCATGAAGACCTGCCGCTTTGCACCCAGCGTGTTGCGCGCGCCGATGAGCCTGGCCACCATTTTGAGCTGATCAGACAAGCTGTTGCCTGTCGGGAAAACGGTCGCTAGTGAGACCGAGGACAAGCCCGCAGTGATTTGTGCCTCTGCCCCAATGGCGCGGGCAGTCACCCGGTTGTATTCATTTTCCAGTGTGTGCGTGCGCGGCTGTTGCAACAGGCTGGCAAGTGCTGCCTTCACGGCGCTGGAGCCATACACATTGTTCTTCACCGCATTGATGGCCACTGCGCCGCCGGTGCTGACCTGGTAGGACAGTGCGCTGTCGCCAGACAGAAAAACCGCATTGCCGCTGACATTGATACAAGTAAACAATGAATTCGTGTTCGCCGACAACGCCAGATCACCCAGATTGCCGCCCCAACCAATGGTTGAGCCCTCGGGCGAAGACGATTGCCAGATCGACTGCTGGTCATTGTGGGAAAACAGCTTGGGCGGCAAGGGGTAGGTCACCCGGTCCTTGCTGCTGTACTGGGTCTTGGTCAGCGGAACGACCAGCGGCCCGACATTGAGTTGCACCGCCGCACGGCCGCTATTGAACAAGTTGGCAAGCCCAGGCATGGCGGGATGCAGTGCGTACTCCCTCCCGCCTGCCAGTGGCAATGTGGGGTTGAGCAAAGTGGCGGACAGGTTCGCCTTGGCCAGCGCAATGCCTCCGGCAGACTGACCCGCGCCGCCACCCCGGATCGTGCTGTACAGGTTGTAGCTGGCATCGTCATACGCCACAACGGTGTTGGCATAGTCATTGCCACCATACAGGAACACGCACACCAGAGCCTTGTAGTCACTGGCATCAAATGCCGCGGCCTCGCCGAAAGCGGCCAGATTCAGGGCAAACGGCAGGGCGGTGCCGGTCAGTGCCAGTTGCGCACTGCGGCGAAGGAATGCGCGGCGACTGCTGCTGACAGGCGTTTTGGAGTGCATGGCAAATCCTACTTTTGAATCAGATATTCGGCTGAGGCCATGACCATCAAAATGGCGCCAGCCAGGCGGTTACGCTTGACGCTGTCGGTGCTGCTGGCGGTCACTGTGGTGGCATTAAGCGCCGTCACGATCACAGTTTGTGTGGCAGCCGACAACTGACCTGCGCATAGCAATAAGTTCAACCGTTGAACCAGCGCTGTGGTATCGGTCACCAGGGCCAACTCGGCGGCATAGGAAGCCGTAATGTCGTAACCATTCGAGCTATTGCTGGTGTTGTTCGGAAGATCCGGTGCATTGACAAAAATACCATTGCGAATGACGTTCTGCATGTAATTGAGGTACCCGCCCACACTGCTTTCACTGACCAACTGGAATTCGGGCGCCGGTGTTTGCGTGCTGCTCAGGGCACTTGACGGCGGGATATAGCCCGGCCGGAAGAAATTGAAAACGGTGGGTGAGCGCAGTGGACTCTGCCCGAGTTGGGTTGCCGGATTGCTGAGGTCTCCAATTTTCCAGCCACCCCGCGCCGAACTGATGCCAAACGTACGCCCCCACTGCACCAGACGCAGCATGGGTTCGCGCAACTTGCCAAATCCGGCTTGGGTCAGACCCGCCGGACTGCGGGCTTCGTCATCGAGCAGAATGGCAGAAAAAACCGCTTTCAGATCGCCCCGTACACCGGCGCCGTTGTCGTTGAATGCACTTGCCACGCGCGATACATACGCCGGGCTCGGACTGCTGGTCACC
>CAIQBN010000540.1 GCA_903870065.1 uncultured beta proteobacterium | reverse complement strand
GATGGACTCAAATATCAGACTCTCCAAGGTGGGCGAGTGTGAGCGGGTGATGGACTCGGTGCAACCCGTGCACTCCTGAAACGGCAGCCAGATCACCGAGGGCCGTCGTTTGGGTGAGGGGGTCGCCGCCAGCGCTTGTGCCATGGCTTGGCCGGCCAGTGGCGGCAAGGCCATCATCGACGCCAGCGTGGCGCAGTATTTGGAAAAATTGCGTCGGCTAATACCTTGTAGCGCCAACGACTCCATCAATGGTCCTTGCATGATGCCTTGCCTCTTGTTTCTCTATCCAGCCTGGAAAATGCCCACCCAACTTACTGTCCTACTCTCCCACCCGCCCTTGCGGTCCAGTCAACTCTTCTATCCGCTGCGTCAGACGTTCCAGTCCGCTGTGCATGTCGTCCTGGTGCGCCCGCACCAGGTCGGGCACCGGCGTGATTTCTATAAAAGCGGACAGCACGCCGCCCGCCGGGTTGTGGTGTTGCACCCACCAGACACCCGGGCAGCTGGTTTCTTGCAGCGTGGATTCGCCGTCAGCGTTCAGCGTGATGCAAATTTCGCCCTGACCGAGTTGTTGGCGCAGCCAGTCCAGATCGGCAGCATTGAGTGGCATGGCCAGCAGGTCGATGGTGGTGCTTTCGCCATGCTCCAGAAGTTTTTGCAGTGACGCGGCAATCTCGCCTAACAGCACTCTGGCATTGCCTGAAAGCCGTGCTGCCGGTGTGCTCTGGCGGTGGACGACCACCGGAATGTGTTCAAGCTTCATGCAGCCACTCCTGCACCAGAGTACGAACCGCTTGCGCCACAGCCGGCACTGCGGAGGCAACTTCGAGACTGAGCTGCTCACCCCAGTCAATGGTTTTGGGCTCTATGGCCAGCATGGCGCGCTGCTTGGGCCAATGTCCGGACAAGATGGCAATGGCACGCAAATCGGTCAACCCGACTTCATGCACGCTGGACTTGCGGTTGCCCAGCAAAAACTCGTCCATCTGCTCGCCCTGCAGCATTTGCCAGGCACCCGCCGCCTGCCCAATGCGCGCGGCATCGACCACGATCAGTGCATCGGCATCCTGAATCGGACCGGCCAGGGTAAAGGACAGCGTGCCACCATCCAGCACCTCCACTTGCGCCGGCAAGGGTACGCCCGCCGCCAAAGCCTGCAGCACATGGACACCCACACCTTCGTCGGCGAGCAGCGTGTTGCCAATGCCAAGCAGCAGAATTTTCATCGGAAAGACAATTCAAACATCTACTTAAGTCTGCGCTAATGTATGTTCTTGTCCAAGCGACTTGTTGATGAAAATCAAACAATCCGCTGGCATTGGGGGGTAATGGAAAAGCAAACATTTTCATCACTGCTTTTCGACACTAAGAGCCTCAGTACCCCGCCCTAGAACAACCTTTGAACGTTTGATAAAAAATAGCGTTTTACTGTCCAGGAGATCGCCCATGCAGTCCACAGACGTGTTAATCATCGGTGCCGGTATGGCGGGTGCATCTGCCGCCTACTTTCTGGCGCCACACCGCAGGGTGCTGGTGTTGGAGCGCGAAGCCCAGCCCGGTTACCACGCCACGGGCCGCTCCGCGGCGATGTACTCCGAGACCTATGGAAACGCCACGGTGCGGGCCATCACGACGGCATCCAAACCGTTTTATTCCGATCCACCAGCAGGTTTTTCGGACTATCCACTCGTCACCCCACGCGGCGCACTGACGGTGGGAACGGCAGCCGACCACGACCACTTGCGCAGAGTCTGGCAGGACATGCGCGCGCTGGTCCCCAATGTGCAGTGGTGGACACAAGACCAGATATTGCAGCGCGTGCCGGTGTTGCGACCCGAGATGGCGCACTGCGGCGTGTTCGAGCCCGATGCCATGGACATGGATGTCCACGCCATCCACCAGGGGTTTTTGCGTGCTGCCAAAGCGGCGGGTGCTCAGCTACTGTGCAGGGTGGGTGTGCAGCACATCCAGCGCGAGGCAGGTGGAGGCTGGCGCGTGGACACGGCGGTTGGCAGTTTTTCCAGCCCCACCCTGGTCAATGCCGCTGGCGCTTGGTGTGATGAACTGGCCCAACTCGCCGGTGTGACCCCTGTCGGTCTGGTGCCCAGGCGCCGCACAGCCTTCACCACCGATACCCCAGAGGGCTGTGACATCCGCAACTGGCCGTTGGTGATAGACGCGCAAGAGCGCTATTATTTCAAACCAGACGCCGGTGTGCTGCTGATGTCCCCCGCCAACGAAG
>CAIQBN010000539.1 GCA_903870065.1 uncultured beta proteobacterium | reverse complement strand
TCCCAAAATTCCTCCAGCGCGGTTATGGCAAGAAAAATTTCGTCTTTTTGTGCATCACTCAATTGCAATCCGTCCAAAAAAAACAATCAATACATCAACTGCCGTTGATATTTACCTGCGCAGACATTCCGAGATAAAACTTAACATCCTCTCAAAAAATTTCCAGATCGCGCCAGCATATTTTTACCCGAAAAGTTTGGACGCGACCACCCCATGCTCAGCCCTCAGCAACGGCACGCCCCGCATAACGGGATAGACAACTCCCACCTGTTCGGCATGGAAGACATCTCCTTGGTCAATCAATGGAACGCCGGTGAGCGGACACTGCCAGTCCGCCCTAACATTTGTTGAATATCTTCTTGAAGTAGTAACGGACTTAACCATGAGCACCACACCACTTGGATTAAGTGGATTGCTAAAAATATCAAGCAATCCATACTCAACAACAGATGCTCCTAGTCTTTCTGCCGTAGATTTAAGGTTACGCACATAACCATGTTCAGTCATTCGTTTCTGGGCATTTTCGGGAGCTAATTCATAAAGTGGCTCCACCAGCAATACCGCTTTACGCGCGACCCGAAGTAACTCTTTGATAGCCGCATCTTCCCTGCCTCCATTCGGTTCTAACGAATGCGAGGTATATACAACATCAATCGAGTTATCAGCCATAGGGATATTAAACATATCTCCCACAAATAATGTGCAATCGACATCATTCTCTTCAACCCATTTCTTTCCAACTTTAATTCTGGACCAGCTCACATCCAAACCAAATGCGGAAGTGTTATCGCAATTAATAGCCTTAATCACCCCAGCTTGTGTAGTTGCTTCTCCAACGCCCACTTCCAAAATCTTATCTCCTTGCTCAAGGTAAGGTTTTATGAGGTCTGCAAGCTGTATGCACCATTTATTGACGTAATTTGAATTCTCGCGAGCATATGCAACATAACTGCCGGCTTGAAGATCATAAGCAACTAGGGTGCTCACAAGCTCATTGCCTGCCATTGCTGAATTGGCACGCGCCCAAGCCATGGCGTTATCACCTTGTGCATAGACCGCTCTCATGCCCAAGATAAGCTGGCCTAGAGATTCTGTATCAGACTTCATTGCTCTACCCTTTGCTCATTATCAATTTCACGCCCACAATTTCCACACTAAAGCAGTTCCATGCGGCACATCGTGCTGCAAAGTTTTGCCTACGACCATTTCAACATACTTCGTGAGCGTGACCACCCAATTCGACGGTCCAATAATCACGTTTCGTCATGGTCATTTTGGCGAGAGTTTTAAACAAAGCAGCGTCGGTATTGCTACAGACGCTGTTTTGCATTGAGACCTGTTGCTACTCCGAACGGCGCACCGGGATGGGGGGCTCCCATGGTTTGGGCGATGTCCCGATCGTAGTTGTAGGTTGAGGTTGGTAGTTGAAACCGTCAGGCCCTACAGAAAATGGGTTCTGATTTCAAAAACCGTAGAAACCAAGAAAGCCCATCCACGGTGGCAAAGTCTAAAGCCAGACTCCGTGTCGCCAGTAAATTCAATCTCGACCAATGGAGAGAACAGCCCCTGTTCTCCACCAACCCCGAGACGGCACTTCTACAATCACCGAAGATTGCACTCGACGTTGGGGTACCTCAGTCCAATGCAATACGAGGAACGCTGGCATGCGGCACAGCGTAAAAAGGCTGCATAAATCATGGGCTAAGCGCTACATGATTCAGGGGCAAGGTCAGACATAACCCAGCGTCTGATGCAATCTCGCGTGCGCGAAACGATGCAGCTTGCCCATGCTTTGGCGTCCTCAACAGCTAAGACAAGACATCACAGTCGGCACTCTAGCTCAAGTGACATCTGGGATGTGAGCAATCCAACAAACGCGTCCTACCAGTTAACCCGTTGACTTCCAAAATCAGAACAGCTTATTTCAAACTTATTGACAAATTTTGTGTATAAGTTTGAAATAAGTCCGAATTGTGCGGACCGTGAGACACACTGGCCATGCTGCACGACGCATGGCGATGCAATAGGTTTTGCCAGTCAACTGCTGGTTTTGCAAAATACCGGGAAAACGGCCCCTCGGAACGGCTTCTGACAGTATCCGGGTCGTCGGATTGAATGGCAATTTTCTGGGACGGATCTGGAGCCCTCCCGGAATGGCCTTGTTTCGCAACAAGGCACAGGTGTTTCACAAAGAGTGCAGAATTGGTCGTTAGTGAAATTTCAGAAACCGTCTGCGTAGTTTTACGCTGGGGTTTCTACTGATGTGTTGAAGGGTATCCGTATTTCGTGATTGAAACCGCTTGGAAAACTGATTTTCAGTAATACTCGTTCGGAGTT
>CAIQBN010000538.1 GCA_903870065.1 uncultured beta proteobacterium | reverse complement strand
GTATACCTACGGATTCACCCGACTGGCCAAAGCGCCCGCCGCCCGCCAAGCCGTGGCAGTCCCACTGATGCTGCTCCATTTGACCGCCGGCAGGGCGCCCACCCGGTTAGCCCAGGCTTCAATCTGGTCAATGCCGTCTGCAGTTCCCACAACCTTGAGCGTCTTGGGCGCCACATTTAAAGTTGCGCTGTATACCGGCTGGATATAAGCGCCGGTCGCGATGCTATTAGCCAGGCTTTCGGCTGCGGCCAGGGTCCGCCCCGCGTTACCCACGGCGACCAGATTGGCATCCGGGTCATGGGCCTTGAAATCGGCCGTACTTCGCGGTTGCCAGACTCCAGCGGCAGTATCGTCCGCACCGGTAGTGTGACCGTCACTGACCACAATGCCCCAAAGCGTTTCAGCCTGCCACCGCTCACCGCCAGTGCCGGTTTGCACGGCGCGCAGGCCATCAATTTCGGTGCTGATCAGGCCCGATGCCACCCCATTGGGTGCTCCACCCAGGGCACGGATGCGCTCTGCACAACGCACCCGGTCGGCTGCCGAATGGGCATGAATGTCCCACTCCACACCGAGCGTCGACAGCGTGCGAATCACTTCACCGGCACGGGGTTCCTTTTCGAGCCAGTTGATGTCAGCACCAATGGACCACTTCATGGAACTGGTCTGCGCTCCCACCTTGCCGGTCGCCGTGGCACGGGCAAAGAAGGCCAGCAAGGCATCAATATTTGGCCAATTGGTCACGGCCGATTCAATGTGCATGGTGCCCGAAACATGCAAGGTGGGTGTGCCCGTAACCCGCAACTGGGCGATGCCTGCAGCGTTCGCGACCCCCAAGCGCTGCGCCTGGTTTTTGGCATATTGGAGCGCGCCTTCATAGAGTACCCACTGCGCCGCCTGGTCTGCATCCGACTTGAGAGGGGCTTTGCTTGAAGTATTCCAGGGCGGGCGGCGACTGCTGTCGATATACACCGTTAGCCAGGCCGAACGCTGGGCGAAAAAATCGTTGTCGTGCATCTTGGCACCGACAAAAAAAGGTGCCCGTGCGCCGCTGGCGTCATGTGCACTCTGAAACGCAGCGTCGATCAGGCTGCTGGCTGCAACGCCGGGCGACTGGAACAACAGCAAGTCAAAATGTTCGGGCCGAATGAACAAACCGCGGCCACTGTCGCCCAGGTTGAGGACCCCGCCGGTATGCGCCAGCGTCCAGGTAGCACCCAGCTCACGAAACGCTGTCGCGGCGGGTTCCAGCAATACCCCTTCAGCCTGGAAAGCAGCGGTAATGGCAGGTCGCGCGTTGGCCAGGGTTACCAACTGTTTGTACCCGCCGGCACGGCTTGTTGAAAGGCCCGTCGCCAAGTCCGTCACAAAGGATTCGTACTCCTTGATTTTGGCAGTTTGTTCGGTGGCTGAGAGGCTGGTCAGACCCGCCCAGTCGTAGCCGTTGTAGTAAGGCTTGGGTGGACGAATATGGTAATTCAACGCAACGTAGTGCGAACTGGTGAGCCTTTGCATCAGCGCCGGGTAGCTTGTCTGATAAATGTCTAACATGGTGTCCGACAAATAAATGTCCACCGGAAGCTTGTAGGTCTCATGCAGATCCACAATACGCGTGACGGCGGCAGCACTGAGTTCAGGGTAAGAAAAATCCTGAACGTTGATAGAAAACGTCAACAAGTCGCCTGCAGCCGCCGCGCCGGCCAGCGGCCCACCGACGGTGTATACACGGGCATAAGTCTGTCGCGCAAGCATGTCCTGCACATCGTCGCCGTAGCCTATGTACACGACGGTGCCGCCCAAGCTCTGCACGGCAGCCCGGCTGACCAAAGGAATACTGTGCAGACCCAAAGTGACATTGCTATACGACGGCAGACTGCCACCGCTTAAAGCCTGCCAACCAGTGGCTGACAAACCGTACATACTGCCATCGGGCAAGGCAACGACCAGGTACAACTTGGACGTTCGACCTACATCAGCCGTCGCAGCCTGGATGTTCGCGGTTAGGCTCACCTGGTGGTTTGGTCCCTGGGCATCCATCCACGCCGAAAAACCAGCGGGCAAAGCGTGCGCCACCCCTGCAAAGCAAAACAGCCAATAGCCCCGCAAAAAGTGACGCCGTACAAAGGTCCACATAGAGGTCTCTCCTGGTTTCTGGACAATCCCGGCACCTAGCTTACACATGCTCAGTCAATGCGACAACCGTATTTGTTTTCATCGCGCCATATTGCTGCTATGCTGATCCCGCAATAAAGGCGGTCAACCTCACAGCGCAAAGGAGTCGACATGAAATACCTGTTTGCAGTTGTTTGCTTGTGCGTGGCCTTGGTGGCACGTGCCCAATCGTATGATGGTCAAACGCGGCTGCTGAGCTTGCCGAGCCTGCTCGTATCGGGCACTACTTACACCAACATCGTGCTGCGGCTCAATGCAGTTGAATTGGTCAGCAACGGCACACCCACTGTTGCAAGCGCAAATTATGATCTTTTGAGCCGGGTACTGGCGCTGCCCAAGGTAGCGATTTCCGGCGTCGAGTACCTGCATGTGCAAGTGCGACTCATCGACGTTGAAGTAGTGAGTGCGGGGGCGAGCCCGTCCCGAATCTATGTCAATCTCGTCGCGCACAACGAAGACACGGCTACCGGCAACAATCCGGATTGCCTGGCGTTTTTCTCGGCGGCCACGAGCCTGTACGACGCCAACAGCGCCGCGCTAGAGGCCATTGTCCGCACAGTGCATGAAAAGAAAGCGACTTTCAATTTCCAGAGCGACGTGGAGTACCTTAACCTGGTACTGGCCCGCGAAACGCCCGGCAACAATGTGCTGCGGCGCCTAGCCAACAGCTACGCAGGCACGCTGGAGATTGATGCCCACGCCCACGAGGGGGTGCAGAAGAACTATGCCGACGTCGCCAACCTGGTCGAGCGTGTAGCAGGCGTCAGAAATGGCATTGTGGGAGGCTTTACGGCCGTCACCTGTCGACCCGATGCTGCCAGCCCGGATTGGGAGAAGTTCCGCCGTCCCTTGGCGCCCACCTCGGGATTCGGTTCTGCCTTCAATGCGACGGTGCTGACCTTGGGAGCGTCTGCCGGTCATGTGTGCGACCCCGATGCGGCAGGTATTTGGCGCCCGACTTCGATCAGCAACTTTTTCACCGACGACCCAAACCAGTCGCTGATCACGATCGGCACCGGTTATGCAGCGAAAGGATTGACGGAAGCGGCCAGCGCCATCGGCAGACTGGTTGACGACCTCAAAGCGGGCAGGCTTGAGCAAAACCGGATGTACACCGCATCGGTCACTCTGCCACATTGCAATATGCACCTGACCGGCAGCGGCGCAACCGCAACCGACGTGGCCACGTTCATAGACGCGGTCAACGCGCTGGACGACAGCAGCGACTTCATTCGCTGGGCTACCTTTACCCAGATGACCGATATCTGGAAATCAATCTATGGGAAAAACCCAAGCACCTGGCGTGGACCCTAAAGCGACCTGTCAGCGGTGTTGAACCTTTCGGTCAGCTGCAAAACCCGAGGGCGTGCGGAGTGGGCTGGTGGATACCGGTTGAATTCACTAACAAAACATCACAACGATGTTCGCAGCGACCAGATTTCGGGAAACAGCACCACATCCAGCATCTTGCGCAAATAACTCACACCGCCGGTACCGCCGGTGCCGCGCTTGAATCCGATGACCCGCTCCACCGTGGTCACATGCCTGAAACGCCACAGCCGGAACGCATCCTCCAGATCGGTGAGTTCTTCGCCCAGCTGGTACAGGTCCCAATGCGCCTTGGGGTTGCGGTAGACCTGTAGCCAGGCTTGCTCTACTGCGGCATCGGCCGTGTAGGGTTGTGACCAGTCGCGTTCGGTGTGGCTCAATGGCACGGCGATGCCGCGGCGCGCCAGCAGTCGCAAAGCTTCGTCATAAAGCGATGGAGCCGCATAGGCGGCTTGCACCCGCTCCAACAGGTCGGGACGGTGTGCGTGCGGCTTGAGCATGGCGGCATTCTTGTTACCCAGCGAGAACTCGATTGCCCGGTATTGGTAGC
>CAIQBN010000537.1 GCA_903870065.1 uncultured beta proteobacterium | reverse complement strand
CCACCCTGGCACCAATGTCGGTATCGGCAAGGATCACACCTTGTTTGCCCTGGCTGACGGACATGTTTCCTTCGGCACCAAAGGGCCTTTGAACAAACACACGGTGAGCGTGACTGCAGCCTGATCTGCAGTAGCCCTCCCCATGAAACCCTGCGCTCGAACAGCGCGGGGTTTTTCTTTTTATCCACGCAATCAATCATGAAGTTCGTTGACGAAGCCTATATCGATATCTCAGCTGGAGACGGCGGGGCGGGTTGCGTGTCGTTCCGGCATGAGAAGTACAAAGAGTTTGGAGGGCCGAACGGGGGTGACGGTGGGCGAGGAGGGCATGTGTTCGCAGTGGCTGATCCGAATCTCAATACACTGGTCGATTACCGGTTTTCGAGGCGGCACGATGCCAAACGCGGTGAACACGGTATGGGCTCCGACATGTTTGGTGCCGCTGGCGATGACATCACGCTCAAAATGCCGGTCGGCACCATCATCACTGATGCGGAGACTGGCGAGGTGTTGTTTGAACTGTTAAAGCCTGGCGAAGTCATCACCATCGCCAAAGGCGGTGATGGAGGGTTTGGCAATCTGAGGTTTAAGAGCGCCATCAACCGTGCACCTCGCCAAAAGACGCCCGGTTGGCCGGGCGAGAAAAAGAATTTGAAACTGGAGCTGAAGGTTCTTGCCGATGTGGGCCTGCTGGGCATGCCCAATGCCGGTAAGTCCACTTTCATCACGGCGATTTCCAACGCCCGTCCGCGTATAGCCGACTATCCGTTTACAACATTGCACCCCAATCTGGGCGTCGTGCGGGTGGGTCCAGAGCAGAGTTTCGTCGTAGCCGATCTGCCGGGGCTGATTGAGGGTGCCTCTGAGGGGGCGGGGTTGGGGCACCTGTTTTTGCGTCACTTGAGCCGCACACGGCTCTTATTGCATATTGTCGATGTCGCGCCGTTTGATGAGGGCGTAGACACAGTGGCGCAAGCCAAGGCGATTGTCAACGAGCTCAAAAAATATGACCAGACGCTGTATCAGAAGCCCCGTTGGTTGGTGCTCAACAAGCTCGACATGGTTGCATCGGATGCACGCGCTGCGTTGATCAAGGACTTTGTAAAGCGTTTCAAGTTCAAGGGTCCGGTTTTTGAGATCTCGGCATTGACACGCGAGGGCTGTGAGCCACTGGTCAAAGAAATTTACAAGCACGTCAAAGCACAGCAGGTTGCGGAACAAGCGCCAGAAGTCATTGACCCCCGTTTTGTTGACCATTCGGGTGATTTGATTTAGCTGCAAAAACAGTAGCATAAATCGTAAGACGGACGAGGGCTACAGGTGAATATGGTCAATATGTCAAGTTCTACAGTTATGCGCGATGCGCGTCGCGTTGTGGTCAAGGTGGGCTCGAGTCTGGTAACCAATGATGGTCGCGGTCTTGACGAAGTCGCCATTGGCGAGTGGTGTCGTCAAATTGCTCGTTTGATCAGTGATGGGCGCGAGGTGATCATGGTATCGAGCGGCGCCATCGCGGAAGGCATGAAGCGGCTCGGGTGGACTGTGCGACCCAAGGCGATTCAGGAGTTGCAGGCCGCCGCCGCCGTTGGACAAATGGGCCTTGCCCAAATGTACGAAACCAAGCTCAAGCTCAATGGACTTGGTAGTGCGCAGGTGCTGCTAACACATGCCGACTTGGCCGACCGGGAACGTTACCTCAATGCCCGTTCTACGTTACTGACGCTGCTCAAGCTGGGTGTTGTACCGGTGATCAATGAAAACGACACGGTCGTGAACGATGAAATCAAGTTTGGTGACAACGACACGCTTGGTGCGTTGGTTGCCAACTTGGTCGAGGCGGATGCGCTCGTCATCCTGACGGACCAAAAGGGTTTGTTTACTGCTGACCCCCGTAAAGATCCCGGTGCCCAGTTTGTCCATGAAGCGCGAGCCGGTGATGCTGCCTTGGAGGCGATGGCAGGTGGCGCCGGTTCAAGCATTGGGCGTGGCGGCATGATTACCAAGATTCTGGCGGCCAAGCGAGCCGCCGGGTCCGGCGCATCCACCGTAATTGCATGGGGGCGTGAACCCGATGCCTTGATTCGTCTGGCACAAGGTGAGGCCATTGGAACGCTGCTGGTAGCGCAAACACAAAAAAATCAAGCACGTAAACAGTGGATGGCAGACCATCTGCAATTGCGCGGTGCTGTGGTGGCCGATACCGGAGCGGTCGCAAAGGTTCGCGATGAAGGCAAGAGTTTGTTGCCAATTGGCATGGTTTCGGTTGACGGCGACTTTTCGCGTGGCGATGTGATCGCCATCCGCGATGGCCAGGGGTCGGAGTTCGCACGCGGTTTGGCAAACTATTCCAGTTCAGAAGCACGGCTCTTATGCCGCAGACCGTCCGCTGACATTGAAAAGCTGTTGGGTTATGCCGGCGAGCCAGAAATGCTGCATCGGGACAATTTG
>CAIQBN010000536.1 GCA_903870065.1 uncultured beta proteobacterium | reverse complement strand
CGGACAAGTCTGTATTGACCAGTTTGGCGGCGAGTTTTACAGTGGCATTGGCAGTCAGGGCGAGTTTTTACGTGGTGCCTCGCGCTCACCAGGGGGCAAACCGATTGTGTGCATGACTTCCACCACGGAAGATGGGACCGCGTCACGTATTCGCCCGTCTTTGCTGGCTGGCGAAGCTGCCACCATTGCCCGCACCGATGTGCACTATGTGGTGACCGAGTTTGGCATTGCCTACTTGTTTGGAAAATCGATCCGCGAACGCGCAACGGCGCTGATTGAACTGGCTCACCCGCAATTTCGTCCTGAACTATTTGCCCAGGCCCAAGCCATGGGCTATTTAAGCCCTGACCAGACCTTGAACAACTTGCGCGCGTATCCAGTGGAAGATGAAATAACCATCACACTCAAGGACGGCCGCAGCATCCTGCTGCGCCCTGCTCTGTCCAGTGATGCACAGGGCATTCGCGACCTGTTTCACCACCTCAGCGAGGCCGATGTCTACACCCGGTTTTTCCGCCATGTACGTGGTCTATCCAACGCCGAAGTACAACGCTTGTGCAATTTGAACTACGAAAATGAAGTGGCGTTTGTGGCCACCGCCGGCTCACGGGAAGAGTCTCTGATCGTTGGGCAATCCTGTTATTTCGTCAACCCGACCACCAACCTCGCTGACACCGCTTTTATGGTCCATCCGCAATGGCAGGGCTTTGGACTGGGAACTGCGCTACAAGACTGCATGGTGCGCCACGCCACGCGGCGTGGACTACGGGGCTTCGTCGCTGATGTCTTGCCCGGAAACACCCGCATGCTGCGCTTGGCTCGCGGCGGGCCGCCCACCATTCAAGTGGAAAAAACAGCAGACTCAGTGCACTTGACGCAACTGTTTTAAAACCCTGCAGACCGTGTCCGGCTACAGCGCTGTCACGTCAACAAAAGCCTCCGAATGGGGGAATCGCGCCACCATCCAGTGCCGGTCCAAGGTGAGGGCCGAAATAACCTTGATCGGCAAATCACCCACCACATCCGGGCTGGGTGATGGGCAATCAGCCAACAATGCGGCCAAATGAACAACGCCGGCCAGGGCATCAAACGGCTCAGACGCCATAGGGTCACCGGCACTTTGCAGTCCGGTCACGATGGCATCGGGAAAATTCCAGTGGCGCGCCAGAACCGCAGTGACCTGCCCCTCATCAAAACCGAGCAAACGCTGCTCGCGCTCCCAGCGAATTTCAGCCGCGTTGGGCAGCGCTTCGATCTCCGCCAAGCTCTCCGGTGAGCGCTGACCTATCAGCAGTTCACCCAGTCGCAGCATCATGCCAGCCAGCCATGCCTGCTGTGGGTCGACGCTGGCGCCACCCGCCAGCCATTGCGCGTAGCCAGCGCAGGCCATGCTGAATTTCCAGAAAGCGGTTCGGTCCAGTCCGGGAACCTGCGGAAACGCGGTGCTGATACTGGTCGACAAGGCCAGTGAACGGATCCGTGACATACCCATCAGGGTAATTGCATGATCGAGCGACAGCACCTGACGGCTCAAACCAAACTGGGCACTATTGGCCATGCGCAGCAAATTTGCCGTCAAGGCGGGATCCTTGGCAATGATGGCTTCGACTTGGGGACCAGAGGCTGAAGGATCATTCAGGGTTCGAATCAGCGCATGGGCCACCTCGGACATCACGGGCAGCTTGGCAGACTCAAAAAACGCGGTCAAGGTAGGCATATTTTCTCCAACTTTATAGCGGGGCCGCAAGCCGTCCGGCACCGGCTCATGACCCCATGGCACAGAGTATAGAAAATTGGGCCCGCCATTTCCCCGATAAGTCTTCAAGACCGTGCGCGACTGCACACAAAAACACCCAAAATAACCAGCAGGGTACCCAACACCAGCCAACCCGTGAATGGCTCACCCAGCACAACCACACCCATGAGCATGGTCGACATCGGCCCGATCATGCCAACCTGGGCAGCCAGACCCGAGCCAATGCGCTCAATCGCCATCATGACCATCATCACCGGCACCACCGTACACAAGGTGGCATTCAGCACGGAGAGCCAAATCACCTCCGGCGCTACGGTCCAGGCGGCAGAGAGAGGCCGCAAAATGACAAACTGGGCAATGCATAAAACGCAGGCCACTGACGTGGCCAGACCCACCAAGCGCATGGAACCAAGCCGCTGCACCATTTCCCCGCTGTAAAAGAGGTAAAGCGCATAACTCACGGCACTCAAAAATACCAATATGGCTCCCCATGCCGCATCAGTGCCCTGCAAAGTGACCTCATGGCCAAACACCAGCAAGACGCCACCGTAACTTATCGCCATGCCAGCTGCCTGGCGCCGACCGATGTGGCGCCTGAAAAACAACAAACCCAGCAGCAAGACCAAAGTCGGATTGAGATACAAAATCAGGCGCTCCAACGATGCTGTGATGTATTGCAAACCAGCAAAATCCAAAAAACTGGCCAAGTAGTACCCCGTCAAGCCCAACCACACAACACCAAGCATGTCCTTGGATGTCAGCGGTGCGGGCTTGCGCATTGCAGTGTGTCGGCCCGACCACCAGGTCATGACGAGAAAAAATGGCAGGGCAAACAACATACGCAGCATGATCAGCGTGACGGCGTCAACGCCATGCCGGTAAGCCAGCTTCACAATGATTGCCTTGCCACTAAAGGCGACAGCACCCAAAGTCGCAAGCACCAGCCCAGATGCTATCGATTGATGAGCGGTAGACGCTGATTTCACGAGGGCGCGAGGCTATTTTTCTTTAAACGCTGAATTCCGCTTACGGCAAGAAACACCAGAGCGCCCGCAACGATGCCGCTCAAGGCATCCAGGCACAAGGGCAATATGCTTTGCATCAGCTGTGCAAAAAACCCCTGTCCGGCAACGGACGCCAGAATCGCTTGCACAAGGTGGTGCAGAAACGGCAAGCCATGCACCAAGATACCGCCACCCACCAAAAACATCGCTGCAGTGCCAACAACGGCCAACCCCTTCATAAGCCACGGCGCGGCGCGTAACAAGCCCCGTCCCACCGATTGCTGAAACCGGCCCCAGGTACCTGCGCCAGAACGTCGGCTCAAGAACAGCCCGGCATCGTCAAGCTTCACAATCCCAGCCACAAAACCATACACACCCAGAGTCATCACCAGGGCAATACCGGCAAGAACGGTCAATTGCGTCATCCATGGACTCGCCTGAACGGTGCCCAACGTGATTGCAATAATTTCTGCTGACAGGATGAAATCCGTTCGAATCGCGCCTTTCACTTTGTCGCGTTCAAACGCCAGCCAATCGACCGTGGGATCCACCAATGCTTGCCTCAACTGCTGAGCGTGCGCCGCTTCCTCTGCCGGACGGTGCAGCACCTTGTGTGCCAGCTTTTCAAATCCCTCAAAGCAAAGGTATGCGCCGCCCACCATTAAAAGCGGAGTGACAGCCCAGGGCATGAAAATACTGATTAAGAGCGCAGATGGAACCAAAATGAGCTTATTGACCAGCGAGCCCTTGCAAACTGCCCACACCACGGGTAACTCACGATCAGCGCTCAAACCGGTCACCTGCTGTGCATTGAGCGCAAGGTCATCACCCAAGACACCGGCGGTCTTTTGGGCCGCTACTTTAGACAACACTGCCACATCGTCCAAAATAGTGGCAATGTCATCGATCAGGGCAAGCAAACTACTGGACATGGCGTAAAGTTTCAGCGGGAAAATACCCATTGTCGCCTGAGTCGCAGGTCGTAAAAATGCGCAGCATGACACCCGACACCGCGAGCGCCGAAGCACCCACCTTCCTGGACATCGAAGCGTCCGGTTTCGGCCGCAGCAGCTACCCGATTGAAGTCGGATTTGTTCTGCCCAATGGGCACACCTATTGCACATTGATCCGGCCAGAGCCCCACTGGACCCACTGGGATGCGCAGGCCGAGGCCACCCATCACATTGCGCGCGCATTGATCCTAAAACGTGGCCGCCCTGCGCTTGATGTGGCGCAGCAGATCAACGCGCAGCTTGGCGGGCAAACCGTTTACTCCGATGGTTGGTCCCATGACTACACCTGGCTGGGGGTTCTGTTCGATGCGGCCGACCTGACACCTGCCTTCAAATTGGAAAACCTGCGGGCTTTGCTCGACGAACAGCAGGCAGACCGGTGGCACACCGTCAAGACACAAGTCAGCAGCGAACGCGGTGCCCAACGCCACCGGGCCAGCTCGGACGCCCGCCTGCTACAACTCACCTTGCTGCGCCTGCGTGAAAGGAAGTAGGTGGGCTTTGCACTGCAATAATACAGGCGCTGTTGCGACCCACCATTACGAGGAGACTGTGTGTCCATTACTGTGAATTTGGAGTTGGGTTATGAATTTGAAGTAAAAGCCCGCTTCAAAGAGGTTTTTGACGTTCTGGCAGATGTGCCGACTTCGGCCAGCTTTTATCCCAAGGTGGAAAAGTTGACCAGTCTGGGCGACGGCGCCTATCGCTGGGAAATGGAACGAATCGGACTCGGTCAAGTCAACTTGCAAACTATTTATGCATCCCGCTACATCTCAGATCGGACCCAGGGTACGGTGGTCTGGACCCCGGTACCTGACGAAGGCAACGCCCTTGTTTCTGGAAGCTGGAAAATCACGGCCAACAAAAAGTCCACTCACATCGTATTGCGCATTGAAGCCGCTTTAGACCTGCCGTTACCAGGACTTATGAAAATGGTTGTAACACCTGTTGTCGAAGCCGAGTTCGAAAGTTTGACCGAGCAATACATCGACAATCTAACTAGGCGCTTTGGCGGCGAAGTGTGAGCGACCGAGGTCAGTCATCAGACAAGCACTTCAGCTATCTCGCTTGAGCTCTGAGTGGGCATCAAAGCGATGTCAACAGTGCGCATGCTCGCACCCAAGCAGGCGGCAGCGGAAAAACTCCTGGCAGAAGATGCTGTAAAACTCGCAGAATTGGAGCGCCAGCGGCGACTTAGGCATTGTTAACAAATAACTTGTTTATTAGTTCATAATCGGATACGCTTCGATGCATGGAAGTTAATTCGCCAATTGGTCAACGCTGGGAAATCTTGGGCGCAGCGCTCGATGAGCGACAAAGGCGACTACTGGTTGG
>CAIQBN010000535.1 GCA_903870065.1 uncultured beta proteobacterium | reverse complement strand
CATGTGACGGCTGCGGCGCTGGCCTCTGAAAACAAGTCACTGGCGCATCCCGCCAGCGTAGACAGCCTGCCCACCTCGGCCAACCAGGAGGACCATGTGAGCATGGCCACGTTCGCCGCGCGGCGTTTGCAGGGCATGCTGCGCAATACTGAATACATCGTGGCGATTGAGCTGCTGGCGGCAGCCCAGGGCATTGAGTTCCTGCGTCCGCTCAAGAGCTCAGCGGTGCTCGAGGGCATTTTGGAACTGGTACGCTCGGTGTCACCCGCCATGATGGTGGACCGCAGCTTGGCACCCGACATGGAAGCGGTTCGCGGTCTGATAACCGGGGGGCGAATCGGGCTGACCGGCGAGGCACAAATTGGAGAATTGAGTGTTTTGCGTTTGGATTGAGACCCTTCAATAGCAGTCAAATTGGCACCTAGCCCTCACAGAACAATCGTTTGTAGCTATTAAAACAATAGCAAAGAGGCAGCCTGCGTTTGGTGGTCACGCGATGGCGACGGGAGACCGATCGTCATCCATCCAGATCTGGTTTCGACCGGCCTCCTTCGCCTTGTACATCGCCATATCGGCCCAGTCGATGACTTCTTCTTCTGTGCCCTCATGGCCCCGAAATACTGCTACGCCTATGCTTGCGCTGCAATGGTGGGTCACGATGGCGTCATCCACAGAGCCATGCTGGATGGCCAGCTTGTAGGGCTTGGCGATGATCTGGCGAATCTTTTCCGCAACCGCGCGGGACTGCGCTAGCGATTCGGCCCGGTCGCTGTCCAAATCGCTGAGCATCACCACAAACTCATCACCGCCGAACCGAGATACGGTGTCGATCTCGCGCACGCAACTGCGCAACCGTTGCCCAACCTCAATCAGCAGCAGGTCGCCCATTTCGTGGCCATGCGCATCGTTCAAAGGCTTGAAGTTGTCGAGGTCCAGAAATAGGACTGCAGCAAAGCGGCCATTGCGCTCGCTGGCCACCATCGCCTGGCTCAATCGATCCAGCAGCAGACGGCGATTGGGCAACTGGGTAAGGACGTCATGAAATGCCAGTTGCCGCACCTCGGCTTCCATTTCTCTGCGCCGTGTAATGTCGCGTGTCACGGCAAGGTGCACTGTTTGGCCATGGTCTTGCATGGGAACGGCATGGGTTTCGAGCCAGCGCCGTCCGCCGTTGAGGCCAATCACTTCGTATTCCAACTCGGTCGCTTTGCCACCGATGACCTTGGCATGCATTTCTTCAAATGCCACCCGCTGTTCCGGCGCGATGAGGTCGACCACTTTACAGCCCAGGACCTGCTCCAGGGTGTCTGCTTCGATCATGGCCAGCCCGGCCGGATTCATTTGAACCAGGCGTCCGTCTGCATGTACGATCTTGATGCATTCGGGTTCGTTTTCAATAATGGTCTGCAGGTGCGTCTGGCTCTCGCGCAGCATGGTCTCCTTGCGTTTGCGCTCGTTGATATCTTCCACCACTGCCATGAGGTAGGCCGCCGATCCGTCCGTTGCATGCACCGCCGACACCGTCAGGTTGCCCCATACGACCGTTCCGTTTTTGCACCGGTAGCGCTTCTCGAGCCTGAAGCTGCCAATGCGGTGTTCTGCCACCGCAAGCAACTGATCGGCCCCCAAACCGCGGTCCTCGGGATGGGTCACGTCGCGAAACGACAATTGCTCCAGCTCACTTCGGTTGTATCCCAACCACTCGCAAAAACGGCTATTCGATGTAGCACCGCCATTCGGCCCGGCTCACTTCATCAGAGGCTGTGACCAGTCCGGCCGCACCCCGCAGAATTTGTGCATAGGCGTCGGTTCGCAAATTGATCTTTGCCGTGATGCGAACCGTCTCGGCCTGAAAATGGTCACGAAGGTTGTGAGCGTGCCGCGCAACCAGATCGCGCCAAACAAAAATGAGCGCGGCCAAGGAAATGACCAGCACGACCAGCGATGGCAGGAAGCGGCGGTTCATAGCTCTGACGTTTTACAATGAGTTTAAGCCTCCCCGCTGCGTGTTTTCCGGGTTGCGCTCCCGGTTTTTACACTCTTATTGCGCTAACGCAAGAGTGGGAACTGCGTACACCCCAGACGTGCCGAGATGTCGCGGCTGGCGTCCGTCAGCATGGCCACCACCTCACCCTCGCGTGCCGGGTCATAACGGAAGGTCGGGAATGAAATGCTCATGCCGGCTATGGGCCGGTTCAGCCGGTCGAAGATGGGCACACCCAGGCAGCGGATGTGGTCGTCAAACTCTTCGCGGTCCTCGCCAAAGCCCTGGGTCTTGACCCGCTCCAACTCCTGCGCAAACGCGGCCGGCTCCACAATCGTCTTTTCCCGGTATTTGGTGAACTCGGCCCCCTGAAGGATCATGGCGCGGCGCTCCGGATGCTCCCAGGCCAGCAACACTTTTCCAATAGCCGTGCAGTGCAACGGTGCGCGACGACCCACCTTGGAGTACATGCCCAGCATGTGGCGCGAATCCACCTTGTGCACGTAGATGATTTCGCTGTCGATCAGTGTGCCCAGGTGCACGGTTTCACCGGTCTTGTCGGCCAGCATCTGCATATGGTGCTTGGCAAGGTCGATCAGCTCCGGGTACTGAAGCGCTTTGGTGCCCAGCTCAAACACCTTCATGGTCAGGCCATAACGTTCGCTGTCGGCTTCCTGGCGCACGTAACCCAGCGTCATCATGGTCTGCAGAAAGCGGTAGACCGTGGCCTTGGGCATGGCCAGGCGCACGGACAGGTCGGAAATGCCGGTTTCGCTGCGCTCGGCCAATGCCTGCAACAGGCCAAAGGTCTTCAGCACAGCGGCCACCGACTCGGGTTGTTTGGAGTCTAAAGAATCATCATCCATTTGTTTTATTTTCTCTGAAAGCGTGTTTCAAATTGTATTGTGAACCTTTTTCATATCCCCCTAGCAGTAGACATCGCTTCTCGTATGCCAATCGCCTCAATCTCGCGCCGCGCAAGCATCAATGCATGTGGCAAACCCGCAATGCCATTCACGGCTTCATTTAACTGCTCAGAGGCGCCAGCAAGCCCCTGTGTTGCGGCGGCCAAGGCCAGCAGCAATCGTGGTGGAAAACGTCCGGTGGACTGATGAAAGCTGCGCACTTGAGGCAACAAACGCGTAATGCACTTGCTCACCATGTTCAACCCAATTGCCTGCAACTGATGTTGGATAAACGGGTTGCGAAAGCGCCGCAAGACATCCAGGGCAAAGGCCTGTGACTCCGCTACGGGGAAAGGCAGCGCCGGAATGATCTCTTCGCTCAACGCGGCCTCCAGAAAACCGCATAGGTCCGGGTCCTGCATCGCCTCACCCACCGTACGCACACCCGCCAGCAAGCCTACAGCGGCCAGCACGGTATGCGCACCATTGAGGATGGCAACCTTGCGCAATCGGATGGGTGCCAAGTCAGCTACCCAATGCACGTTCAGGCCCGCTCGCTCCAGCGGCAACTCCTGCGCAACACCCGCTGGCGCTTCAATCGCCCAATAGTGGTACAGCTCTCCCGTGACCAGGAAATCGTCTTGATACCCCAAATCGCCTTGCAGCTGCGCAATTTCATCGGCCGGGTAACCGGTAACGATGCGGTCCACCAGCGTCGAACAAAAGTGGCAGGAATCGTCCAGCCACGACTGAAATTCAGGCGCGAGCTTCCAAAGCCCAACGTAATGCTGAACCCCGCGCAGCAGTGCCAAACCATTGTCTTCAATCAGTTCCGTAGGAAGCAGAACCATGCCTTTGGCAGGATCTGCCCGAAAGTGCAGATAGCGCTCGTGCAACCAGCGGGTGAGCTTGGCGGGAAAGGTTTTGGGCGGCTGATCGGCGTAGCGGTCACTGCCATCGACGGCGATGCCGGCTTCGGTCGTATTGGAAACAATAAAGCGAACATCAGGATCGCGCGCCAATGCCAGGTAGTCTAAGAAATGGACCGACAGGTCTAGTTCACGCTGGACACAGTTGATGCGGGCCACTTCGGTTCGCAACACGCCCTCGCCATCCAGCCCGCGCAGAACGGTGGTGAACCGGCCGCCCTGGGTGT
>CAIQBN010000534.1 GCA_903870065.1 uncultured beta proteobacterium | reverse complement strand
GGCTATAGCCGGGATGAAGTACTCACCATGTGTATTGCCGACTTTGAGGCCGTGGCCACCATGGCGCAGATTCAGGCGCAACTTTTTCGCATCATCCAGCGCGGCCATGAGCGCTTCGAAACCCGACATCGGCACCGTGACGGCAAATGGATTGACCTGGAGATCACGGTGACCAGAGTGGATCAACGCTATTTGGTCGCCTTTTTACGTGACATTTCGGAACGCAAGGCGGCCGACTTGGCGCTGCGCGAGTTGTCACGCGCAGCGCAAGCCGCAAACCAGGCCAAAAGTGATTTTCTGGCAAATATGAGCCATGAATTGCGCACGCCCATGAACGGTGTCATCGGCCTGACCGATCTGCTGCTCGAAACGCCGCTCGAGGCAGACCAGCGCGAGTACCTTGGACTGCTTAAGAACTCGGCAAAGGCACTCATGGGCATTCTGAACGACATGCTCGACTTTTCCAAAATGGAGGCTGAAGAGCTGGGTCTTGAATCCACGGTGTTTTCTCCGGTTGATGTCATTTCCGAGTTGGTCACCACGATGTCAGGGCAGGCCGAACTGAAAGGCCTGGCGTTGACTTATTACATTGACCCCGACACACCGTCGCATGTGTTCGGCGACGCAGTGCGGTTGCGCCAAATTCTTCAAAATCTGTGTGACAACGCCATCAAATTCACGTCCAAGGGGCGCATCTCGGTACGCGCGAGGGTCACGGCCGTTGAGAGGGGTGCACATGAGTTGCACCTGTCGGTGAATGACACGGGCATAGGCATAGCACTGGACAAGCAGCAAAGCATATTCCAGGCATTTAACCAGGCGGATAACTCCGTCACGCGGCAGTTTGGCGGCACGGGTCTGGGCTTGGCAATTGTTGCGAAATTGGTTGCCCTGATGGGCGGGCACATCTGGGTTGCGAGTGAGCCTGGCGAAGGCAGCACGTTTTACTTTACGGTGCGCGTCAAATCTGCACTGGCCCGGTAAGCCCTTGTGCAATGGACAGCAACTTCGTAAAAGGAATAGGCTTGGCCAGGACCTCGACGCCCTGAGGCACGCCACCGCGGGCGCTGACCTCATCCGCATCCAGACCACTGACCACAACCATTTTGGTTTGTGCCATCTCAGGCGATTGGCTTAGGACCCGGAGCATCGCAAAGCCATCCATTTCGGGCATGTGAAGGTCGGCTATCAGCAAGTCCGGCCCGCCACGGCCCAGGTGAAGTAGTGCCGAAATGGCGTTGTCCATGAGGGTTAGTTCCATGGGCAAGGGCCAGCGTGCAAGCTGAGCTTCATAGAGGCGAAGCAGGCTGGGGTCGTCTTCGACCACCATGACGCGCAGGCGGCGCGGGCCAGAGACGGTCACGACCGGTGGGCCGAAAGGCGCAACAGGCTTTTTGTGTAGCAGGCTTTCCACCGAGTCCCGCAGTACGCGGCGGTGACCACCCGCTGTCTTCCAGGCCTGTAGCAGGCCACTTTCAACCCAAAGTTGCACGGTGCCAACTGAAACGCCCAGCAGGGTCGCTGCCTGGCGGGTCGTGCAGAAAGACTTTTCAACGGCAATCGGTGGCATGTTTAGAAATTTCCTTGCAGGTTGTCAGCTAATGTCAATAATAGTTATATCTTATTACTTACTACTGCATTTTCTTGGATCAGTCCCTTGGTTCGCTCCATAGCTTGCCACCGGTGGCCCAGTTTTCGCGTTTGACATCGGTGATCAGGATATCCACAGAGTCGGGTGAGCCGCCCAGCACCTCGACAGTGACACGGGTGATTTCTTCGGCCAGCTTTTTCTTTTGCGCAACGGTACGGCCTTCGAGCATTTCAATGTGATAGGTGGGCATAAGAGTCTTTCAGGTTGGCGTGGTGATAGCT
>CAIQBN010000533.1 GCA_903870065.1 uncultured beta proteobacterium | reverse complement strand
AGCGCCATCAGAGTCTGGCGACACGCAAGGCGTATCAGTAGAGACTGAGCCCCAAGCAGACCAAGGCGAAATCGCCACGGGTTGCGACGATTGCCTCTCTGGCACCGATGTACCAGAGTTGCAAAATGACGCGACACAGGGCCAACCGGCGCCAACCACAACGCGCGAAGAGCAATCCCCTGCGAAGGTCATCCGCACCCGCGAACACAGCAAACAGGCCACCATCATCGGGATGCTCCAGCGCGCCGAGGGAGCCACCATCGCCCAGATCTGTGAGGCAACCGGCTGGCAAGCACACACCGTGCGCGGCACCTTTGCCGGAGCCTTCAAAAAGAAACTGGGCATGACCATCACATCGGACAAGGCCCAAGGCGGTGTGCGCACCTATCGCGCAGCAGCTTAAAAAATAGATTGAATAAGAAGCCAATTTTGCTTGGCTTCTCTCCTGAACAGCGTCTTCATTGAGGTGTCGCGATTGACGACAAACCTAACAGGAAAACGAAATGACCACCATGACCATTACCATCGAGCGCACACCGCGCACCGTTCAACTTGACACCGCCACCCTCCAAACCGAGGAGTTGAGCATCACCTTGCCCTTTGCCCGCAAGCCTTGCGACCTAAGCGAACTCGGCGGCGGATCCCCTGAAAAGGTGCTGGTCACTGAAACCCGTGAGATGAGCACCACAGAATTTGATGAGTTTGCCGCCAACCTGCTGCGTTCACGCAGCTGGCTCAAAGGCAAAGGTGGCACCACCCATGAGGGCACCCTGTGCGTCGAGGTCTGCGCACCAGGTCGCCCCTACCTTTACATAAACCCCGAAGGTGGTGACTACGCCAGTTATGTTGCGGCCATATTTATGTGCGATGGACCAAGCAAATCATGAACCACCACTCGGGCGGTACTGATACAACCGCACATAACTTCAGCCACCCTCTACAAGCTGTTCAGAAACAACATCAATGAGGGGGTGGGTGGATTCGGCTTTGCCGGTTTTGACAACGACTCAATATTGACGCTGGCGAGCGCCTTGGCTTTCATTTCAAGATCAACTTCTGCATAAATTTGAGTCGTATCCATTGACACATGCCCAAGCCATGCACGAATGGTGTTGATATCCACGCCAGAGCGCAGAAGATGAACAGCCGTGGTGTGGCGAATGGAATGGGGACTTACATTCTTCCTATTCAGTGATACCCAGCTTTCTCCGGCAAGCGATGCATAGGTCGTGACGACTCTATGAATGCCAAACCTGGTGAGCGCCCGGCCACCACGGCCGATAAAAACTGCGTCGGACAGGTTGCGCCCCTGTGTTAGCGGTTGCAAGGCTGAGATGGTCTGTGGCCAAAGCGGACAAATCCGCAGCTTGTTTCCTTTGCCAAGTATGCGTACCGCAGGTGATGTGCCCATTTGCAAACTGCCGACTGTCAACTTGGCCGCTTCATCGGCACGGGCACCACTGTTATAGAGAAACAGCAACAGGGCATGGTCACGAATACCCTGTGTGGTCTTTCGATCTGGCTGTTCAAGTAAAACATCGAGTTCTGGTTTTTCCAGATACCCGACCATTGGTTTGGTGGTTTTTTTGAAAGGAATTGATCGCACCTCTGCGCACCATGAA
This sequence comes from uncultured beta proteobacterium, assembly GCA_903870065.1. GTDB lineage: Bacteria > Pseudomonadota > Gammaproteobacteria > Burkholderiales > Burkholderiaceae_C > Allorhodoferax. Next base: position 807 of record CAIQBN010000533.1, on the reverse strand, counting down.
ATGTGTTCCGGCGAGCGCATCCCAATAAAACGTGCCAACGAATGGATTGCTGCCAAACGTTGATTTCTGGTCGCTATGCTGCAACTTCGTTCATGCTCAATATTTTCCAGGAACTGGCGCACCACCTTGGGCGAAAGATCATTCACTGCCATTCGATCAATTTGCTGACTGGACTGAACGCAGGCAAACGGCAGCAGCAAAGTCAAGGTGTCACGATAACTCTTTTGCGTGTTGATTGACAGGTTTCGCTCAGCAACGATATGCTCCAAAAGGAATCGACGAATCCATGGGCCAAGAATTTTCGGGTCACTCATGGCGATCTCCCGCCATTGCATATGCCCCAAACTTGAGACTTGCTTCCTCCATCAATTCCGGTGTCATGTGCAAGTAGCGCTGTGTCGACTTGATGTTGGCGTGGCCAAGGTAAGTGGCCAAGTGGGGCAATAATCGCTGGACGTTTTTTCCAGCTCTGTACCATGCAACGACACGATGGACGGCGGCGGTATGGCGCAGATCATGCATTCGTGGTGGCCGTTGCTCTCCTGGTGGACAACCAATATCGGCAGTCTTTCTGACTCGTTGAAACCAATCGCTGACCTGACGGTACCCAATCGGTTTACCTGTTCGTATCGCAAACACGGCAGAATCTTTGCCGTTTGGAAGAACCAGTAATTCACGTTTTGTCCGATGGACTGCCAACTCTCTGACCATTCTTGGACCGATTGGAATTAACCGAGTTTTGTAAAACTTGGTGTCGCGAATCGTCAGAACCATTTCAGCAAGATTGACATCAGAGATTTTCAGGTT